>DATBMH010000044.1:0-72876 GCA_036554945.1 Gaiellaceae bacterium | reverse complement strand
GGTCCGACGATCGCGAGCAGATCCGGAATGCCAAGTGGGCCTGAACTTTCAAGAAGGACCCTGAGGCCCCGGTGGACTCCGGGTAGTGTCTGCGCAGCGCTGCGCGCGTCGTCCGAAAGTTCCTGTTCGTGAATCGGCTCGAAGCGCTGCCCCGAGCGCGGGCGGCCAGCGTGGATGCTCAACCTCTCCTGGTTCACCCTCCCCACTCTCGCAGAGACGGGCGGTCGTCCCCTCATGGGGCATGGCGGCGAACGCAGTAATGTCGAAGCCCGCCAGGGGTCGTGGCGGGCTTCGACTTGCTGAGCGATCGACTTACTAGGAGATGAAGCCGGCGACGCGGGTGACCGCGCCCTCGATGTTCCCGGACAGCAGGGTCAGGGCTCCGAACACGGCGATCGTGATTACGGCCAGCACGACGCCATACTCGGCCATCGTCTGGCCGTCCTCGCGCCTCTTCAGCGCGACAAGCTTGTGGTAACGCTTCGACACTTCGCTCACCTCCTCTCGTCGCTGAGCAGAGCTCGGTCGGCGCTGTCCAGCGGCGAGGTAGGTCTGCTTCGGCTTGGCGATCGGCTTGCTCACGCCTGAACCTCCGTGAACTCCTCGGCGTGGCCGCGTCCGCCTGGTGGGTTGTCCTACGCCCGAAACATCGGACGCTCCGAACGGGCCGAGAATCCCTCGCGCAGGGGAACGGCCCTAGACTCGCCCAAATGGAGGTAGGCGAGTGGTTGGAGCGCTACCGCATCGCATGGGAGCAGGCTGACCCGGAAGCCGCCGCGGCGCTCTTCACCGAGGACGCCGTCTACCGCTCGAGCCCGTTCAGGGAGCCGCATCTCGGCCACCAGGGCATCCACGAGTACTGGACGAACGCGACAACGGGCCAGCGGGACGTCAGCGTCCGCATCGGCCGGCCGATCATCGAGGGGAACCGGACGTCGGTCGAGTGGTGGGCCACGATGCGCGACGACGACGGCGAGATCACCCTTCCGGGGATCCTCTTCCTTCGCTTCGCGACGGACGGCCGGTGCGAGGAGCTCCGCGAGGCGTGGATGGTCGCCGAGGAGCGGCTCGAGCCGCACGACGGCTGGGGGACCTAGCTAACCCGCAGGCGCCAGATGTCGGAGCCGCCGAAGCTCGCGACCCAGATCTCGCTCGCGTGATCCGGCACGACGAAGGGCCCTGAGCCAACGCGCACCGACTCGACGATGCGGTTGCGGGTCAGGTCGATGCGCACCACCGTGCCGCTCTGCTGGTTCGGCACCCAGAGGCTGCCTGCGACGATCCCGCCGTCGACCGGCCAGCGGCCGACGCGCTTGATCAGGGCGACCCGGCGCCTCTTCCGCTCGTCGATCTTGGCGACCGACCCACTCAGCCTGTTCGACGCCCACACGAACCGCCCCCGCGACGCGAGCCACTCGGGCGAGAGGCCGCCGGTGTTGACGCGCCGGACCACCCGGTTCGTCCGCGGGTTGATCCGCACGATCGTCCTGCCCGAGGCGTCGCCGACCCAGAGCGCCGAGGTCGTCGCCGCGAGCCCTGCCGGCGCGCCGATGATCCGGATCCGGCGGACGACCCGGTTTGTCGCCGGGTTGATCCGGTGGATGGTGCCGTCGGCATAGTTCGTCACCCACACGGCGCCGAACGCGTAGAGCACGTCGTAGGGGCCGGCGCCCACCTCGATCGTCGCGGTCACCCGGCTGGTGGCGGGGTCGATTCGCTGGACGGTGCTCCCCGTGTTCGTCATCAGCCAGACCGCGCCCGCGCCGGCGGTGATCCCGCACGGCCCGCCGTCGACGGGGATCCGGTTCGTGACCGTGTTCGTGGCGGGATCGATGCGGACGACCTCGTTCGTCTGGAACACGGTCGCCCAGACCGCGCCCTCGGTGAAGGTTGCCGAGCACGCGCCCCGGCCGATCTCGATCTTCGCGACGAGCTCCGTGGCGCGCGTCGCGCCCTGCGCGCACGAGACGAGCAGGGCGGACGCGATGATGGCGACTGCGGGCTTGAGCATGCCCGGCACGATACTCCGGCGCCGGAGGAAAAGCTACGGAGCCGGAGTTTTTTTCTCGTTAAGGTCGGCCAGCTGCTCCCGCATCGCGCGCTCGAGCGCCTGGAGCGCCACCCGGATCTCCTCCTGCGGCATCTCGAGTCGCTCGGTCAGGTGGTCCATCAGCTCGACGAACTTCGGCTGCGCCTCGCGAAACGCCGCCCAGCCCTCGTCGGTCAGCCGGAAGAGGAAGGAGCGCGCGTCCATCGGGTTGCGGACGCGCTCCGCGTGGCCCTTCGTCACCAGCCGGTTGAGCCGGTCGGACGCCGTGGTGAGCGGCATGCCCATCCGCTCGGAGAACGTCGTCGGGCTCGACTCGCCGAAGACGACGAGCAGCGAGTAGGTGGCGAAGTCGTCCCCGGCCGGCATCCCGGCCATGTACTCCTGGAACAGGGTTCCGGCGACCGACGCGGTCGTCGCGAGGTCGAGCATGACCGTCCCGCTGCGGAGCTCCGCCACCCGTCCAATAAACCACGAAGCCCGCCTAAGAGCGGGCTTCGTAGCGTGGAGAGAGGGATGAGAGGTAAGGCTGGTGTTACTCCCCGTCGTCGGGGTGCGAGGTCCGGACGGTCTTCACGGTCTCGCAGTTCACGTGCGTGTCGGACTCGCGGGCATTGAGCCAGACGACGTCGTTGCCGGGGCCGCAGTCGATCGTGTCGACCATGCGATCCCGCGCGAGGGCGTGCAGCTTGTCGTCACCCTCACCGCCGTTCTGGACGTCGGCGCCTCGGCCGACCCAGATGATGTCGTTGCCGTTGTCACCGTTCACGGTGTCGTTGCCCCAGCGGCCGCGGAGGACGTCGTTGCCCTCGCCGCCGTTGAGCGTGTCGGGGCCGGGGCCGCCGCGCATGCGGTCGTTCCCGCCCTCGCCGTTCATGGTGTCGGCGCCCCACCCGCCGAAGGCGCGGTCGTTGCCCTCGCCGGCGTTGACGACGTCGTTCCCGCCGCGTGCGTGAATCCGGTCGCTGCCGGCCGTGCCGGTCAGCGTCTCGCCGTTCTTCGTGCCCTTGATGACGACGACGCGGTGGGCGACGGCGGCGCTCACAAGCCCGAGCGCGACGAGCGCGACGAGCGTGAGAACTCCGAGTCGAATCGTCTTGGTCACTGCTGAGAACCTCCTTGGGGAACCACTTGACCGGAGTCTTCCCCGCCGCCGTGAGCGCGCCGTGCGGCTTCTGAAAGGATTTCGCGCCGGGTTGTTAGGCCTGTGTAAGGACGGCCCGGCCGTGCCGGCCGAAGACCTCGCGCAGCGCAGCTGCCGTCATCACCAGCCCGGTCACGCCCGCCACGCCGAAGGCGAGCTCGGTCCCGCCGACCTCGGCGAGCCACCCGCTGAAGAGCCCGCCCAGCGGCGCCAGGCCTGCGAACGCGAAGAGGTAGAGGCTCAGGACGCGGCCGCGCAGGTGGTCCGGGGCGGTCAGCTGGAGCAGCGACTGGCTGTTCGCCGTCCACAGCGTGAAGCAGACGCCGACGATGTAGAGCAGCACCGCGCAGGCCGCGACCGTCGTCATCGGCGCGAGCGCGAGCAGTGCGATGCTGAAGCCGCCGACGCCGGCGAGGAGCGCCTTCCAGCTCGCCCGTCCGAGCCCCGCTGAGAGCAGCGCGCCGGTCAGGGCGCCGCCGCCGAAGAACGCCGAGAGGAGGCCGAAGGTCTTCGGGCCGGCCTCGAGCGTCTCTGACGCCAGCACCGGGACGAGGACGTGGAAGTTGAAGCCGACGGTGCTGACCACGGTCGTCATCGCGAGGATCAGCCGCACGCGGGGCGAGTGCCGCGCGTACGAAAGGCCTTCCCGGACGCTCCGCAGGACCGACGGGTGCTTTTCCGGCCGGTCGAGCTTCACCAGCTCGTCGACCCGCATCAGCCAGAGGCTGGTCAGGACGGCCAGGAAGCTGAGCGCGTTGAGCGCGAAGCAGACGCCGACGCCGAAGACGGCGATGATCACGCCTGCCGCAGCGGGCCCGATCACGCGTGAGCCGTTGAAGAGGCTCGCGTTGAGCGCGACGGCGTTCGGCAGCTCCGAGCGGCCGACCATCTGGAACGTCAGCGCGTGGCGGCCGGGGGCGTCGAAGACGAGCGCGGTGCCGGCCGCGAAGGCGAGGATGTAGGCGAGCCACACGATCTCGGCGCCGGAGAACGCAAGCGTCGTCAGCGCCACCGCGACGACCATCGAGCTGGCCTGCGTGACCATCACGAGCCTCCGGTTGTCGAACCGGTCGGCGACGACGCCCGAGAACAGGCCGAAGATCGTGAACGGCGCGAAGCGGCAGAACGCAAGGAAGCCGACGGCGACCGGGGAGCTCGTCAGCTCGACGACGTACCAGGCGAGCGCGATGTTCTGCATCCAGGTGCCGACGAGCGAGATCACCTGGCCCGTGAAGAAGAGCCGGTAGTTCCGGTGCTTGCGGATGCTGGCGAAGGTGCGGCGGAACGCGACGGTCATGCGTCCTCCAGAAGCTTGAAGAGCGGCTCGACCGCCTCGTCGACCGCCCTGAGCTCCTCCGGGTCCAGCGTCTTCAGCCGGGCGGCGAGCCAGGCGGTGCGCCGTGACTTCACCGACCGGAGCACGCCCTCGGCCTCGTCGGTCAGCGCGAGCACCTGCTTCCGCCGGTCGGACTCGTGCGGCGTCCGCGTGACGAGACCGGCCTTCTCGAGCCGGTCGACGTGGCCGGACATCGCGGCAGGGGAGATCCGCTCCAGCGCGGCGAGGTCGTTCACGCCGAGGCCGCGGTGCCGCCGGATCTGGATCAGGAGCGTCACCTGACCGCCGGTGACGCCGAGCGCGTGGCTCTCCCGCCGCAGCTCCCGCGCGAGCTTGAGCAGCGCGGGCCGCAGGCGGTTGGCGACGTCCGTGGTGGTGACCGTGTCAGGCATGTCGTTAACCATGTTAACGATCATCGGCAGTTTCCCGGCGGTTCTCGAGGGGTACCCTGATCCCGCCATGCCGCGCGACGTCCGTGATGAGCTCGCCGAGAACGTCAGAGACCTGGCCCAGCGACTACGCAGGACGGCCTCGCGCGAGGCGCCGCTCGACTGGGTCGCCGAGCAGCTCGGCCTGAACCGCCCGGAGCCCGCCCGCTCGCTCGAGGAGCTGCAGGCGGAGCTGGACTCGCTGGTCGGGCTGGACACCGTCAAGGAGCAGGTGCGTGCGCTCGTCGCCTTCCTCCAGGTGCAGGCGCGGCGGCAGGAGCACGACCTGCCCGAGGTGGCGACCAGCCAGCACCTCGTCTTCACCGGGAACCCGGGAACCGGGAAGACGACGGTTGCGCGGCTGCTGGCGCAGATGTACCGCGCGATGGGGCTGCTGCGGCGCGGGCACCTCGTCGAGGTCGACCGCAGCGGGCTCGTCGGGCAGTACGTCGGCACGACGGCGCTCAAGACGGAACGGGTGATCCGCCGCTCGCTCGACGGCGTTCTCTTCATCGACGAGGCCTATGCGCTCGCGCCGGAGGCCGCGTACCACGACTTCGGGCCGGAGGCGGTCGAGACGCTCCTCAAGCGGATGGAGGACTACCGCCACCGGCTGATCGTCATCGTCGCCGGCTACCCGCGGCCGATGACGCGCTTCCTCGACTCGAACCCGGGTCTCCGGTCGCGGTTCTCGCGCGAGATCTCGTTCCCGGACTACTCGACGGACGAGCTGCTGGCGATCACCCGCAAGTTCGCCGACGACTACGCGTACGAGCTCACCGACGGCGCCGTCGAGGCGCTGCGCTCGGTCTTCCAGGCGGCGGCGAGGGGCGAGCGGTTCGGCAACGCGCGCTACGCACGGACGATCTTCGAGCAGGCGCTGAACGCCCAGGCGCTCCGGCTTGCCGGCCTCTCGGGCCGGCGGCTCGAGGACCTCGGTCCGGAAGAGCTGACCACGCTCACCGACGACGACGTCGTCTCCGCCGCAACGGCACTCGGTGAGGGCGTCGACCTGCCGGCCGAGCGGGCGCGCTGGTTCCGGCGCCGCGCGTCCTAGCTGTAGGGGTTCGGCACGAGCAGCGAGACGTTGCGGTCGAGACGGGTGCCGCGCCGGTCGGGCCAGCCGTTCTCGCCGTTCTCCGCCTGGGGCTCGTTCAGCGACAGCTCGCGGGCGATCGACGCCAGGCGCTGCGGCCCGGCCCGGCCGGGGCGTGGAGGCGCGGCGTGGTCGATCGCCGTCGCGTGGATGGCGAGCTCGCCGTTGCGAAGGTCGGCGATCTCGATGACGCGGGACTGCTGCGGCCACTCGAGGTGCGACGCCGTCACGATCTCCCAGAACGTCCCGTGCGGCTCGACCCGGTTCTGGTGCTCGTGGCCGGCGACGTACGCGATCACCCCGCGGTGGTCGCGAAGCACCGCCTCGACCTCAGGGCCGAGGTGGGCATTGGGCTCCGATGCCGTCATCGTTCGCAGCGAGTGGTGGCCGAAGACGACGACCAGCTCCCGGCTCGCCTCCGCCGCTGCGAGCTCGAACTTGAGCCGCCTCATCTGGGGCTCGTCGATGTTCCCGCTGCTCGAGTTGTCGGCGACCGTGTCCACCACGACGAAGCGAAGGCCGACTGCTGCCTTGAACGCGTAGAACCCGCTCGCGGTGTCGAGGTTCGTCTGGGTGAACCCGTGCCCGACCGGCCTCCCGCGAGTCCTGAAGTGCTGGCGCATCCAGTCCACCTTGCCGAGGAAGCGCCGCGCCGGATCGCTGGGCACCGTCTTCCAGAGCCCCCGGTGCTCGCGCGGCACGCCCCAGGTGTCGAGGAAGTCGCCGAGGGTGAGGCGGATGATCTCCGCGCGCTCCTGCGGCGTCACGCCCCCGGCGATCAGCGGCCGGATCTGAGCGAGCGCCTCGCGTGAGTAGCGCGTGACCTTGCGACAGCCTGCGACGACCTGGTCGAAGAGCCCGTTCTGCGCGAAGTTCCCCTGGACGAGCGCGTCGTGGTTCCCGACGACCGAGTACCAGGGGATCCCGAGCCCGACCGGGCGGAAGGGGCGGTTCATCTGCTCGAACAGGCCCTTGTAGTCGCGCGAGGCGACCGAGCGGCCGACGGCGCGCCGATTCGCCGCCATCGACGGTGAGTAGCCTGGGCCGTCGCCCTTGCCGTTCGGCTCGTAGAAGCGGCCGCCGCCCCGCATCCCGCCGTAGAGCGGCGTCTTGCGGAGGCCGCAGGTCCGCGGCCGGCCGGAGTTCGGGTTCACGACGCGGCCGCCGTCCATGATGTCGATGAACCAGCGGGTCTCGTTCAGCTGGGCGTTGTCGACGTTGTCCCCGCCGGTCATGGCGAGGGTGATCGGCGCTCCGGTCGCCGGCCCGCGCCGGAGGTTGCTGACCGCGCGGACCTCCTCGTTGAGCACGAACGGCATCAGGCCCTCCTGTGGGCGGTAGGACGCGCTGAACGGGTCGCCGCCGATGAAGTCGACGAGCTCGACGCGGCCCGGCGACTCCTCGTCGACCATCTGCGTGTCCGCGAGGTGCGCGAAGGCGATCAGCGTGCGGAACGGGGCGACGGCGATGTTGTGCGGCGAGATCTCGTCGCGGATCACCCGCCGGTCGGCGGCCCCGTACTCGAGCCGGTTGTCGCCGTTCGCGTCGACGATCGTGCGCTGGCCGGTATGGCGCGGCGCGCTCTGAGCGCCTGCGACCGAGGCGAGGGCGAGGACGGCGAGGGCGGCGGCAAGGAATCTCACAGGTGCATCTTCGACTCTTCGGAACCTTTCATGCGCCTTTCAGCGCCTCCTTAACCGGGCGCGGTTTCATCGAATTCGCAACCCGACGAAAGGAGCCCACCCGATGTGCAGATGACCCCTTCCGCGCGGTGTGCCGATGACGAGGTCGCCCGAGGGCGGCCTCGTCGCATTCTTGGAGAGTTCTTCGGAGGTCCTTAATCCGCTCTTAGACGGCTCTGGTGAGGTGAGCCTCGTGTTCTACCTCTCGTACATGCTCGCCGAGCTTCGGCGGCGGAGCGGCCGGACGCTCCTGACCGCGCTGGGCCTCGCGGTCGGCGTCGGGCTCGTCGTCGCGGTGAGCGCGCTCTCCAAAGGCCTCGACGACGCGCAGGCGAAGGTGCTCGAGCCGCTCACCGGCGTCGGCACCGACATGTCCGTCACGCGCCCGATCCGCTTCGGCGAGGAAGGTCCGGCCGGTCTCTCGGAGTCGGAGCGCGAGGCGCTCCGCGAGGAGGCCGGCGGCGCGCGGTTCGGCCTTCGCAACCTCGGGCAGCCCGGCGAGCGCTTCGAGCGCGACGACTTCCTGCCGACCGGGCAGCTCAGCTTCCCGGCGAGCACGGTCGCGGACATCCGGTCGAACGACGGCGTCCAGGATGCGGCCGGCTCGCTGACGCTGAATGCGATCCACGTCGAGGGGGTCGTCCCCGAGCTCCCGGCGAACGGCGCGCCCACGTTCCGGACGCCCGGCGCCGGCCCCCCGGAGAACATCGACATCGAGAACAGGAGCGTGACCGGCGTGGACGTCTCGAAGTCCTCGCTCGGCGCGATCACGCCCAGTCAGATCGTGCGCGGCCGCTACCTCTCGGCGGACAAGGCCGAGACGGTCCTGAACCTCGCGTACGCCCAGCAGAACAACATCGCCCTCGGCGACAAGGTGAAGCTCGGCAGCCAGTCGCTGACCGTCGTCGGCTTCGCCAGGACGCCGCTCGGCGGCCAGGCGTCCGATCTCTACGTCGAGCTCGGGCGACTGCAGAAGCTCGCGGACCGCGAGGGCCGCGTGAACACCATCAACGTGCGCGCGGAGAGCGCCGACCAGGTGGACGAGGTCGCGACGCAGATCCGCAACGACTTCGAGGGCGCGTCGGTCACCACCGCCGAGGATCTCGCCGGCCGCGTGTCCGGCTCGCTGGTCGACGCGCGGAAGCTGGCCGACCGCCTCGGCACCGCCCTCGTGCTGGTCGCCCTCCTCGCGGCGTTCCTGATCGCGAGCCTCTTGACCCTCTCGTCCGTGACCAAGCGGATCCGCGAGCTCGGGACGCTGAAGGCCCTCGGCTGGCCGCAGCGGCTCGTCGTCCGCCAGGTCAGCGGCGAGGCGCTCCTCCAGGGACTGCTCGGCGGGCTGCTCGGGATCGTGGTCGGCGTCGCCGGCGCGCTCCTGATCGAGGCCGCGGCGCCGAGCCTGAAGGCGACCTTCGCGGAGGCGGCTTCGCAGGGGCCCAGGTTCTTCGGGCCCGGCGGTGGCGGCGGCGGCCCGTTCGGCCAGGGACAGGTCGCGGACCCGTCGACGACGGTCGAGATCGGCGCGCCGATCTCCGTGAACCTCATGCTCGCCGCTGTGGGGCTGGCTCTCCTGGGCGGGCTGATCGCCGGCGCCGTCGGCGGCCTTCGCGCCGCCCGTCTCCGCCCTGCCGACGCACTGAGGCACATCGACTGATGACCGCGAACGGCCAGCCCGTCTACCAGCTGCGCGGGGTCTCGAAGACCTTCCGGCAGGGCTCCTACGAGGTGCATGCCGTGCACGACGTCGACCTCGAGGTGCAGGGCGGCGAGTTCCTCGTCGTCGCCGGGCCGAGCGGCTCGGGCAAGACGACGCTGCTCCAGCTCCTCGGCGCGCTCGACCGGCCGACGACCGGCGAGGTCCTGTTCGAGGGGCGGAACCTCTCGCAGGCCGGCGACGGCGAGCTCGCGCGCCTCCGCCTCGGCGCGATCGGCTTCGTCTTCCAGCAGTTCAACCTGATCCCGACGCTGACGGCGGCGCAGAACGTCGAGGTCGCCCTCGCACCGCGGAAGCTCGACGGCGGTCGGCGACGGGACGAGGCGCGAGGCCTCCTCGAATCGGTCGGTCTCGGCCGCCGGGCCGACCACCTTCCGTCCCAGCTGTCGGGCGGCGAGCAGCAGCGGGTGGCGATCGCACGGGCGCTCGCGAACGAGCCGCGGGTCGTGCTGGCCGACGAGCCGACCGGCAACCTCGACACCGAGACCGGCAAGGAGATCGTCGAGCTGCTTCGCAAGCTCTCGCGCGAGCACGGCCAGACCGTGGTGCTGATCACGCACGATCCGGAGATCGCGTCACGCGCTGCTCGGGTCGTCCGCCTCCGCGACGGCCGGCTGGACGGACGCGGCGAGCAGCAGCAGCGCTGAGATCCCGCCCAGGAGGCCGCAGAGGAGCCAGAACGCGTCGCCGTTCCAGGCGAAGAGCGCCGCGCCGATCGCCGGGCCGAGCATGAAGGCAAGGCCCCACATCAGTCCCCAGGCGCCCTGGTAGCGGCCGCGCAGGTGCGTCGGCGCGATGTCGGCGACGTACGCGGAGGCGAGCGGTGCGTAGACGATCTCGCCGATCGTCCAGATCAGGACCGTGAGCGCGAACGCCGCCAGCGTCTCGGCCCAGGCGTTCAGGGCGAAGCCGAGGCCGACCAGCAGCGAGCCGACGGCGAGCGTGGGGATGACCGGGAACCGCTGGACGATCGAGGTGAACGGCAGCTCGAGGATCACGATCGCGAGCCCGTTCAGCGAGATCAGCAGGCCGTAGTCCGCGTTCGTCAGCCCGCTCTCCTTCACCTGGAGCGGGAAGGTCGCGTTCGCCTGGAAGTAGACGAAGGCGCCGAGGAGGGACGAGGCGAGGAAGAGGAGGAAGGCTCGATCGCGCGCGATCGTCCGGATGCCCTCGCCCCGGCGCTCGTCGCCCCGGCGCGAGCGGACCCCCTCGGGCAGCGAGGTCAGGGTCAGGACGCCGAACGCGATCGAGGTGAGCGCGTCGCCGACGAACAGATACGTGAACGACACGTCGGCGAGGAGGCCGGCGACCGCCGGGCCGACGGCGAAGCCGAGGTTGATCGCGAGCCGGTTGACCGCGAACGCCGTCAGCCGCTGCCCTGCGGGGACGAGGTCGGCGAGCAGCGCGGACGACGCGGGCCGGTACAGCTCGCCGGTGAGCCCGGCGAGGAACGTCAGCACGCCGATCAGCACGATCTCGTCCGCCTGGGACAGGGCCAGCAAGGTGGCGGCGGAGCTGAACATCGAGAACGCGATCGCGTTGCGGCGCCCGACCCGGTCGGCGAGAAGGCCGCCCACCGCCGCGGCCAGCACGTTGCCCGCGCCGTAGAGGCTGACGACGAGACCGGCCTCGGCGATCGAGTAGCCCTTCTCCCGCAGGTAGAGGACGAGGAAGACGGCGACGAAGCTGCCGAAGCGGTTGACGAACGAGCCGGCGGCGAGGATCCAGAGGGGCCGGGGGAGGGCGCGGATCCCCTCCCGCAGCGTCCTCGGCTCCACGACCATGCGCCTTAATGAATCACGCAGGCCTCACCCTGGGCAGACTCTCGGGGTGAGAGTCGTCCTGCTCGGAGCCGCACTCGCGGGAGTCCTGGTCGTCGTGCTCGGCTTCGTGCTCACACGCGACGGCGGCGAGGTCGACTTCCGGGGGAGCCAGCCCCCGGAGGGCTTGACGCTGCCGGCTGTCGTCGCCGACACGCCGGGCTTCGAGGGCAAGGCGCTGGCGATCACCTTCCTCGACACGCAGTGCACCGAGGCCTGCCCGATCGCCGCGTCGCAGATGGCCGAGGCCGTGCGCACCCTCGGCGACGACCGCGACCGGGTCCTCGCGGTCGCCTACAGCGTCGACCCGGCGAACGACACGCCTGCCAGCATCCGCTCGTTCCTGCGGCGAAACCGCGCGGAGGACGAGCTGCGCTACGTGGACGGCACGGTCCGGTCGCTGCAGGAGGTCTGGAAGGCGTTCCAGATCCTCCCGTCCTACGAGACGGGCAGCAGCAACATGCACTCGGTGCCGGTGCGGGTCTACGACGCCGAGGGGCGGTGGCGCTCGACGCTCCACCCGGGCGTCGACCTCACGCCGGCGAACCTCGCGCACGATCTCGAGGCCGCGCTCTCCGCTTCAGAGAACGTGGGGGCCGCGAGGGCCCCCACGTCGGACGCGTTGTCAGGGAGAAGCCTCTTCTTCAGGCCTGGATGAACCGGATTTGAGACCCCACCTCGTACGACTTTCGCGCGACTAAGGGGTACCCGCCTCCGCGCGTACGAAACCCCTAGCCCGAGCTGCCGGTCTCGGCGTGCGGCGCGCCGACGGGCTTGGACTCCGGGGAGCCCCGCTGGCGGAGGTAGATCGTCAGCACGGCCATCGTCCCGACCGCGAGGAACTCGGACTGCCAGTTCTGAAGCGTCCGCTCCCAGAAGTCCGCGGAGGCGACGTACTCGAGCCACGACACGCTCGCCTGGTCGTGGGCGGACTGCTCGTCGTTGTAGACGTTCCAGCTCGCGACGGACTGACCGAACCAGGTCGCGAGGAAGATCGTGCCCATCACGATCGTGAAGGACCACGAGTAGATGCCGAGGCGCCAGTCCCTCGCCTTCGCCCACCGCGGGGCGTTCTCGGGCGCATGACCCTTGACCTTCTGCTGCGCGTCGTGCTCGAGGCCCTGGTCGCCCGGCGCCTTC
Organism: Gaiellaceae bacterium; assembly: GCA_036554945.1. Taxonomy (GTDB): domain Bacteria; phylum Actinomycetota; class Thermoleophilia; order Gaiellales; family Gaiellaceae; genus JACDAN01. The sequence continues at coordinate 60,469 of DATBMH010000044.1, read as the reverse complement.
GACTCGTTCGAGCCCTTCTGGATCAGCCAGACCGTCGCGAGGGCGAAGAGCCAGAACTGCAGCCACTCCGACTGCCAGTTCTCGAGCGTGTCGGCGCCGAAGTCCGACGAGACGAGGTAGCGGAAGTAGCCGGTCAGGGTCCGGCCGTGCTCCGCCTGCTCCTCGTTGTAGAGGTGGTAGCCGGCGATGGACTGGCCGACGAGCGCGAGCACGAACAGCGCGAGGAAGAAGAGGGAGAGGCTGTTCTCGCGGATGAACCGGCGCATCGCTACCAGTGGGCGAGGCCGATGACCGTGTAGAGCACGATCCCGACCGCGATCACCAGGACGTAGACCGTGGTCATGACTGCCACGGCTCCGGGGTACCCCGGGGTGGCCGGCGGCTAACCCGGCGCCTGGGGGCTCTTCGAGCGCGAGGCTGCGCTCAGCGCGTCGAGGCCCTGCTCGAACGTCGCCGTCGAGGCCTCCTCGAGCGGGACGGCTTCGCCGTTCCGCCGCGACAGCAGGCTCTGACCCAGCCGCGCGAGCGCCTGCTCGCGCTCGGCGACGTCGGCTGCGTGGCGCTCGAGGCGCTCCGCCGCGACCCGTTGACGCTCCTCGTCCTTCCGGAGGCGCTTCTCGCGGGCCGCGAGATCGTCGAGCTTCGCATCGAGCGCCTCGCGCTGGGCCGCGAGCGACTCCTCGCGCTCCGCGACGGCGCGCTCGAGCTCGTCCGTGCGCTCCTCACGCGCCGTGAGCTCCCGCTCGCGGTCCGTGACGGCCTCCTCACGCTCGGCGAGGCCGGTCCGGAGCATCGTCGCCTCCTGGTTGAGCCGGCCCGACTCGCCGTCACGGGCGTCGAGCTCGACCTCGCGGGCGACGAGCGCCTGGGCCCGGCCCTCCAGCTCCGCCGTTCGCGCCTCGAGCTCCTCGTTCCGGCGCTCGAGCTCGGCCTCGCGCCGGGAGACCCGTTTCTCGCCGCGGTCGATCTCGGACTGCTTCCGCTTCTGCCGGCCCTTCAGCAGCTCGTTCTCGGTGACCTTGGCCCGGAGCGCGGCGAGCCGGTGCTGCCGCTCGCGCCGCGCCTCGAGCTTCTTGGCGATCCGGTGCATCCGCTGCTCGAGCCGCTTCTCGCGCTCGGCGAGCTTCTGCTCGCGCTCGGCGAGGCGGCGGGCCGCCTGCGCGAGCTCGCGTTTGGCCCTGGCGAGATCCTCGAGCGCTTCGGCCCGGTCTCGCTGGCGCTCTTCGATCGTCTGACGGTCGAGCATGGGTGCGGCGTGCCTCGGGAAAGGTCAACGTAGCAGCGGTCGTTACTACTTAGGTATGCGTCTGAGGGTCTGGGCAGCGCTCGGCACGGTCTACGTCGTCTGGGGCTCGACGTTCCTCGCGATCGCCGTGGTCGTCCGCGACGTTCCGCCGTTCGTCGCCATGTCGCTCCGCCACCTGGCCGCCGGCGCACTCGTTCTCCTCTGGGTGCTGGCCATCCGGCGCCGCGAGCACGAGCCCCTGGGCTGGGCGCAGTGGCGCGCGGCCTTCGTCTTCGGCGGCGCGCTCTTCCTGCTCGGCCACGGACTGCTCGCGTGGGCGCAGCAGGACGTGCCCTCTGGGATCGCGGCGCTGCTGGTCGGGACGATCCCGCTCTGGATGGGCATCCTCGCCTGGATCTTCCTCGGCGAGCGCATGGGAACCCGCGCGATCGTCGGCCTCGTCGTCGCCTTCGCGGGGCTCGCGCTGCTCGTCGACCCGTCCGGCGAGGCGGGCGCGAAGCCGATCGGCGCGCTGGCGATCGTCCTCGGCGCCCTCGCCTGGTCGGCGGGCTCGATCCACTCGCAGCGCTCGGCGCTGCCGAAGGACACGCTCCTCGGCGCGGGGATGGGGATGCTCGCGGGCGGGATCCTCCTCGCGATCCTCGGCGGCCTGCTCGGGGAGTGGAACAACGTCACGGTCTCGAGCGACGCGGTGCTCGCGATCGCGTACATGGTCGTCGTCGGCTCGTTCATCGGCTTCAGCGCGTACGTCTGGCTGCTGAAGACCGTGCCCGCCTCGACGGTGTCGACATACGCCTACGTCAACCCGGTGATCGCCGTCCTCCTGGGCTGGGCGTTCAACGACGAGGTGATCACCGTGCGGACGCTCGTGGCCGGCGCGGCGATCGTCGTCGGCGTCGCGCTCATGGTCAGCAGGAGCAGGGAGAAGGAGCAGGTGCCGGCGGCAGAGGTCGAACGACAGCCCGAGCCCGAATTAAGCTCGGCGCGTGGCTGAAGTCCAGGACGTCCTCGCCCGCCTCTCGCTGTTCGCGGACCTGACGCCGGCGCAGCTCGAGTCCATCGCGCACCGGTTCGAGGAGGAGGTCTTCCCGGAGGGCGAGCGCGTCCTCCGGCGGAACCTCACCGGCTCGGGGCTGTTCGTGATCCTCGACGGCGAGGCGGTCGTCCGGATCGGGGACCAGGAGGTCACCCGCTTCGGGCCGGGCGAGTTCTTCGGCGAGATCTCGCTGCTGACGAGCGAGCCGCCGAACGCCGACATCGTCGCGATGACGCTGCTCCGCTGCCTCGTCATCCCCGGGCCGGACTTCCAGCCGTTTCTGCTCGAGCACCCGCGGGTGCTCTACCGGATGCTCCAGGCCGAGGCGCGACGCCTTCGGGACACGACCGAATGGAAGACCTCCTGAGCCCCTTCCCGCCGGGTGACTACGACGTGGTCGTCGTCGGCACCGGGCCGGCGGGCCTCCAGACCAGCTACAGCCTGACGCGGGCCGGCGTCGATCACGCCCTCCTCTCGGCGGACGACGCGCCGGCGGGCATGTTCCGCCGGTTCCCGGTCTTCGAGCGGCTGATCAGCTGGACGAAGCCCGACGCGCCGTTCGAGCGGCGGTCGCGCGAGTACGAGTGCTACGACCACAACAGCCTGATCGCCGAGGAGCCGGAGGCGCGCGGGCTCGTCGCGGGTCAGATGGACCGGACGTTCGACGTGCCGGCCCGGCACGAGATGGAGGCCGGGATCGCCGAGTTCGCCGAGCGCACCGGGATCAGGGCGAGGTACGGCTGCCGGTGGACCGGGACGCGCAGGGAGGGCGACCGGTTCGTCCTCGAGACGACGGACGGCGAGTACCGCTGCCGCTTCGCCGTCTTCGCGGTCGGGATGACCGAGCCGTGGTCGCCGCCGCTGAAGGGCGCCGAGCACGCCACGCACTACGTGGAGACCGGACCGGCGTCGTCCTACCGGGACAAGCGGATCGTGATCATCGGCAAGCGCAACTCCGGGTTCGAGCTCGCGTACGGGCTGCTGCCCTGGGCGCGCGAGCTGACGCTCGTCTCACCGCGGCCGGTCGACATCTCGGTGCTCGCGATGTCGCCGCTGCGCGTCCGCTACCTCCAGCCGTACGAGGAGTACGTCCGCGGCAGTCCCGGGACGAACGTGGTCGACGGGGCGATCGCCGGGATCGAGCGCGCCCCGGACGGTCTCCGCGTGATCGCGGACGCCACGAGCTGGGACGGCCGGCTCTCGTTCTCGGCCGACGAGGTGATCCTCGCCACCGGCTTCAAGGCGCCGCTCGGCGATCTCCGCGAGCTCGGCGTGGTGACGGTGATCAACGACCGCGTCCCGGCGATGACGCGCTTCTGGGAGAGCGTCTCGGTCCCGGGGATCTTCTTCGCCGGGAACATCACGATCGCTGCGCGCGGGCTCCAGAAGCACGGCGTCGCGCCGAACTCGTCCTCCGTGAACGGCTTCCGGTACAACGCCCGGATCGTGGCCCGGCACATCGCCGAGCGCCTGGGGGTCGAGCAGGAGCGCCCGCAACTCCAGAGCGACCAGGTCGTCCCGCTGCTCCTCGACGAGCTGGCGCGCGGCCCCGAGGTCTGGATCCAGAAGGGCTACCTCGCCCGTGTCGTGTCCGTCGACGGCTCGGCGGGGCTCCGCGACGAAGGCGTCCTGCCGCTCGAGCACTTCGTCGACGAAGGCCCGCCAGACGGTGTCGCCGTCGCCGTGGAGATGGACGGGCGGGGCGAGATCTACCCCGCGGTCTACGTGCGCCGGGACGGGGAGCTCGAGGAGCGCGAGCTCGACCCGCACCCGGTGCGCGCGTTCGACGAGGAGCCGTACCGGCGGGAGCTGGAGCTCCTCGTCGCCCCCCTCCTGGCCTAGCGCTTCTTCGCCGTCGCCTTGCCGCCCTTGCGGCCGGCAGCCTTCTTCTGGGCGGTCGTCCCGCCCTGGCTGGAGCTCGAGCCCGAGCCGGACTTCTTGCCGCCGCGGCTCGACGCGCCCGGCGAGTTGGCGATCCTCGCCGCGCGCTCCTTCGACATGCCCTTGTCCTTGAGTGCCTCGTACTGCTTCTCGTTCTTGACGTTCGCCTTCTTGCTCGGCATCTGGCACCTCCGTTTGCTCGGTTCGCTCCTTCCCCGAACCAGGCGGAGGAAACGCCGTCAGCGGGCGAGCGTGACCTTGGTGAGGCCGCGCGGCCGGTCCGGGTCGAGGCCCTTGGCACGGGCGAGCGCCCACGCGAAGAGCTGGCCGGGGACGACCGAGAGGAGCGGGCTCAGGAGGCGCGAGCCGAGGTCGGGCACGGGCAGCACGTACTCGGCGCCCTGGACCCGGCCGGCCGCGCTGCCGCTCGCGATGAGGGCGGCGCCCATCGCCCGGGTTCGCTCCGCCGCCTCGAGGACCGCGGGCAGGGTCTCGTCCTCGGAGGCCACGGCCCAGACCGGGAAGAGGGGATCCAACGCGGCCACCGGGCCATGGGCGAGATCGGTCGCGGTCAAGGGCTCCGCGGCGATCCGCGTCGTCTCGAGGAGCTTCAGCGCGATCTCGCGGGCCGTCGCGAACTCCGGCCCGCGGCCGATGACGAACATCCGGCCCGTGAACGCGAACGAGGCGGCGAGCGGCAGGACCCGGCGCTCGAGGTCCGGGACGAGGCCGTCGAGCTCCTCGGAGACGAGCCGGACGCCGCCCGCGTACTGCCGGCCCCTGCCGGCCGCGTGCGCCGCGAGCAGCGCGAGCGCCGCGACCTGGTTCAGGTAGGTCTTCGTCGCCGCCACCGCCCGCTCGCTGCCGGCCTCGAGCGGAAGCACCGCCTCGGCGGTCGCTCCGAGCTCGGAGTCGGGCTCGTTCGTGATCGCGACCGTCAGGGCGCCGGAGCGGCGGGCCCGGTCGACGTACTCGAGGACGTCGGGCGTGCGGCCGGACTGCGACAGCGCGAGCACCGTGCAGCCGGTCAGGTCCAGCCGCATCCCGTAGTTGACGCTCAGCGAGATGGAGTCGCGGAACGCGGTCCACCGGGGCAGAAGGCCGAACGCGTACACACCGTAGGACGCGGCGTTGTCGGACGAGCCGTGCCCGACCATCCGGATCGTCCGCGCGTTGCGCCGGTGCATCAGCGCCGCGACCCGCTCGAACTCGCCGCCTCGCTCGAGCAGCCGGGTCAGTGCGGCAGGCTGGTCGCGGATCTCCGCGAGGAACGTCTCGCCGCCCTGGGGTTCCGGCGCGACCGCCTCAGGCAACGACACGCTCGCGCCCCCCGACCAGGACGCGCTCGACGACCAGGTTGTCGTCGACGATCACCACGTCGGCGGGAGCGCCCGGCACCAGGCCGGCCGCCGGCTCGCCGATCACGCGGGCCGGTACCGCCGACGCCGCGTTGAGGGCGCTGCTGAGGGGGACCCCGAGCGCGTGCAGGTTGCGGACCGCCTCGAGCATGGTCAGCGAGCTTCCCGCGAGCACGCCGTCGGGCCCGCGGGCGATCCCGTCGCGGATCTTCACCTCGAACCCGCCGAGGCTGTACGAGCCGTCGTCCAGGCCGGCGCCGGCGACGGCGTCGGTCACGAGAGCGACGCGTCCGGCGGCGGCGCTCCAGACGAGCCTGGCCGTCTCGGGCGCGAGGTGGATCCCGTCGAGGATGATCTGGACGATCACGTCCGGACGGGCGAGCGCGGCGCCGGCGATCCCGGGGTCGCGGTGGCCGAACGGGCGCATCGCGTTGAAGAGGTGCGTCACGGTCCGGACGCCCGCCTCGAACGCCGCGTTGGCCTCGCCGGCCGTGGCGTCGGTATGCCCGAGCGAGACGGTGACGCCGCGCCCGAGCAGGACGTCGACCAGGGCTTCGGCGCCGGGGAGCTCCGGCGCGAGCGTCACCATTCGGATCCGCCCGGACTCGAGCAGTCGCACGAGCAGGGCCGGATCGGGATCTCGGCGCGCCAGGGGAGGATGCGTGCCGAGGCGGGAAGGCGCGAGGAAAGGGCCTTCCAGGTGGATGCCGAGGATGCGCGGGCCGCCGTTCGTCTGGACGGGCACCTCGCGGATCGCGGCGTGGAGCTGGTCCTCGGGCGTCGTGATGAAGGTGGGGAGATAGCCGGTGACGCCGGTCTCGAGCAGCGCCTCGCCGGCGCGGCGGTAGCCGTCCGTGTCGGAGTCGAGGAAATCGACTCCGCCGAAGCCGTTCACCTGGATGTCGACGAAGCCCGGCGCTGCGATGCCACGCCCGTTCCGCGACGCGAGGCCGTGCGCCGCGATCCGGCCGTCGGCGATCTCGACGTCCCCAGGGACGAGCTCGCCGTCGACCAGCGCTGCCTCGACCCGGAGCCTCACGAGGTCGCCGCCTTGCGCACGTTCCCGCGCGCGCTCCGAAGCCTGGCGGCTGCGGTCTCCGCGTCGACACCGGCCAGCAGGGCGACCACCGCGACCCGGCCGTCGCCGCCTGCGGCCTCGAGGGCCTGCTCGACCTCGTCGTCGGGCGCGCCCGTCGCGGCGGCGACGACGTCGTGCAGCCGCGCGCGGAGCTTGTCGTTCGCCGGCGCGGCGCCGACCATCAGGTTCCCGTAGGCGCGGCCGAGCCGGATCATCGCGACGGTCGAGATCGTGTTCAGGACGAGCTTCTGCGCTGTGCCGGCCTTCAGCCGGGTGGAACCGGAGAGGAACTCGGGACCGACGGCGACCTCGATCGCCTCGTCGGCCAGCAGCGCGTGGTACGAGCCGACCTTGCAGGCCAGCGCAACCGTGTGCGACCCGGCGGCCCGCGCGGTCTCCAGCGCGCCCGAGACGTACGGCGTGCTCCCGCTGGCGCTGACGCCCACGACGACGTCGTTCTCGGTGGGCGCCAGCTCGCGGAGGTCGGCGGCGCCCGCGTGCTTGTCGTCCTCGGCGGCGGCCGCGTCGAGCGGGGAGGCCGTGAGCCCGCCTGCGACGACGGCGACGACCTCGTCGACGCCGAACGTCGTCACGCACTCGGACGCGTCAAGCTCGGCGAGCCGTCCGGACGACCCGGCGCCGACGTAGATCAGGCGCCCACCTCGCGCGAGTCGCTCGACCACCGAATCGACGACGCGGATGATCGCCGGCGCCGCGATGCGAACCGCAGAGGGAACGGTGGCCTCGCGCCGGTTGATCAGGTCGACCAGCTCGGCGGTCGTCCGAAGGTCGTACTCGGTTTCCACGCCGTCGCTCAAGTTCGCTGAGTGTACGCGCTCCGGCGCCAGGTGGTCAATACCATTTTCGACGCTGCCGGGAGCTAGTGGTATTGTCAGCCCTCGATGGCAGAGATCCGGCTCGAGGGCATCACGAAGACCTTCCCGAACGGCTTCTGCGCGATCCGGACTCTCGACCTCGACGTCGCCGACGGCGAGTTTCTCGTCCTCGTCGGTCCTTCGGGCTGCGCCAAGACCACGCTGCTCCGGACGATCGCCGGCCTCGAGGAGGTCACGCAGGGCGTGATCACGATCGACGGCAAGGACGTCACGGACGCGCCCCCACGCCGGCGCGACGTCGCCATGGTCTTCCAGAACTACGCGCTGTACCCGCACATGAACGTGCGCAAGAACCTCGGCTACGGCCTGAAGGTGCGACGTCTGCCGCGAGCCGAGGTCCGGCGTCGCGTGGAGGAAGTGGCGTCGATGCTGGGCCTCGAGGAGCTCCTGGACAGGCGTCCCGCGCAGCTCTCGGGAGGCCAGCGCCAGCGAGTCGCCATGGGCCGCGCGATCGTCCGCGAGCCGAAGGCGTTCCTCATGGACGAGCCGCTGTCGAACCTCGACGCCAAGCTGCGCGTCGGCGTGCGCGCGTCGCTCTCCGAGCTGCACCGGCGCCTCGGCGTCACAACCGTCTACGTGACGCACGACCAGACCGAGGCGATGACCCTCGGCCAGCGCGTGGCCGTCATGCGCGACGGCCGGATTCTGCAGGTCGACCGGCCGCAGAAGCTCTACGAGGAGCCGAGGGACCTCTTCGTCGCCGCGTTCATCGGCTCGCCCGCCATGAACCTCGTGGAGGCGCGGATCGAGGGCGGCGAGGTCGTCTTCGGTCAGTACCGCCTGGCGCTGGACCCGGACCGGCGGCCGGGGGTCTCGGGCGAGGTCGTGCTCGGGATCCGGCCGGAGAGCTTCGAGGACGCGGCGTTCGCCCCGTCCAACCTGCAGACGATCGAGGTCGAGGCCGCCGTGCTGGAGGAGCTGGGCGCGGACGCCCACGTCTTCTTCCGCGTCGACGCCCCGCAAGTGACTGCCGAGGCGCTCGAAGGGGCCGAGGATGCGACCCTGATCGCCGATTCCTCCGCGCTGTTCAGCGCCCGCGTCGATCCCCGCACTCGCGCCCGGGTGGGCGAGAGGATCCGTCTCGCCGTCGACCCGTCCCGCTTCCATTTCTTCGACCCGCGCGCCGGCGGGACGCTGCTGACCCAGCAGCGCCCGGTGGCGGTTGCCGCGGCCGGCTCGTGACGAAGCAGAGCGAAGCGCGCGAGCGCGTCCTCGACCTGATCGAGCGCCTCGGCATCGGCGAGGCGATCCCGTCCGAGCGCCAGCTGAGCGTCGACCTCGGGTTTTCCAGGCTGACCGTGCGAGCTGCCCTCGACGACCTCGTCCGTGAGGGCTACCTCGTGCGTCGCAGGGGCGCCGGGACCTTCGTCAGCGAGCCGAAGATCGCGCAAGAGCTGACCATGACGTCCTTCACGGAGGACATGCGGCGCCGGGGCATGGAGCCGTCGAGCCGCACCGTCGAGCTCAAGGTCGTTCCCGCCGGCGCGCGCCTCGGGCGGTTGCTCCACGTGTCGCCGTCGGAGCAGGTCGTGGTCGTCACGCGACTTCGCTATGCGGACCGCGAGACGATGGCGATCGAGACGCTCCACGTGCGGGAGTCGCTCGTCCCCGGGCTGACGGCCGAGGACCTCGAGGAGCACTCGTTCTACGAGCTGCTCGAGGAGCGGTTCGGGGTCGTCGTCGTCGGCGGGAGTCAGGCGATCGAGCCGACGGTGACGAACGAGGACGAATCGGCCGCCCTGGGCGTCCCGCTCCACTCGCCGGCCTTCCTCTTCGAGCGCACGACACGCTCGGATCAGGGCGAGATCGTGGAGTACGTCAGGTCGATCTACCGCGGCGATCGCTACCGTCTCGTCAGTGAGCTGACGCGTCCCCCGCAGGCCCGTCAGAGTCCGGTGGGCGTCGCCGCCGCCGGGTCTTGACAAGGGCAGCTGGTTTATGCCAGTCTCCCCGATGTGGCCAAGTGGTATAAACCAATTGGCGGCCCGCTCGTGATTCTCATCGAGGCCACGCGACGCATTCACGGGAGTCTCGGCCGCCGCATCGCTCTGGGGGAATCTCTATGAGACGACGCTACATCGGAGCCCTCGCGCTCGTTGCGGCGCTGACGATCTCGGCATTGACGGCCGCTGCTGGCACGTCGAGCCCGGACCGCACGAATGCCACGAAGATCGTGATCTGGCTCCAGAACGACGCCGAGTCGAGCTGGCCCTCGGTCGTCGCCGCCACGAACAGCGCCTTCAAGGCTCGCCATTCGGACGTCGATGTCGACGTCCAGTACCAGACGTGGGGCGACCACCTCACGAAGTTCGACGCATCGCTCGCAGGCGGCACGGCACCTGACGTGATCGAGCTCGGGAACACCGAGACGACGCGCTACATGGCCAACCGGCTGCTCCAGGACCTGACCACGTCGAGCGGGAGCTTCCCGAACTCGCGCACCTGGCTCCCCGCGCTGAAGGACTCCTGCACCTACCGCGGGCGCATCTACTGCGTGCCGTACTACGCGGGAGCGCGGGCAGTCATCTACCGGAAGGACCAGTACAAGGCCGCGGGGATCAGGTCGGCGCCGAAGAGCCTGGCCGAGTTCCAGGCCGCCGGCGTGAAGCTGATGAAGAGGTACGGGAAGCAGCGCAACTACTCCGCGCTGTACTTCCCGGGCCGCTACGTCTGGGCGAGCATGTCCTTCGTCTACGACTACGGCGGCAAGATCGCCGAGTTCAAGAACGGCCGCTGGCAGGGGACGCTCAACTCCCCGCAGGCAGTCCAGGGGCTGACTCGGCTGAAGTCGGTCGTCACCGCCCTGTCCCGTGCGAGCAAGACCGGTGACGAGGCGAACCCGCAGCAGGCGCTCGTGTTCTCCAAGGGCCGCGTCGGATCGTTCATCGGGAACGGCTGGGAGTGGCCGTACGCCCTCGACAAGAAGGTCGGGAACCCGTCGCTTGCCAGCAAGATGGGCGCCTATCCGATGCCGAGCCACATCAAGGGGAAGTACATGCCGACCTTCCTCGGCGGCTCGGACCTCGCGGTGCCCATCACGAGCCGGAACAAGGCTCTGGCGTACGACTGGATCAGGACGTTCACGAACAACACACAGATGAGGCAGCTGGCGACCGTCGGGAAGGTGATCCCCAACACCACGACCCTGACGTCACTTCACGCACGGAACCCGCAGCTGGCTCCGTTTGCGAACGCGTCGAAGTCCAGCTACTTCGTCCCGACCGCCCCCAACTGGGTGCAGGTCGAGAACGCCCGCACGCTGCAGACGATGCTGCAGTCGATCTTCACCGGACGCTCGAGCGTCCAGGCGGCTGCAACGCGCGCGAGCAACCAGATCACGTCGATCCTGAACCGGAGGACGTGAGCTCCGGGCCGGGAGGCGAAGCCGGCTTCCCGGCCACCACGGCCGCCGCCGCCGAGACCCCAGTGGCTCGGCGGCGGCGCCGTGCGTTGCGTGACCGCTCGACGAGGGCGCTCGCCCCCTATGCGCTGATCGCGCCGACGGTGGTCGCCATCGCCGCCGTCCTCGGCTACCCGCTCTACCTGCTCGGCAAGCTCTCGTTCCAGCAGTTCGGGCTGGCCGAGCTGATCCTCCAGGAGGGGCCGTGGATCGGCTTCGACAACTACTCGAGGCTCTTCCACGACCGGCAGTTCTGGACGGTCGTGCTCAGGACGTTCGTCTTCACGTTCGTGAACGTCGGCCTCACGATGGTGCTCGGGACGCTGATCGCGCTCCTGCTCACCCGCCTCGGGAGGTTCATGCGCCTGCTGCTCACGACCGGCCTGGTCCTCGTCTGGGCGACGCCGGTCGTGGTCGCCGTGAACATCTTCCGCTGGATGGTCGACTTCGAGTTCGGCGTCCTCAACTGGACGCTGACCAGGCTGCACCTCGGCGACTTCCTCAACAAGGACTGGTTCGCGGATCCGCTGACCGGCTTCGGCGTGATCACCGCGCTCGTCGTCTGGGGGGCGATCCCGTTCGTGACGATCACGCTCTACGCCGGCTTTGCGCAGGTCCCGGAGGAGCTCGTCGAGGCGGCGCGGACCGACGGCGCCAACGCGTGGCGCGTCTTCCGCGACGTGACCTTCCCGCTGATGAAGCCGCTCTTCGTGATCCTCGTCAGCCTCTCGATCATCTGGGACTTCCAGGTCTTCAACCAGATCTGGCTGATCCGGGACGGCGAGCCCGAGGAGGACTACTGGCTGATGAGCGTCTACTCGTTCGTCGAGGCGTTCCGCCTCGGCGAGTACGGCTTCGGCGCGGCGATCGCGGTCGTGATGGTCGGGATCATGTTCGTGGCGACTTTCGTCTACATCCGGCAGATGATCCGGATCGGGGAGACGCGGTGAGCGCCACCGCGCTGCCTCGCCGGCGACGCAGCCGCCGCAGGATCGCGAGCCGCGTGGGCTTGAACGCCCTCGCCCTCCTCGTCTTCGCGGTGATGATCTTCCCCGTCTACTGGATGGTCTCGACGTCGTTCAAGACCGGCCAGAACATCCTGCGTGACACGCCGCAGTGGTTCCCCTCGCCGGCCACGGTGTCGAACTACCGCGATGCGATCGACGACCCGTACTTCTGGGACAACGTCAAGAACAGCGTGATCATCGTGACCGCGGTGGTCGGGATCTCCCTGGCGCTCGCGTTCCTGGCGGCGCTCGCCCTGGCGAAGTTCGACTTCTACGGCCGCGGCGCGTTCATCGTTCTGATCATCGGGGTGCAGATGGTGCCGCTGAACGCGCTGATCATCCCGCTGTACATCTCGCTCAGCCGGGCCGACCAGCTGAACAAGCTGAGCGGTGTGATCGTGACGTACCTGACCTTCGTCCTGCCGTTCACCGTCTGGACGCTGCGCGGATTCGTCATGGGCGTGCCGAAGGAGCTGGAGGAGGCGGCGATGGTGGACGGGAGCACGCGGTTTGGCGCGTTCATGCGGATCCTGCTCCCGCTCGTCGCGCCGGGGCTCGTGGCGACGTCGATCTTCGCCTTCATCCAGGCGTGGAACGAGTTCCTGATCGCGTACGTCTTCCTGAACGACCAGGAGAAGCAGACCCTGACCGTCTGGCTCGCGTCGTTCACGACCTCGCGGGGCACGGACTGGGGGCCGCTGATGGCCGGAGCAACGCTCACGGCGCTTCCGGTCGTGGTCTTCTTCGTGCTCGTGCACCGGAAGATCGCCTACGGCCTCACGGCCGGCGCCGTCCGCGGGTGAGCGTCGAGCGCCTCGCCGCGGGCTGCTTGCTCGCCGGCTTCGAGGGGCCGCGGGTTCCGGAGTCGCTGCGGGCCTGGCTGGAGCGGGGGCTCGGCGGGGTCTGCCTCTTCGCCTGGAACGTCGAGAGCCCGCGGCAGGTCGCCGAGCTGACGGCCGCGCTGCGGCGCTCGCGGCCGGAGCTCCTGATCTCGATCGACGAGGAGGGCGGCGACGTCACCCGCCTGGAGGCGGCAGCAGGCAGCTCCTACCCCGGCAACCTCGCGCTCGGGGCCGTCGACGACCCGGAGCTGACCGAGTCGGTCGCGCGGTCGATCGGCCAAGACCTCTGCTCGGTCGGGATCAACCTCGACCTGGCTCCGGTCGCGGACGTCAACACGAACCCCGCCAACCCGATCGTGGGCGTCCGGTCGTTCGGGTCTGACCCCGAGCTTGTTGCGCGCCACGTCGCGGCCTTCGTCCGCGGTCTCCAGCGGGCCGGCGTGGCGGCCTGCGCGAAGCACTTCCCCGGCCACGGCGACACGCAGGAGGACTCGCACCTCGAGCTGCCGACAGTCGAGCGGGACATGGCGGCGATGGACGGAATGCTGTTGCCGTTCCGTGCGGCGATCGAGGCGGGAGCGCGCGCGGTGATGACCGCGCACATCGTCGTCGCCGGCCTCGACGACGCGCCGAGCACGATCAGCCGCGCGGTGCTGACGGACCTCCTGCGCGGCGAGCTCGGCTTCGAGGGGCTCGTCGTCACCGACGCGCTCGAGATGCGGGCGATCAGCGGCGCGGTCGGCGTGGGCGAAGGCGCGGTGCTGGCGCTGGAGGCCGGCGCCGACGCGCTCTGCCTCGGGCACGACCTCCCGCCTGACGACGTGCACGGGGCGATCGTGGCCGCCGTCCGCTCGGGCCGCCTCGCGGAAGAGCGGTTGGCCGGCGCCGCGTCACGGGTGTCGACCCTTGCGTCGTCGCTGCCCGCTGCTCCGGTCGACGGCGAGGTGCCGCGCATCGTCGGCCTCGAGGCGGCCCGGCGCGCGGTCCGGGCCGAAGGCGACCTGCGACTGAGCCGCGAGGCGCTCGTCGTCGAGCTCCTGCCGGAGCCGTCCATCGCCGCGGGGCCGGCCGATCACGGCCTGGCCGCGGCGCTCGGCGCGGAGACGGTCAGCCTCGGCCCCGACGATCCTGCGGTCACGGACGAACGCCGGCTCGTCGTCGTCGTCCAGGACGCCCACCGGCACCCGTGGCAGCAGTCTGCCGCCGAGGCGATCCTCGACGCCGCGCGCGATGCGATCCTCGTCGAGCTCGGAGTTCCGCTCTGGCGGCCGCACGGCGTGCCGTACCTCGCCACCTACGGCCGCGGCCGGGTGAACCTCGAGGCGGCCGCCGAGGTGTTGCAGGACCACTAACAACCGGTACGGCCGAGGTTTTCGAGCCGCAATCTCCGGGTATTCCCACCGGGTCCACGGGGGGTCACACAGGAGGTTGATGCAATGAAGCGGGCGTTACCGCTCGTGGCTGCGCTCTTTCTCGCGGCCGTGTTCTCCGCCCCGGCGCTCGGCGCCAGGTACATCGTCACGCTCGACAAGGGCGTCAGTCCGGACGCGGTCGCCGCGTACCACGAAGGCTTCGCGGGGGTTTCGGTGATCCACCGGTACCGGCATGCCCTGAACGGCTACGCCGCGGAGATGACGCCGTCGGCGGTCGCTGCGGTCCGCGCGGATGCGCGGATCCAGCGTGTGTCGGCGGACCGGGTGTTCCGCACCACGGCCCAGACCCTGCCCACCGGCATCAACCGGATCGACGGCGAGCTCTCGAGCACTGCGTCCGGAAACGGCTCGGGCTCGGTGAACGTCAACGTCGCCGTGCTCGACACCGGGATCGACTCGAGCCATCCCGACCTGAACGTCGTCGGCGGCAGGGCCTGCGCGCCCGGCATCGGCACGACGGACGGGAACGGCCACGGCTCGCACGTCGCAGGCACGATCGCAGCGAAGGACGACGGCAACGGCGTCGTCGGCGTCGTGCCGGGCGCGAACCTCTACGCGGTCAAGGTGCTCAACGACGCGGGGGTCGGGCTCTCGACGGACATCATCTGCGGGATCGACTGGGTCACCTCGACCCGGACCGACCTCAACCCGTCCAACGACATCGTCGTGGCGAACATGAGCATCGGCGGCGGCGGGACCGACGACAACAACTGCGGCAACACGAACAACGACGCCTACCACCGGGCGATCTGCAACTCGACGAACGCGGGAGTCACGTACGTGGTGGCAGCGGGGAACGACGGGGTCGACTTCCGCTCGACTGCGCCCGCGACCTACGGCGAGGTGCTGACGGTCACGGCGATCGCCGACTTCAACGGCCAGCCGGGCGGCGGCGCCGCCTCGACCTGCCGGTCGGACGTCGACGACACGAGCGCGGACTTCAGCAACTACGCCGTGCTCGCCGCCGACCAGAGCCACACGATCGCGGCGCCCGGGACGTGCATCGAATCCACCTACATGCTCGGCATGTACGACACGCTCTCGGGGACGAGCATGGCCTCGCCGCACATGGCCGGCGTCGCCGCGCTCTGCATCTCCACGGGCGCCTGCACCGGGACGCCGGCGCAGATCATCGCCAAGCTCCGGGCCGACGCCCAGAGCTACACCACCGCCAACCCGGGCTACGGCTTCACGAGCCCGGCGGGCCGGTACTTCGGCTTCCTGACGCGCGCCTCGTACTGAGGCTCACGACCCGAGGACGTCCTCGAGATACGCGAGGACGTCCTCGAGGTCCTGCCCGCTGACGAGCCCCGCCGGCATGACACCGCTGCCGCTCTCGATCGTCGCGCGAGCGTCCTCGATGGAGACGCCGCTGCCGGCGAGCGTCGGCCCGACGCCGCCTCCCTCGCCGCCCTCACCGTGGCAGCTCGCGCAGCTCTCCGCGAAGAGCGTCTCGCCGCGCTTGGCGTCGCCGGTTGCCGCCGCTGCAGCCGGGGCCGGAGCCGCCTCGTCCTTCGCCGGGTGGAGCTGGGCGACGACGTACACGGTCAGCGACACGGCGGCGAAGAGGATCGCCGGGACTACGATGAGCCGAGCGCGCCTCGACATCGCCGCGATCGTAATAAGGTCGGCGCGTGCCGATCGCGAGTGTCGAGTCGACCTACGTGGACCTCGTCACGAGCGTGTTCTCGACACCGATCGCGTTCAAGGCCTGGTTCGCGACCGCGGCAGCCGTGCTCGCGGTCGTCCAGGTCCTGACCGGCGCGCGGATCTTCGGGAAGCTGCAGCCGCTCGTGCGGATCCCACCGCCGCGCGTCAACCGCATCCATCGCTGGTCCGGGCGGCTGGCGATCCTCGCGACGGTCCCGGTGGCCTTCCACTGCATCTTCATCCTCGGCTTCCAGACCTCCGACGCGCGCGTCTTCCTGCACTCCCTGCTCGGGACGTTCGTCTACGGGCTCGTCGCCGTGAAGGTCTGGTACGTACGCGACCGAGACCACCCGCGCTGGACGGTGCCGATCGCCGGCGCGACGCTCTTCACGGTGCTCGTGGCGCTCTGGAGCACCTCGAGCCTCTGGTACTTCACGGAAGTGGAGTTCGGCTTCTAGCTTCTGCCGCAGCGCCGCTTCGCGGGGATCTTCCGGCCGAGCGACCTCGCCGCCGACCACTGCAGGAGCCTCGCCGTCCGCGGGCGCACGCCGGCGGGCGCCCGGCCGCCGATCAGCGGCGCCCTGAACAGCCGCCCGTACACCGTGAGCGCCGCGGTGTAGGTCCCGAGCGTGCTCGGGTGGAAGCCGTCGGGCCCGTAGAGCGCCACCGGATCGCAGTTCCAGGCCACGCGCCACGCGCCGCCCGCCGGCAGGAGCTCCGCCTTCGCCGCCTCGGCGGCCCGCCGGTACGAGGCGATCACGTCGACGAGCGCGGTCCGCCGGTACGACTCCGGCCACACGGTCAGCAGGGCGAGGCGGGCCCCGCGGCTGCGCGCCTCGGCGCCCCAGCGGATCGCCCACTCGCGGAGGTTCACCTGGCTCTCGGGGAGCGCCGACGGCCCCTGCTGCATGACGACGACGTCGTACCGCCCTGTGGAGAGGACGGCGCGCGCGTCGCCCTGGTTCCAGTGGTCCTCGAGCGAGTAGCCGGGGAAGACGACCGTCTGATACTCGAGCCGGCGGCCGGCGCGCGCGGCGATCCCGGCGGCCATCGCGGGAAGGTCGTTCGTGGCCGTCAGGCTGTTGCCGACGAAGAGGACCCGGAGCGAGGTCGGCGGCCGCGCCGCAGCGCCCGAGACGCCGGCCAGCGCGAGCGCGACGGCGACGAGAGCCGCGAGCCGAATCTTCATTGGCCAGACGATAGGCGAGGCGTTACCGTACGGCACCGTATGGTCGCGACGACGCCGACGAGGACTCGGCTCACGCCGGCCGACTGGGTGGCCGCCGCGCTCGACGCGATCGCGGAGGGCGGCCTCTCCTCGGTCGCCGTGGAGGCGCTGGCGCCGAAGGTCGGCGCGTCGAAGGGCAGCTTCTACTGGCACTTCGCCGACCGGGCCGCCCTGCTCGAGGCCGCGTTCGACCTCTGGGAGCAGACCCGCACCGAGGCGATCATCGAGGAGCTCCGGCCGCTGGCCGATCCGAAGGACCGGCTCCGCCGCCTCTTCGCGATCGCCATCGCCAACCCGCGCGCCGGTCGCATCGAGGCCGCGCTCGCCTCCGAGCCGCCGCACAGGCGAGCGGCCGCCGTCCTGCGGCGGGCGTCGCGCCGCCGGCTCGCGTTCGTCCGCGAGACGCTGATGGAGCTCGGCTTCGACGAGGAGGCCGCCGACCACCGGGCGCTGATCATCTACACCGCGTTCCTCGGGTTCTTCTCGCTCCAGCAAGCAGCCGGCGCCGTCCTGCCGTCGGGCCGGAAGCTCGACGACTACCTGGACAGCCTGCTCGACACGGTGACCCGGCGGTGACCCCGCGGATCCTGATCCTCGGCAGCGACCCCGCCGCGCGCTCCGGCTTCAAGCGCCTGCTGGGCCCGCAGGCGGCGGGGATCGCCGAGGCGGAGGACCTTCGCGAGGCTGTCCTCGAGGCGCGGCTGCAGCAGCCTGACGTGATCCTCGTCGACTGCCGCGGCTCGCTGGCCGGCGAGGCCCTTCCCACGCTGCTCGGCGAGGCACCCGAGAGCAGGGCGCTCGTCGTCTCGGCGCGGGACGACCCGGCAGCGGTTCGCGCGGCGTTCGGTGCGGGCGCGAGCGGGTTCGTCTCCGACGGCGCATCCGACACGGCGATCGTCGCCGCCGTGCGCGCGCTTGCGGCGGGCGAGTGGTACGTCGATCCGGACCTGGGCGCGCGGATCATCGCCTCGGAGACCCGGCAGCGGGCGGGCCTGGACGACGACCGGCTGACGGCGCGGCAGCGGGAGGTCCTCCGTCTCCTGGCGCTCGGGCACACGAACAACGAGATCGCCGACGAGCTCGAGCTCTCGATCCGGACCGTCGAGACGCACCGCGCCCACGTGATGCAGAAGCTGCGGCTCTCGAGCCGTGCCGGCCTCGTGCGCTACGCGATGGAGCGCGGCCTGCTGGCCGACTAGCGGCCGACGGCGCGGCGGTACCGCCACACCGAGAGCACGCTGAAGACCGCGATGATCAGCAGCGACCAGACCACGGCGAGCCAGATGCTGTTCCCCGCCGGGGTCCCGAGGAAGAGCGCGCGGGCGGCGTCGACCATCGTCGTGAACGGGTTGTGCTCGGCGATCGGCTGCAGCCAGTCCGGCATCGTCTCGACCGGGACGAACGCGGACGAGATGAACGTGAGCGGGAAGAGGATCGTGAAGCCGTAGGCGTTCGACGCCTCGGGCGACGACGAGGAGAGCCCGATGAACGCGAACACCCACGAGAATGCGTAGCCGATCAGCAGGAGCAGCGCCATCCCGGCGACGATCTCTGCGGCGCTCGAGTCGAACCGGAAGCCGGCGACGATCCCGACGGTGAACATGATCACGAGCTGGATGACGTTCGTCCCGACGTCGGCGAGGATCCGCCCGGAGATCACGGCCGGGCCCCACATCGGCAGCGACCGGAAGCGGTCGATCAGGCCCTTCTTGAGGTCCTCCGCGAGGCCGAGGGCGGTCACGAAGCCGCCGAAGACCATCGACTGGACGATGATCCCGGGGATCAGGAAGTCGACGTAGTCGAGCGGCCCGGTGTCGATCGCGCCGCCGAAGACGTACACGAACAGCAGCACGAACATGATCGGCTGGATCGTGAAGCCGACCAGCAGGTCGGGCTGGCGCGGGATCCGCTTGAGGCTGCGCTTCGCGAGAACCATCGTGTCACCGACCGCGTAGTGGAGCTCGCTCATCGCGCCTCGACCTCCTCTTCCTCCTGCTCGGCGGCGTGGCCGGTCAGCCGCAGGAACACGTCGTCGAGCGTCGGCCTGCGCACGGCGATGTCGTCGATGGTGATCCCCGCGTCGTCCAGGCGGCGGACGGCCTCGGCGATGGCGCCGCTCCGCTCCTGCAGGGGAACGCTGACGACGCCGTTGTCCGCGGACGGCGGCTCGCTCGCGATCGACGAGAGCACGGGAATCGCCTCCTCGCCGCGGTGGCCGTCGCAGAGGTGGATCTCGAGCCGGTCGCCCCCGACGCGGGCCTTCAGGTCGTCGGAGGTCCCCTCCGCGATCACGAGGCCGCGGTCGATGACGGCGATCCGGTCGGCGAGCCGGTCCGCCTCGTCCAGGTACTGCGTCGTCAGCAGGACCGTCGTCCCGCCGGCGACGAGCGCCTCCATGGCGTCCCAGAGGCCCATGCGGCTGCGGATGTCGAGCCCCGTGGTCGGCTCGTCGAGGAAGAGGACGGGCGGCCGGGCCACGAGCGCGGCGGCGAGATCGAGGCGGCGGCGCATGCCTCCGGAGTAGGTGCGGACCAGCCGGGCGCCGGCCTCGTCGAGCTCGAAGTCGGCGAGGAGCTCGTTGGCGCGCTGACGCGAGGGGCCGCGGCCGAGGTGGTACAGGCGGCCGACCATCTCGAGGTTCTCGAAGCCGGACAGGTTCTCGTCGACGGCGGCGTACTGGCCCGCGAGCCCGATGTGCCGGCGGACCTGCGCCGGCTCGCGCACGACGTCGAAGCCGGCGACCCTCGCGGAGCCCTCGTCCGCCCGGAGGAGCGTCGTGAGGATCCGGACCGCGGTCGTCTTCCCGGCGCCGTTGGGCCCGAGGAGGCCGAAGACCATCCCAGCCTCGACCCGGAGGTCGATGCCCCGAAGCGCCTCGACGTCGCCGTAGCGCTTGCGCAGGCCCTGCGTTTCGACCGCGACGGCAGAATCGGCCACGCGCTTCAACCTACCTGTCCGGCTTCGGGCCTGGACGGATGAGGCCGGTCTCGTACGCGAGGATCACCGCCTGGACACGATCGCGGAGCCCGAGCTTCGTGAGGATCCGCTTGACGTGGGTCTTCACAGTGGACTCCTCGATCACGAACTCGTCGGCGATCTCGCGGTTCGAGAGCCCCCGGCCGATCAGCTCGAGCACCTCGCGCTCGCGCGGCGTCAGGTCCTCGAGGCGCGCCCCGGACAGGCCGGCGACCGGCTGCGTCGCCATCCGGTCGATCACGCGCCGGGTCACGGACGGCGAGAGCAGCGAGTCGCCGTCCGCCACCGTGTGGATGGCGTCGATCAGGTCCTCGGGCTGCGTCCGCTTGAGGAGGAACCCCGAGGCGCCGGCGCTGAGGGCGTCGAAGATGTACTCGTCGTCCTCGAACGTCGTGAGGACGAGCACCTTGACCTCCGGCGACTCGGCTAGGAGCTCGCGCGTCGCCGAGATCCCGTCCACGCCGGGCATGCGGATGTCCATGAGGACGACGTGGGGACCTGTCGTCCTGACGAACGCCAATGCCTCGCCGCCGTCTCCCGCCTCGCCCGCGACCTCGATCCCGTCGTCGCTCGAGAGCACCGCGCGCAGGCCCGCGCGCATCAGGTCGTCGTCGTCCACCAGCAGGACGCGAACGCGCTCGCCGGTCACTGCTCGCTCCGACACGGCAGCACGGCGTGCACCCGGAAGCGCCCGTTCGCCGACTCGTGCGAGACGGTGCCGCCGAGCAGCGACGCGCGCTCTCGCATCCCGACGAGCCCATGGCCCTCTGCGGGCGATCCGTCCGGCGGCGCGGGGTTGTCGACCATGATCTCGATCCGGTCGTCGCCGTAAACGAGCGCGACGCCGGCGCTGCCGCTTCCGTGGCGCAGCGCGTTCGTCAGCGACTCCTGGAGGATGCGGTAGGCGGCCTGATCCGTGGCCGGAGGCAGTGGCCTGCGGTCGCCGCTCACCTCGAGGTCGACGACGAGCCCCGCATCGCGATGGCGCTGGACGAGCCCGTCCACCGCGGCCAGCCCGATCGGCGCCTGGGGCCGGTCCTCGTCCTCGCGGAGCGCCCGTACCAGTCCGTCGATCTCGGTCAGCGTCTCACGCGCGAGGCTCTCGATCGTCGCAAGCGCCTCGCGGGACTGCGCCGGGTCCTTCTCCGCCAGGAGTCGGGCCGCGCCGGCCTGCACGAGGATGACGTTGATCGCATGGCCGGCCGAGTCGTGGAGGTCCCGTGCGATGCGCGTGCGCTCCTCGGCCGCCGCGAGTTCCCGCTCGCGCTGCGCGTCCCGCTCGGCGCGCCGGGCGCGCTGCTCGAGCTCCGAGACCCGGTCGCGCCGCAGCCGGACCCGGTCTCCGAGCACCCAGGCGCCGCCCCAGACCAGCGCACCGAAGAGCATCGGCACCACTGGCGACTCGCCGCGCCCGTAGCTGGCCGCGACGACGTGGACGAGGAAGAAGAGGCCGATGACTCCGGCTGTCAGCCGCCCGCTCTGCCGGGGCCCGTCTCCGTACAGCCCGACGAAGAAGAGCGCGACCGTGGGACCGACGGGCGGGCCCGCCGGGTAGCCGACGAGGTTGATAGCGGCGCTGGCGATCGCGGTGACGACGAACACTGCGAGCGGCGACCGGCGGCGGGCCACGAGCGGGAGCGAGGCGACGGCCGCCAGCGCCACGCCGAGCCCGTCGAGGTCTCGCGCGTCGTCGTCGCCGGACACGCCGCCGCTGGAGAGGGTCGCGAGCGTCAGCGCGAAGACGGCGAGCGCGATCCCGATGTCGATCGCGCGTTCCCTGCGCATGACGCGAGCGTAGCCGCGGTCTCGTACCACCTGCGGGTGGTCTCTGTACCCCCGCAGGAGGATCCCGAAGCTCCTCCCTGAGGGCGTTGTGGCTCGGTGGTCGGCGCTCCTACCGTCGCGGCCATGGCTACCTCACACACATCTCGTCTCGCACGTCTCGCAGATCTGACCTACCGCCGCCGTTGGACCGTCGTCCTGGCGTGGGTCGCCACCCTCGCGGCGGCCCTGGTGATCGTCCCGCAGCTCGCAGGCGAGTTCGGCGTCGAGTTCGGCACGCCCGGCAGCGAAAGCAAGGCGGCCACGGATCTGCTCGAGAAGCACTTCGCAGGAAGCTCCGGCGACAGCGTCAACGTCGTCTGGGAGGCGCCGGCAGGCGCCCGTCAGGCTCAACCGCCGATCGACCGGCTGCTCGCCGACGCGCAACGCGTCGACGGCATCGCCGGCGCGTCCGAGCCTCGCTACTCCCGCGACGGCACCATCGGGCTGGTCCAGCTGCCGCTCGACCGCCCGGCGATGGACATCGAGAACGCGTCGGGCGAGCGCCTGCTCGACCTCGCCGAGGACGCCTCGGACGAGGGGCTCCGCGTCGAGCTCGGCGGCATGCTGATCCGGAACGCGCAGGAAGGCCAGCCGCCCGAGCTGATGGGCCTGCTCGCGGCCGCGTTCGTCCTGCTGATCGCGTTCGGCTCCGTCGTGGCCGCAGGGCTGCCTCTGCTCGTGGCGATCTTCGGGCTCGGCATCTCGGCGAGCCTGATCGGGATCGTCGCGCTGCTCGTCGACACGCCGGACTTCGCGCCGGCCGTCGCCGGGCTGATCGGCATCGGCGTCGGGATCGACTACGCGCTGCTGATCCTCACGCGGTTCCGCACGGCGATGCTCGACGGCGCCGACGAACGGGCCGCGCTCGCCGAGGCGCTCACGACCGCCGGGCGCAGCGTGGTCGTCGCCGGTGGGACGGTCGTCATCTCGATGCTCGGCCTGATGCTCATGGGCGTCTCGTTCCTGTACGGCGTCGCGATCTCGGCGAGCCTTGCCGTCCTGGTCGTCGTGCTCGCGTCGATCACCCTGCTGCCTGCGCTCCTGGCGATCTTCGGGCGGCGCGTCGACCGTCTGCGGATCCCGGGCCTCGGCCGGTCGCTGCGCACCGGCGGCGGCACGCTCGCGACCCGCTGGAGCAAGCTGATCCAGCGCCGTGCGGGGACGGCTGCCCTGGCAGGTGCGGCGGTGCTCGTCCTCCTGACCCTGCCGGTGCTCGGCCTCCGCTACGGCTTCCCCGACGAGGGCAACGACCCGGACGGCTCGTCGACGCGCTCGGCCTACGAGCTGGTGAGCCGCGGCTTCGGCCCCGGCTCGAGCGGGCCGCTGGTTGTCGTCTCCGAGGATCCCTCGTCGCTCGAGGACGTCGCTCGGCGCATGCGGAGCGAGGACGGCGTGTCGTTCGTGACTCCGGTCCGACGGAGCCCGGACGGCGAGGCCGCGCTCATCTCCGTGATGCCGACGACCTCGCCGCAGGACGCCGAGACCTCCGACCTGGTGCATCGGCTCCGCGACGTCGCGGGCCCGGGCGTCCACGTCGGAGGGCTGACGGCCGCGTTCGTCGACCAGAGCGAGTACATCGAGGGGCGGATCCCGCTGTTCATCGGCGGCGTCGTCGTCCTCTCGATCATCCTGCTCCTGCTCGCCTTCCGGGCGCCGCTCATCGCGCTCAAGGCGGGTGTGATGAACCTGCTCTCCGTCGGCGCCGCCTACGGCGTCGTGGCCCTGGCGGCGGAGGGCGGCTGGTTCGGGAGCCTGGTCGGCGTCGACACGGACACGCCCGTGCCGCCCTTCATCCCCGTGATGATGTTCGCGATCCTCTTCGGGCTGTCGATGGACTACGAGGTCTTCCTGCTCTCGCGGATCAGGGAGGCGTACCAGCGCACCGGCGAGACCCACAGCGCGGTCTCGGAGGGGCTGGCGCGGACGGCGCGGGTGATCACCGCGGCCGCGGCGATCATGGTCGTGGTCTTCCTCGCCTTCGTCTTCAGCACCGAGGTGTTCCTGAAGCTGATGGGCGTCGGGATGGCGACGGCGATCCTCGTGGACGCGACGATCGTCCGGATGGTGCTCGTCCCGGCCGTCATGCAGCTCATGGGCCGGGCGAACTGGTGGACGCCGCGCTGGCTCGACCGCATCCTGCCCCGGCTCGACGGTGAGCCCGTTCCTGCGACCGCAGCAGAGAGGGGGTGACGCGATGCTGATTGCAGACAGCCACGCATGGTGGCCGATCTGGCCGATCCTCTGGATCGCCGTGATTGTCGCAGCCGTCTGGTTCCTGAGCCGCCGCTGGCGGCGGCCGGACGACGGCGGTCTCGACAGCGCCCGGAAGATCCTGGCCGAGCGCTTCGCCCGCGGAGAGCTCACGCACGAGGAGTACCGCGAGCGCCTCGCCCAGCTCGGCTAGCGCCGAGCACCGGTCACGCCCTGGGGGTCTCCCCGGGGCGTGCGCCGCGGGCGATGGCGACGAGGAGGGCGGGCTCCGAGCGGCGGTTGCGGATCGCGCGCACCGGAAGCCCGGTCAGCCAGAGGACGTCGCCGTGAGCGAGACGCTGCCGCTTGCCGTCGCGGCAGTCCAGCTCGATCTCGCCCTGGACGACGACGACGAGCGCGTCGCGCCACTCGTCGCGGTGGTAGATGCGGTCGCTGCCGGGCTCGACCGAGACCGCCCGGACCTCGAAGCCGGGCGGAGGCATCACAGCGTCGGCGGCAGGTCGAGGGCGGCGACGAGTCGCTCGTCGAGCGTGAAGACCATGATCTCGACGACCGTCCCATCCTCGATCCGGAGCACGTCGAGGGCGAGCGGACGGTACTCCGTGTCGCCGGCGCGCTTGACGTAGGCGGCGATGGCCGGCTGTCCGTTTGCACGCGTCAGCACGCAGCGGAGGTGCCCCCAGTCGTCGTCGCCGAAGCCGCCGTCGACCCAGGCCTGCACGATCGCCTCGTTGCCGATCCAGGAGTCGGGGGCCGGCGGCATGGCGCAGAACGCGTCCTCGCGGAGAAGCTGCACCATCGCCTTCGCGTCCCCGCGCTCGGTCGCCTCCATGTAGCGCTCGAGCAGGCGCTGCTCCTCGCGACTCGCCTCCGGTGCGGAAGGCCATTCGACCCGGCTCGGCGACAGGTGGCGCTTCAGCGTCGCCCGGGCCCGCTGGAGCGCGCTGTTCACGGCCGCGACGCTCGTGTCGAAGAGCGCGGCGCACTCCGCGGCCGACCAGCCGAGCACGTCCCGCGAGATCAGCACGGCGCGCTGCCTCGGCGGCAGGAGCTGGATCGTGGCGATGAACGCCAGCTCGATCGTCTCCTTCTCCACGAGCTCGGCCTCCGGCTCGCCGTCCGACGCGGCCTCCGGTAGCAGGCGATCCGGGTAGGGCCGCAGCCAGGGCACCTCGCCCTGCGGCCGAACGCCCTCGTGGTGCGCCACCCGCGGCCGCCGGGCGAGCGCGTCGAGGCACGCGTTGGTCGCGATGCCGTAGAGCCAGGCGCGGAAGGACGAGTCGCCACGGAAGCTCGCGCGCTTGCGCCAGGCGCGCAGGAAGGTCTCCTGGACGAGGTCCTCGGAGTCCTCCAGCGATCCGAGCATCCGGTAGCAGTGCACCTGGAGCTCGTGCCGGTACTCCTCGACGAGCTCCGAGAACGCCGTCTCGTCGCCCGCTCGCGCGGCGACCAGGGTCTCGTCGGCCTCTGTCGCTGCCTGTCTCATCACGCCATACGACGCGTGTTCCGCCGCAAACTCATCGCTGCCGGCGGGGTGGGGCTACCCCACCCCGTAGCAATCCGCTCGCCAGACGCGGGCGTATGCCCCCGCAGAAACCGCAGACGGGGGGAGAGGAGACCGAGATGCTCGTCCGCAACGCAGCTCGGGCTACGTGCCTGTTCGTGCTCGCGCTCGTCTTCACGGCGGCCGCACCCGCGGCATCACGCGACCGCACGCCGCCCACCGCACCGACGAACCTCCGAATCACGGCATCCAGCGACACCAGCATCACGCTCGCCTGGAACAAGGCCAGCGACAACTCGTCCAACTGGTGGTACTGCGTCCAGAAGAGCGGCCTCGGCTGCTTCCGCGTCGACCCGCCGAAGACCACCTTCACGATGACGAGGCTCATGCCGGACACGACCACCCACTGGTCGGTCGTCGCCATCGACGCGGCCGGCAACCGCTCCAAGAGCAGCAACGTCGTGACGTACACGACGCCGCCGGATACGACGCCGCCGAGCCCACCGCCCGTCCTTTCGGCGACCTCCGTCGTCCCCACCAGGATCCAGCTGTCCTGGACCGGCTCGACCGACAACACGAGCCAGGTCTGGTACACGCTCTTCAAGGACGGCGTCGAGGCGGGCACCGACATCCTCGGGTTCCGCACGAACATGTTCATCCACCTGACCCCGTCGACCACCTACACGTTCCACGTCACGGCACGGGACCGGTCGGGGAACACGACCACGAGCAACGTCCTCACCGTGACCACTCCCCCGAAGCGGGACGACGTCGCGCCGTCCCCACCGGGCAACCTGCGGCTCTCCTCCGAGAGCCAGGCCCCCGAGGCATGGCTCGAGTGGGACCAGTCCACGGACGACACCGATCCGCAGTCGCAGATCCTCTACGAGATCTTCGTCAACGGACAGTTCGCCTTCGAGAGCTGGGTGATCGGGTGGGACTCGACGATCGCGTACTGCCGCGTTGACGGCGCGGTCAACACGATCGTCGCCAGGGCCGTGGACACGTCCGGCAACGTGTCCGCGCCCAGCAACGAGATCCACTTCCCCTGCTAGCGGCGAAGAGCAGGTCACCCGCCCGGCGACTGGCATGCTGGGCGGGTGGCTGAGCTCGCCATCAAGCTGCGCGGCGCGGTCAAGCGCTACGGCGCGATCACGGCGGTCGACGGCCTCGATCTCGACGTCCCGATGGGGACGTGCGTGGGCCTGCTGGGCCCCAACGGGGCCGGGAAGTCGACGACCATGCGTCTGCTCACCGCCCAGTCGATCGCGGACGAGGGCGAGATCGAGGTGCTCGGGTTCGAGCTTCCGGGCGAGTCGAAGCAGGCGCGCGCGCAGCTCGGCGTCGCCCCGCAGCTGGACAACCTCGACACGACGCTGACGGTCGAGCAGAACCTGCTCGTCTTCGCGCACCTCTACCGCATCCCCCGCTGCGACCGGCAAGAGGCGATCGAGCGAGCGATCGTGATGGCGAAGCTCGCCGACCGCCGCGACTCCCGGGTCGACAAGCTCTCCGGCGGGATGCGGCGGCGCCTGCTGATCGCGCGGTCACTCATCCACCGGCCGAGGCTCGTGCTCCTGGACGAGCCGACCGTCGGGCTCGACCCCCAGGTCCGGCAGGAGCTCTGGGCGCTGATCGACGCCCTTCGCTCCGAGGGCACGACGATCCTCATGTCGACCCACTACATCGAGGAGGCGCAGCGGCTCGCCGACACCGTGCTGATCATGTCCCACGGCAAGGCAGTCGCCGCCGGGCCGCCGGCCGAGCTCGTCTCCGAGCACGCCGGCCGTGAGGTGCTCGAGGTCTACGGACCGCCTCCGCGGCTCGCCGAGGTCGAGGCAGAGGCCCAGGCGGCCGGGATGCGGACCCGCCGGACCGGGACGAGCGTCTCGATCCTCAACGTCGACGGCTTCAGGGGTTTCGAGGGCGAGCGGCGCCCGGCGAACCTCGAGGACGTCTTCGTGCTGCTCACCGGCGAAGAGATCGGCTGATGGCCGCCACCGCCAGAACGCCGCGCATCGGCCGGCTCGAGCGCACGGCGCTGACCGGCGTCCTCGTCCGCGAGGTCGTCAACTACTCGTCCTACTGGAAGTCCAGCACCTTCTCGTCCACGGTCGAGCCGACGATCTACCTCCTCGCGTTCGGGTTCGGGTTCGGGTCGCTCGTCAGCACGATCGGCGGGATGGACTACGTCGACTTCGTCGGCACCGGGACGGTGGCGACGGCAGTCCTCTTCTCCAGCGCGTTCCCCGGCATGTTCGGGACGTTCGTCAAGTACCAGTTCCAGCGCACCTACGACGCGATCCTCGCCGCGCCGGTCGACACGGAGGAGCTCGTCAGCGCCGAGGCGATCTGGATCGCGACACGCGCCGGCGTCTACGGCTGCGTCCCGATGATCGTGGCGATGTTCTTCGGGCTCGAACCGGCTTGGGGGATGCTCGCCGTGCCGTTCCTCGGCTGGATCGGCGGCTTCGGCTGGGCGAACTTCGGGATCGCCATCGCCGGCTTCTCGAAGTCGTTCGAGAACTTCAACTACGTCGTCAGCGCGGTGCTCACGCCCCTCTTCCTCCTGGCCGGGTCGTTCTTCCCGCTCAGCGAGTTCCCCACGTGGGCGAAGGTGCTGGCGCAGCTGAACCCGCTCCACTGGCTGGTGATGCTCATCCGCGACTGCGTGATCCTCGGCTGGCATCCCGAGGACTGGCTTCGCCTCGCCGCGCTGATCCTGTTCGGGATCGTGATCTGGCGCATCGCGATCCTCGCGATGACCCGCAAGCTGATCGACTGACCGACGAGGTCCTCAGCAGGCGCGCGCTGAACCGGGCGCTGCTGGAGCGGCAGCTGCTGCTCCGCCACTCGTCGCTGCCGGTTCGGGACGCTCTCGAGCATCTCGTCGGCATGCAGGCGCAGGAGATCATGCCGCCCTACTACGGGCTCTGGTCGCGGCTCGAAGGCTTCGATCCGCACGAGCTCGGGCGCCTGCTCCTCGAGCGCAAGGCGGTCCGGCTGTGGCTGATGCGCGGGACGATCCATCTCGTCACGGTCGAAGACGCGCTCGCGCTCAAGCCGCTGACGCAGGTCGTCGCGGAGCGCCAGCACGGCGGGGCGTTCGGACGGCGGATGGGCGGTGCGGACGCCGCCGAGCTCGCGAAGGCGGCGCGGACGCTGGTGGAGGCCGAGCCGCTCGGCGCGCGCGAGCTCGGCCGCCGGCTGGTCGATCGCGGGTTCGGCCAGGACGTCGACGCGATCGGCAACGCCGCCCGCGCGTACCTCCCGCTGGTGCAGGTCACGCCGCGGGGCGTCTGGGGTCGGACCGGCCGCGCGACGCTGACCACGATCGAGTCGTGGACCGGGCGGAAGCTCGACGCCGAGCCGTCGATCGACGAGCTCGTCCTGCGCTACCTTCGCGCGTTCGGGCCCGCGTCGGTCATGGACGTCCAGAACTGGTCCGGCCTGACGCGGCTCCGCGAGGTCGTCGAGCGGCTCCGCCCACGGCTCGTATCGTTCCGCGACGAGGGCGGCAAGGAGCTCCTCGACCTCCCCGACGCGCCCCGGCCGGATGCGGACGTTCCCGCGCCGGTCCGGCTGCTCGGCGAGTACGACAACGTGCTCCTCGGCCATGCCGACCGGCGGCGCATCATCCCCGAGGGGTTCCCGTGGGCCGCGATGCTCGCCTCCGGCCGCTTCGTCAACAACCTGCTCGTGGACGGCGTCCTGCGCGCGACCTGGTGGATCGAGCGAAACGGCAAGACCACGGCGATCCTCGGGATCCGCCCGCACGGGAGGCTGACGAAGGCCGAGCGGACCGAGGTGGAGGGCGAGGCTCGCCGCATGCTCGACTTCGCCGCAGCGGAGGCGGAGCGCCGCGACGTCCGCTTCGAGGAGCCGGTCGGTTAGGGGGTTCGCGAGCCGCCTCATTGGGCGTAGGCTTGAGCCATGGCGTTGGACAGGCGCCGTCCCAAGCACCTCGCCCTCATCCTCGCCCGCGAGTTCGCGTCGAACCTCGCCACGCCGATGCTGATCGCGGACGCGGACGGCAAGCTCGTCTTCTACAACGAGGCCGCGGAGGAGATCGTCGGGCGGCCGTTCGCGGAGGTCGGCGAGCTGCCGATCGACGACTGGACGACGAGCTTCGAGCCGAGGACGAAGGACGACGAGCCGCTCGCGGCCGACGCACGCCCGGCGCGGATCGCGCTCGAGGAGCGGCGGGCCGTGCACAAGAAGTTCGTGGTCACGAGCCGGGACGGCGAGGACCGGGAGGTCGGCGTCACCGCCTTCCCCCTGTTCGCGCATGCGGACGAGTTCGTCGGGATCGTGGCGATCTTCTGGCGGGAGTGATGCGATGAGGGTGAAGGTCTGGGGATGCCGCGGCTCGGTGCCCACGCCCGGACCCACGACGGTGATCTGCGGTGGGAACACCTCCTGCATCGAGGTGACGCTCGACGACGGGACGCTGATCGTGCTCGACGCCGGGACCGGGATCCGAGACCTCGGTGCGCGGCTCCTCGAGCGGGGCGCGACGGAGGTCCAGCTGCTCCTGACCCATCTCCACCTCGACCACGTCGAGGGGCTTCGCTTCTTCGCGCCGCTCTGGGACGAGCGGGTGTCGGTGGACATCTGGGGCCCGCCCTCGACGGTGATGAGCCTCGAGGAGCGGATCGCGCGGTCCTTCTCGCCGCCGCTCTTCCCGATCGACCTGGGTGACGTGCCGGCCAAGGTCACGTTCAGAGACGTCCCGCGCGGGCCGTGGTCGCTCGGCGGCGCGACCATCACCGCGGCGCTCGTGGCACACCCCGGGCCGACCGTCGGGTACCGCATCGAGGCGGACGGCGCCGTGCTCGGCTACCTCCCGGATCACGAGCCGGCCCTGACCGGGATCGACGGGCGCTCGACGGACTGGATCTCCGGCGCGGCGATCGCCGCGGACGCCGACCTCCTCGTGCATGACGCGCAGTACTTCGGCGACGAGTACGCGGACCGGGTCGGCTGGGGCCACTCGAGCGTCGAGGACGCGGTCGCCTTCGGCCGGGCCGTCGGCGCGAGGCAGGTCGTCCTGTTCCACCACGAGCCGCTCCACTCGGACGACGTGCTCTGGGAGCTGGAGGACCGGGCGCGGACGCTCGTCGGCACGGACGACGGGGCTGCGACCCTCGCCCGCGAGGGCATGGTCCTCGAACTGTCCTGACCTGTTCTCCGTAGTTCCTGCGGATGGGGCGGCTCGCGGGAGGAGGCCGCCCCATCCACAGAGGTGATCAGTCGTCGATCGCCCGGGCGATGATCCGGAAGATCTCGGTCTGGTCGATCAGCCCGACGACGTTCGCGGCCTGCGGCCCGTACGCCGCGATGGGCACGGTCGCGCCGGTGTGCTCCTGCGAGACGGAGGGGGCCGTCAGGCCGGCCGTCGTCCCGTAGGTGACCATCATGTTCTCGCCCTCGTCCGTCGTGAGGATGCTCGAGAAGCCGGGCGGACTGGCGTCGACCTCGACGATCTGGCTCGTGTGCGAGTGGTCGGCGTTGACGATCACGAGCGTGTCGCCCTCCCGCTTCGCGTAGTCGAGCGCGACCTTCACGGTCTGGTCGAGCTGCACCGTCTCGCCGATCTGCTCACACGGCTCCGAGGAGTGGTCGCGCTTGTCGATCGACGCGCTCTCGACCTGGAGGAAGAAGCCCTTCTTCCGCTTCTTGCTCCGCCAGTCGTTCCGGTCGAGGAGCTGGATCGCCTTCTTCGTCCGATGCCCTGCTCGGCGATCGAGCCCGGGCCGCCGACCGACTTCCGGTCCTGCGGGCAGGTCGACATGTTGAGCGGTCCCTGACAGCCACGGAGGCGGATATGCGACATCGGCGCGGCCGGCGTCGCGTCGGTCAGCTCCGATGTCGTGACGTTGCCCGTGCGCAGGCCCTCACGCTGGGCGAGCTCCAGGATCGTCCGCAGGTCGGCATCCGTGCCCGGCGCCGTCGAGATCCGTCCGTCCGAGGTCTTGCGCCCCGTCGACCAGGCGGTCGCGGTGCCGGCGGATTCGGACGTGTAGTCGGGCTTGGCCGGATTGTCCTCTCGGACCGAGTAGGTCGTGACCTGTCCCGTGAACGGAAGGCCGTCAAGCGTCATGCGGCCGCCTGCGCCGTACTCGTAGTTCCGGGCGAGCGTTACGGGCTGGTCACGGAGTGGTTAGGCGGCGCGGCCGAGCCGGCGGGCGCCGACGAGGCGGGCCCCGTAGTGCGAGCGCCGGAGGTTGACGACCTCGACGTTCCGGCCCGACTGCGGCGCGTGCACCATGCGGCCGCCGCCGATGTAGAGGCCGACATGGCCGAGACCGGAGAAGAAGAGGACGTCGCCGGGCCTCAGGCGGGAGCGGCGGACCGAGCGGCCGAGCCCGTAGAGCGCGTAGGAGCTGTGCGGCACCGAAACGCCGAGGCGTCCGTAGGCCCAGTAGACGAGCCCGGAGCAGTCGAAGCCGCCCGACGGCGAGGACCCACCCCAGCGGTACGGGACGCCGACGGCGCGGAGCGCGACCTTCGCCGCGCGCTGCCCGACCGTCGGCTTCGGTGGCTCACGCCTGGGAGGGCCGTCGAGCCGTGCGTGCGCGCTCGGCGCCGCGCAGGCGAAGACGAACGCGGCAAGGGCGAACGCGAGCAGACGGCTGCGGGAACGGAGCGGCATGAAGAGGGGTGAGGAACCTGTCGGGCCGCGCGGAAACACGCGCGAGCACAGCCCTGGCCTGTTCGATCAGCGCCGCATGGTAGTTGTGAAATCGGATCTGTCCACCCCCGGCTGCGCCGCGCTGTGCGGAATGTCACGACCGGACTAGGGTGCAAGCCGGAAGACGCGGCCCGTCGAGGCCGACGCGGCGTAGAGCTCGCCGCTCGAGTCCTCGCCGAAGGTCGACAGCCCGCGGATCCTGAAGTCCTCGACCCGGACGTCGGTGGCGTTCCCGTTCACCATCCGCAGGCTCCAGATCGTCCCGCTGCAGTAGTCGCCGAAGAAGTAGCGGCCGCGTGCCGCCGGGACGCGGGAGCCTCGGTAGACGAATCCGCCGCTGATCGAGCAGCCGACGTCGTGACCGTAGGCGTGGACCGGGAACGTCAGCCGGCCCTGCGGGCTCGGCGGCTTCTGCTCCTTGATCGCGCGCGCCTCGTAGACGTCCCAGCCGAAGTTCAGAAGCTGGCCGAGCTCGGCGCGCGGGACGAAGTCGATCTCCTCCCAGAGGCCGGCACCGACGTCGGCGATGTAGAGGTCGCCCGTCGCGCGGTCGAACGAGAAGCGCCATGGGTTGCGGAGGCCGAGCGCGACCATCTCGCGCTGGGGTCTGCTGGCTCGGGCGGCCAGGCGGAAGAGCTTGCCGTAGGGCAGGGCGGGGTTCTGGGCGCGGTTCGCCGGGTCGTCGCAGCATTCGCCGTCGCCGAAGCCGACGTAGAGCCTGCCGTCGGGCCCGAACGCGAGCTGGCCGCCCTTGTGCTCGTCGCCGGGCTGTCGGACCGAAAGCAGGATGCGGGCCGTCCTCGGCAGCGCAGCCGTCCCGTCCTTGTTCGCCCGGTACTCGACCACGCGGGTGATGTTCCCGACGCCCACGTACGCGACATAGAAGAGCCGGTTGCGCGCGAACGCCGGGTGGAACGCCATGGACAGCATCCCCTGCTCCCGTCCGAAGATCACGCGGCTGCGCAGGTCGAGGAACGGCGTCGGGCGCAGCTTCCCACCGACCGCGAGCCGGATTCGCCCGTTCTGCTGGACGATGTACAGCCGGTTCCGGCTCGGCGAGGCGACGTGCGTCACGAAGGCCGCCTTGAGCACCGGCCGGAACGTGTAGGTCGCCGTGGTCGTCCCGGGAGCGGAGGCCGCCGTCGCGACGAGCGCCGCCGCGGCGATGGTCAGCGTCAGCCGGGTCACGCCGGGACGGTAGCCTCGGGATGGTCCGCGAAGAAGGGCCACTTCTCTGCATGAAGACAGGACCAGTTCTTCGACCGCCACACGCTGCAGCGCGATGACCTGGCTCGCCGAAGACTTCGAGCGTCCTGCGCGCGCCGAGCTGTCGACCGGCCATCACCTGCGGCCGATTCGCGAGTCCGACGTCGACATCGACTACCCGGCCGTGATGGGCTCCCGCGAGCGGCTCTGGGCCAAGTACGGCGAGGCGTGGGGCTGGCCGCCGCCAGACATGACGTTCGAGGCCGACCGCGAGGACCTCGCCCGCCACGAGGCCGAGATCGCCGCGAACGAGACGTTCAACTACGCGATCCTCGATCGCGACGAGACGACGCTGCTCGGGTGCGTCTACATCGACCCGCCAGACGAGAAGTCGCCGCCTGGAACGGATGCACTGGTGTCGTGGTGGGTCGTCGACGAGGCCGTCGGCTCCGAGCTCGAGCGCGCCCTGGACGAGTTCCTCCCGGGGTGGCTCGCCGGTCCCTGGGGATTCACGTCCGTGCACTACTCGCCCTGATCGGCGGCGGCTCGTCAGCCAGCGGCATCACCTCCGGGCAAGAAGTACCTGACCTCCAGCGTCGGTCGGAGCGCAGCGTCGGGGAACTCGGCTGACGGGAACTTGGGACCGCTGACACCGAAGTCCTCCTCGCCGTCGGCGAGCTTGAGCAGCAGCCCGTCGTTCGGCACGCCTTGCTCGACCCATGCGATCACGAGGTCGGTCACGTCCCAGGACAGCCGCTGCGGCGATCGCGCCCACAGCGCCCCGCTGGTGACGAGCGGTCCGAGCTCGACCTCTCGCTCGCGGTGCCAGTCGGCGCCGATCACCGGGTGGATGTCGATCGTGTACGCCCGCGCCGGACACCGCCGCACCGTCTTCCGCGGCCCGAGGCAGACGCCGTCGAACGACAGCTCCAGCGCGGCGCTCACGACCGCCGCGCCCACGGGGATCCCGCTCAGCGGGAAGCGCAGCGCCGACCGCCAGACCTTGTCGTCCTCGCCGCCGACCGGCAGCCGGTCGTCGACGTCGCGGTAGCAGCGCGCCTCCCAGTCGTACGACCAGTCGCACCAGAACGGGATCGCCGCATCGGCCGCGGGCGTGACGCGGTGCACGAGCACGTCGCCGTCCGCCCGAGCGGGAGCGGCGAACAGGACGAGCGCGGCGAGTACGAGGGCGATCCGGCGCATGGCAGCCATCGAAGCGAAGAACCCGTCACGCGTGGGTGACGCGGAGGTGCCGGATGTGCGCCGTCCTCTTCACAGCGAAGATGCTCCGAATGGACGAGTTCCTGGGCCGCCCCGGCTGGCGCTGGATCGTCGAGCCGCCCTCGTGGGCGGCCGAACGCGACGCCCTCACCTGGCGCTGCCGAGCGCAGACCGACTTCTGGCGTGTCACGGAGGGACAGGGCGCCAGGCACGACGGCCAGGCGTACGTCGTTCCCGTCGACGGCGACTTCCGGCTCGAGGGCATCGCCGAAGCGACGCTCGCCGACCGCTACGACCAGGCAGGCCTCTTCGTCGAGTCCGACGAGCGGCGCTGGCTCAAGCTCGGCGTGGAGCTGGACGGGAGCCCGTGGCTCAGCGCCGTCCACACGAACCAGGCGTCGGACTGGTCGCGGGAGCCGACCCCCGGGCTTCCGCTCCGCCTGGCCGTGGAGCGCCGCGACGACACCGTCACGTGCTCGGCGCACCTCGAGGGCGCCTGGCGCCTGTTCCGCATCCTCCACCTTCCGGGCCCTGTCTCGGTCGGCCCGTACTCCTGCGCCCCGGAGGGCGGCGGCTTCGAGTCGTCGCTCCGGGACGCGTCCCTCGCCGGCTAGGCCACCACGGCGCGGAGCTCCGGCGGGTCAGGCGTCGCGCGCGCGCAACAGCGCGTAACCGAGCGCGAGGAGGGCGAGCGCCCACACGAAGCTGACGCCGAGCCCCGTCCAGTGGCCGATCGGCATCTCGGTCTTGCCGTCGAACGCGCTGAGCATCCGGTCGGTCGTGGACTGGACGGCCATGCCCGCCAGCGGCGAGAACTGCTCGACGCGCACGCGGATGTGCTCCGGGAAGGCTCCCAGCACCAGAAGCGGGACGAAGACGAGCCCGATCCCCGTGGCGATCGTGACGCCGGGCTGGCGGAGGATCGCGCCGATGCCGAGGGCGATCAGGGTGTAGGCGGTGAGCAGCAGCGCAGTCCCGACCACCGCGCGAACGGCGGGGGGATCGGTGAGCGAGACGAACGGGTACGCCGGCGGGACGTAGCCGCGGTCGTGCTGGAGCTCCTGTGCGAGGACGAAGGCAAGCGCGCAGGAGGCGAGCGCGAGCGGGAAGGTCACCAGGGTCAGCACGAGCGCCTTCGCCGCCAGCACGCGCAGGCGTCCCTGGGTGGCGGTCAGCGTCGTCCGGATCATCCCAGTGGAGTACTCCGCGCAGATGAACGAGGCGCCGGCCGCGACCGCGGCGAGCTCCGCGAACGCCACGCCGACGAGGCCGTTCTGGACGACGTCGTCGTCTCCGCCGAAGGCGGCGTCGGTCTCCGACTGCGAGACCAGGAGCTCCGTCATCCCGACCATGAGCAGGCACATGACGACGAGCGCACCGACGACCCCGCGCTGCGTCCGGAGCTTCGTCCACTCGGCGTGCAGCGTCCGCGTCATCGCTCCTCCGTGACCGAGACGCCGACGTGCTCGCCCGCGTCGCGCGTGAGCCGGAAGTACGCCTCCTCGAGCGTCGGCCTGCTCGAGGACAGCCCTTCGAGCGGAACGCGACTCGCGGCGAGCAGCGCCGAGACGCGGCTCGCCGGGACACCGCTGACGGTGACCCGGTCCCGCCCGCTCGAGACCACCGTGCCGCCGGCGCCCGAGAGCACGGTCATCGCGGCCGAGGCCTCGGGCGTGACGATCTCGACCCGTCCGTCCGCGGCCGCCGCGATGAGCTCGTCCACCGACACGTCGGCGATCAACCGTCCGTGGCCGATGACGATCAGCTGGTCGGCGGTCCCCTCGAGCTCGGCCATCAGGTGGCTCGACACGAAGACGGTTCGACCCTCGGCGGCGAGCGCGCGCAGCGTCTGCCGCATCCAGACGATCCCCTCGGGGTCCAGCCCGACCGTCGGCTCGTCGAGCATGAGGATCGGGGGATCTCCGAGCAGCGCTGCAGCGACCCCGAGCCGCTGGCGCATCCCGAGCGAGAAGGTCCGGACCCGGCGGCGCGCGACGCCCGAGAGGCCGACGAGCTCGAGCACGCGATCGACACGCGCAGCGGGGATGCCGTTGCTGTGCGCGAGCCAGCGCAAGTGGCTGCGGGCGGAACGACCCGGGTAGACGGCTCCGGCGTCGAGCAGCGCGCCGACGACGGTCATCGGGCGCTCGATCGTCACGTAGCGGCGGCCGGCGACGTGCGCCCGGCCCGCATCCGCGCCGGCGAGCCCGAGCAGCAGCTGCATCGTCGTCGTCTTGCCGGCGCCGTTCGGGCCGACGAACCCCGTGACCCGGCCGGGCTGGACGGTGATCGACAGGTCGTCGACCGCGACGGTCCGGCCGTAGCGCTTCT
Source organism: Gaiellaceae bacterium (assembly GCA_036554945.1). GTDB lineage: Bacteria > Actinomycetota > Thermoleophilia > Gaiellales > Gaiellaceae > JACDAN01. The sequence goes on along the minus strand of DATBMH010000044.1, from coordinate 23,447 downwards.
TGAGGCCGTGCGTCTCGAGCGTCATCTCCACGCTGATGACGGTAGAAGCGGGCGTCGCTCGACGCATCGCGCGTGAGCGCTGTCTTTCGGCCGGCCCGGTGCGGTGACGGAGGGCGCCGTCTCACCCTGCGGGGTGAGGTCGAAGATCGCATGGCCGCGCGAGGCGGAGGCGGGTTTGGCAGACCACAATGACGGCGTGGAGCTCCCGCCGGAGATCGAACGCCTGCTCCTCGCGGCCCGACGCATGTTCTCCGGCCGCGACGGCCAGGTCGCGCTCGCGCTCGTCCTCGTGGCGACCGCGACGCTGGAGGCGAGCCTCAACACGCCGAAGGTCGGGGAGTTCCCGTTCGAGGGTCAGTCGGATACCACGGCGGCGATCCTCTTCAACGTGCTGGCCGTCCTGCCGTTCCTCGCGGCGCGCCGGTACCCGTTCTGGGCCGCACTCGCGACGACGTTCTTCACGATGCTGATCCTCGCCGAGCCGGACGCGCCGCTTACGGTGACCGGTCTCGGCGTCCTCGTGTACACGATCGGGCACCTCGTCGTCCGTCGCGGGCTGCTGCTCGGGATCCCGCTGCTCCTGCCGTTCCTCGTGCACGCGATGGCGCCGCTCGACGCCAGTGAGGTCGGTCTCGCGAGCAGCGCCCCGCTGCTCCTGGCGGCCGCGGCGATGCTGGTGGCCGAGTCGACGCGCAAGCGAACGGAGGCGGTCGCCGCCCTCGACGCGACGCAGGAGGCGATGGCGGAGAGCGTGCGGGAGCAGAGCGCGATGGAGGAGCGGGCGCGGATCGCGCGCGAGCTGCACGACATCGTCGCGCACCACCTCTCAGTGATCGCCGTCCAGAGCGAGGCCGCCCGGCTCACGTCGCCCAGGCTCTCCAAGGACGCAAGAGGCCGTTTCGAGGCGATCGCCGTCACGGCGAGAGAGGCCCTGAACGAGACGCGCCGGCTCCTCGGCGTGCTCCGGGAGGACGTCGAAGGCGAGGCGGACCGGTCACCCCAGCCCGGCCTCGAGAGCCTCAACGACCTCGTCGACACGGCGCGGGACGCGGGCGCGAACGTCCGCCTGATCCTCCAGGGGAAGGTGCCCGAGCTTCCGGCGGGGATCGATCTCGCCGCGTACCGCATCGTCCAGGAGGCGCTGACGAACGCGCGGAGACACGCTCCGGGCGCGGACGTGGACGTCGAGGTCTCGTACGGCGAGGACGAGCTTCGCCTGCGGGTGCGCGACTACGGGCCCGGGCCGGCGAACGGGGAGGTGGTCGCCGGGCACGGGCTCGCCGGGATGCGCGACCGCGCGGCGATCGCCGGCGGGACACTCTCCTTCGGCGCCGCCGAGGGCGGTGGCTTCGAGGTGGACGCGACGCTCCCGGCCGTCGAGGCCGCGTCGTGATCCGCGCGCTCGTCGTCGACGATCAGGAGGTCGTGCGCGCCGGGTTCGCGGCGCTGCTCGAGACCCAGTCCGACATCACCGTCGCCGCGACGGCGGCGGACGGCGCCGAGGCGGTTCGCCTGTGCGCGGATCACAAGCCGGACGTCGTCCTGATGGACGTCCGCATGCCCGTCATGGACGGGATCGACGCGACGCGCCTGATCTGCGCAGCCGCCGACGACGACGGGCCGCGCATCCTCGTCCTCACGACCTTCGACCTCGACGACTACGTCTACGACGCGCTGCAGGCGGGCGCCAGCGGCTTCCTGCTCAAAGACGCTCCTGCCGAGACGCTGTTCGAGGCGGTGCGGGTCGTCGCCGCCGGGGAGGCGCTGCTCGCACCCGCGATCACGCGGCGCCTGATCGCGGAGTTCGCCCGCATGCGCCCGCGCCAGCAGCCGCGTCCCGAGGAGCTCGACGCGCTCACGCCGCGCGAGACCGAGATCCTCGGCCTCGTCGCGGAGGGCCTCTCGAACCACGAGATCGCCGAGCGGCTCGTGCTCAGCGACGAGACCGTCAAGACCCACGTGAGCCATGTGCTCGGGAAGCTCGGCCTCCGCGACCGGGCGCAGGCCGTGGTCGTCGCGTACGAGTCCGGCTTGGTCGTGCCCGGCGCCTGACGGCCGTTGAACGGGCCGCTCGGCCCATGACATGATCGAGGTGCCGTCCACCCTGCATGGGTCCGATTCGCCGTGCATCGATTCCCGCCGGGCAACGTGTCGTCGTTGTTGCCTCAGCTGAAGGAGGATCTGGCGCGGCTCGTCGCGATCCCCTCGGTGTCGGAATGGGGCTTTCCGGAGCACACCCACCCGGCGCTGCTCGAGGCGCACGAGGCGATCGTCGAGCTGTTCCGAGATGCAGGCGTCGAGGACCTCGACACGCTCGCGCTGCCCGACACCGCTCCGATCATCACCGGGAAGATCCCCGGGCCGCCGGGAGCTCCCACCGTCCTCCTCTACGGCCACTACGACGTCGTGCCGGCGGGGGAGGAGTCGAAGTGGGAGACGCCGCCGTTCGAGGCAACCGAGCGGGATGGCGCGATCTACGGACGCGGCACCGCCGACTCGAAGTCGAACCTCCTCGTCCACGTGGGTGCGCTCCGTGCTTGGGACGGCCGGCCTCCGGTCGGGATCAAGCTCCTCCTGGAGGGCCAAGAGGAGGTTGGAAGCCCGCTGGAGGAGGGCTACCCGAGCGCGAACCCGGAGCCGTTCCGCGCGGACGCGATCGTCGTCGCGGACGGCGGCTCGATCCGCGCGGGCCAGCCCTCGTTGACCGTGTCGCTCCGCGGCGATGCGCGCGTCACGGCCGAGGTCCGGACGCTGGCGAGCAACAAGCACGCCGGACAGTACGGCGGCGCGGCGCCGGACGCGCTCATCGTGCTGCTGGCGGCCCTCTCGAGCCTGTGGGACGACAACGGAGACGTCGCGGTGGAGGGGTTGCTCCGCGAAGAGTGGACCGGCGAGAGCTACACGGACGAGGAGTTCCGGATGCTCGCCGAGCTGGAGCCGGGGATGCCGATCGTCGGCACCGGCGATCTCGGCTCGAAGATCTGGAGCGGGCCCGGGATCACGGTCCTGGGGATCGACTGTCCCGCCGTCGAAGGAGCCGCCGCGGCGGTCCAGGCGTACGCGCGGGCCGTGCTCAACGTCCGGGTCCATCCGGAGCAGCCGGCAGCTGAGGCTCAGGCCGTCGTCATGCGGCACTTGGAGGCGCAGCGGCCCTTCGGCGTGCCGCTCGCGCTGACCGCGGGCTCGGCGGGCGACGGGTACCGAGCCGGCTCGAGCGGGCCGGCCTGGGACGCGATGGTCGCGGCGATGAAAGCGGCGTGGGGAGCCGACACGGTCGAGATCGCGTCGGGCGGGGCGATCCCGCTCGTCAAGGCCATGAGCGAGGGCGTTCCCGACGCGGCGATGTTCGTGTTCGGGTCGACGGACAGCTTCGCGAACATCCACGGGCCGAACGAGCGGGTGCTCGTCGACGAGTGGGAGAAGGCGCTCGTCGCCGAGACGCAGTTCTTCGAGGAGCTCGCCGAGCGACTGAAGGGAGCGGCATGACCGAGGCGGCGCAGGACGAGAAGAAGGGCTTCCAGTTCCCGGGGACCCTGACGGTCCTGGTGATCGTGACGTTCCTGGTCTGGGTCGCGGCGTTCATCATTCCGGCCGGCCGGTACGACCGCGACGAGAGCGGCGTCCCCGCGCCGGGATCGTACGAGCGGATCGACGCGCCTCAGACGGCCGGTGAGCGGGTCGAGGACTTCTTCCTGGCGCCGGTCAACGGCCTGTACGGCCTCCAGGATCCGGAGACCGGCGTCGTCCAGCCGTTCGGCGTCGGCAGCCTGTTCGGCGCGGTCGGCGTGTTCGCGTTCGTGCTGGCGATCGGCGCCTTCATGACGATGGTGCTCGCGACCGGGGCACTCGACGTGGCGATCGGCCGCCTCGCCTACGCGGTGCGCGCGAGGCCCTGGCTGGTGATCGTGGCGGTCATGGCGCTGTTCTCACTGCTCGGCACGACGATGGGCTGGGCCGATGAGACGCTCGGCTTCTACGCGCTGCTGATCCCGCTGCTGCTCGCGCTCGGCTACGACCGCATGGCCGTCGCCGGGATGATCATCGCCTCGGCCACCGTGGGCGCGATGGCGTCCACGGTCAACCCGTTCTCGATCGGGGTCGCAAGCGGGTTCGCAGACGTCGGGATCGGCGACGGGATCGGGCTCCGCTGGATCGGCTGGGTCGTGCTCACGGCCATCACGATCGCCTACGTCGTGCGCTACGCGGAGCGGTCGAAGGCGGACCACGGCAGGTCGCTCGTCGGGTTCCAGCCCGAGGACGAGGAGCTCGTGAAGAAGGAGGCGTCGGCCGCGACGCTGACGCTCAGCGGGCGGCAGAAGGCGATCCTCGGGATCACCGCCTTCACGTTCGCGCTGCTCGTCTTCTCCGTGATCCCGTGGGACTCGATCTTCGACCTCGGCGTGAACGTCGATCCGGTCACGCATGAGCCGGTCCCCAACGATCCGTGGTGGAACCTGGGCTGGTGGTTCCCCGAGCTGATCGCGCTCTTCCTCGTCTCGTCGATCGTGGTGGGCCTCGTGGCGGGCTACGGCGAGGGCGAGATCACACGGAACATCATGCGCGGATTCGGGGACTTCATCGGCGCGGGCATCGCCGTCGTGCTGGCCCGAGGCGTGACGGTGATCCTCAACAACACGCAGACGATCGACACGATCCTGAGCTGGATGGAGGACGCGGTCAGCGGGACTTCCGCAGTCACCTTCACGGGGCTCGTGTTCATCATCAACACCGGCATCGCCTTCATCATCCCGTCGTCCTCGGGGCACGCCACGCTCGCGATGCCGCTGCTCGCGCCGCTCGGGGACTTCGCCGACGTGTCCCGGCCGCTCGTCGTGACCGCGTGGAGCTGGGGCGCCGGGATCGCGCGCTTCATCACGCCCACGAGCGCCGTCGTGATGGCGGGCATCGCGCTCGCCGGCGTGCGCTACGACCGGTGGATCCGCTTCATGCTGCCGCTGATGGGGATCCTCGCCGTGGCCTGCCTCGTGATGCTCGGGGTGGCCGCGGCGCTCGAGTAGCACGCTGGGCGACGAGACCATCACCTTCCTGGTCCTCGGCGCGACCGTCGTGGTCTTCGTCTGGGACCGGCTGCCCGTCGCCGTCGTCGCGGTCGGGGTCGCCCTCTCGCTCTGGGCCACCGGCGTGCTGGACCTCGAGCAGTCGCTCGCCGGCTTCGGCGACCCGACGGTCGTCTTCATCGCCTCCCTGTTCGTCGTCAGCGAGGCACTCGACTCGAGTGGGGTGACGGCTTGGGCCGGCAACCAGCTGATCATGAGAGCCGGCGAGAGCCGCACCCGGATCCTCGTCCTGACGATGCTGCTCTGCGCCGGGCTGACGGCGCTGATCACCGTCAACGGCTCGGTCGCTGCGCTGGTTCCGGTGGTGGTCGTGATGGCGGTGCGGCTGCGGTTCGAGCCGTCACAGGTGCTGATGCCTGTGGCGTTCGCCGCGCACGCCGGCTCGCTGCTGGTCCTCACGGGCTCCCCCGTCAACGTGATCGTCTCGGACGCGGCGCGCGATGCGGGCGTCGGCCGGATCGGGTACTTCGACTTCGCCCTGGTCGGCCTCCCGCTCCTCGCCGGCACGATCGCGATCGTCGTCCTCCTCGGCGAGCGCCTGCTGCCGCACCGTCCACCGCGATCGATGCCGACCGACTTCAGCAGGCACGCGAGGACGCTCGTCCATCAGTACGGCCTCGACGCCGACGATGCGCTGCTGACGCGGACGAAGGGGGCGGCCGAGGTGCTGATCCCGCCGCGCTCGGAGCTCGTCGGGCAGATCGCCTACCCGGGGATGGTCACCGAGAGCGGCGATCTCGTCGTGCTCGCCGTGCAACGCAGGGGCGAGGAGCTCGCAGGCGAGACGAGGCTCGAGGTGGGGGACACCCTGCTGCTCCAGGGGACGTGGGGCGCGCTCGGCGAGCACCTCGACGATCCCGACGTGCTCGTGGTCGACCGGCCGGAGCTCGTGAGGCGGCAGGCGGTGCCGCTCGGCCCTGGCGCGAAGCGGGCGACGGTCGTCCTCGTCGGGATGGTGATCCTCCTCGCGACCGGCGTGATCCCGCCCGCCGCGGCCGGCCTGCTCGCGGCGGGAGCGATCGTCGTCTCGGGTGTGCTCTCGATCGAGCAGGCCTACGCGGGGGTCGCGTGGACGACGGTCATCCTGGTCGCAGGGATGATCCCGCTCTCGACCGCGATGACGCAGAGCGGCGCAGCGGAGCGGCTCGCCGACGGCCTCGTCGACACGGTCGGCGACGCGGGGCCTCGAGCCCTGCTCCTGGGAGTGGTCGTGCTCGTCCTCGTCCTCGGCCAGCTCATCTCGAACATGGCGACCGCGCTGATCGTCATCCCGATTGCGATCTCGGCCGCCGCGGAGCTCGACGTCTCGGCGAAGCCGCTGCTCGTCGGCGTGGCGGTGGCGGCCGCGGCCTCGTTCCTGACGCCGGTCGCGACCCCGGCGAATCTGATGGTCATGGAGCCGGGCGGGTACCGCTTCGGCGACTACTGGAGGCTCGGGCTCCCGTTGCTCGTCCTCTTCGGGGCAGTCGCAGTGCTGCTGGTCCCCGTCTTCTGGTCGTTCTGAGTCACCTGCCGTACTCGTCGTGCGGGCGGACCCAGAGCTGGAAGTCGCCGCCTTCGTCGCGGCCCTTCGGCGTGCGGTCGAGGACCGCGTAGTAGCCCATCAGGAACTCGACCCCGCGAGCCCCGGTGGAGTAGGTCTGGTAGACGACGCCGTCCTCGTCCAGGGCGAAGGCGCTCAGCCCCTGGCTCTCGGTCAGGTAGCCGAAGATGTCGGTTCCGGCGTCGTCCGCGTTCCGGGTCGCGACCGGCGGCAGCTGCTCGACGATCGGCTCCGCCCACTCGCGCGTCCCCTCCTCGCTGCGCGAGAACCCGAGGTCGACGTTGAAGTCGCCGTTGGCCGACGACACCCAGGGGAAGCGCCAGCCCATTCGCCGCTTGTACGCCTGCAGCTTCTCCAGCGGCGCTTGTGACACGAAGACCATCGTCACGTCGTGGGCGTTCAGGTGCGGGATCATCCCGTCGATGCCGTCGGCCATCGACGAGCAGGTCGTGCAGCCGGCCTCGTAGCTGGGGCCGAACATGAAGTGGTAGACGAGGAGCTGGGATCGCCCGTCGAACAGCTCGACGAGCGTCTTCTCGCCGGCGTCCGTGTCGAAGCGGTACTCCTTCTCGAGCGGCACCCACGGCAGCTCCCGGCGCTGTCGGGCGATCTCGTCCCCGAGCCTGGTGTGCTCCTTCTCGCGGGCGAGGAGCTGCTCGCGCGCGGCGCGCCACTCCTCACGCGTTCCCGTCCGGTGGTCCGTCATCCAGAGAGAGACGGTAGCGACCCCCCGCTATGGTCCGCTCGGAAGCGCCGACTACCCGTATGTCGACAGGACCACTTCTCGGGCTCGACCTCGACCGAGACGCGCCGCTCGGCCTGCAGATCGAGCGCCAGGTACGCGAGCTGGTTCGGTCCGGCTCGCTCGAGGTGGGCCAGGCGTTGCCGTCGACTCGAACGCTCGCCGCCGACCTGCACGTCTCTCGCGGCGTCGTCGTGAGGGCCTACACCCAGCTCGCCGCCGAGGGCTACATCGAGGTTCGGCGCGGTGCGGCTCCGACGGTCGCAGCCGCCGCCTCTGCGGCGGTAGAGATCGAGAGCGACCCGAACCTGCCGTTCGCACGGGCGACGTGCCTTCCGGACTACGCGCTCTTCCCGCGCGCGCAATGGCTCACCGTGGTCCGCTCGACGCTTCAGGGCGCGGCCGGCCAGGACTTCGCGTACGGGGAGCCGCAAGGCGCGTCCGATCTTCGCAGGCGCCTACCCGCGTTCCTCGCTCGGACGCGCGGCGTGGTCGGCACGTCCGACCGGACGTGCATCTTCGCCGGCTCGTCGCAGGCGCTCTTCGTGCTCGCGTCGGTCCTGCGGGCGAGAGGCGCCACGCGCATCGCGGTCGAGGACCCGAGCCATCGCTGGCGCGCGACGACGCTCGCCGCCTCCGGCCTCGAGCTCGTGCCCGTCGGCGTCGACGAGAAAGGTCTCCGTGTCGACGAGCTCCCGGACGTTCCAGCCGCTGTGGTGAGCCCCGAGCACCAGTTCCCGACCGGAGCAGCGCTCGCACCCGAGCGACGGCGCGCCCTGCTGGACTGGGCGGCGGCCGGCGACAGGATCGTCATCGAACACGATTACGACGGGCACTTCCGCTACGACCGTGCACCGGCAGCCGCGCTGCAGGGTCTCGCGCCGGAGCGAGTCGTGTACGTGGGGAGCGCGAGCGCCTTGCTCGCCCCCACGGTGCGCGTCGGCTGGGCCGTGCTGCCCGGGGCCCTCGTCGCGCCTGTCGTGGAGTATCTGTTCGCGACGTCGATTGCGGCTCCGCGGCTCACGCAGCTCGCGCTCGCGGAGTTCCTGGAGCGCGGGCTCCTCGACCGGCACCTGCGCAAGGTCGGAGGCGCCTATCGCCGCCGGCGCGAGGCCCTCGTCACCTCGCTCGCGAGACACGTCCCGGAAGCACGGGTGGTCGGCAGCGCTGGCGGACTGTTCCTCTCCTTGTCCTTTCCGGCGGACACCGACGAGCCGGCGCTGCTCGAAGCCGCTCGGAAGCGGGGAATCGGCCTGGACGGCTTCAACGAGCACGCCGTGATGCCGCAGCCGCCTGGAGTAGCAATCGGCTTCGCCTGCGAGTCGGAGCCGGTGCTCCGCTACGGCGCCAGGCTCCTGGCGCTCAGCGGCGAGGCCGGGCGGCGAGGAACCGACGCTTCTCCTCCGTCGCCATTCGAGCCGGTCGACGCTGTCACCGTCTGGCCCCGAAGCGCCTCATGACGGAGTGTGAAGCGACTCGACCCGCGGCCGCAACGCCCGGTCGTCCGTCGTGCGAAAGAACTTCGCGCGGAGGCGCTTACTCGCAGCCCTGTCGCTCTCGCGCAGCGGTCCGAAGGTGCCCCGGCCGCCGATTCCCGCCCGAAGGTGATAGTTGGCCAGCGGGCTGATGCAACGAACGGGAATGCCCTCGAGCTCGGTCGGCGGATGGGCATAGGTGTCCGGGGGCAGATAGACGCGGTAGCCCACAGGCGCCTCGCCCGTCTCGAGCTTGAAGTCGACGCGGGCGATCTCGAGGAAAAGGTCTCCGAGCTGGTCGCGATCGAGCACGCCGATCTCGATGGGCACGGGAGCGTCCCGGCTCGCGAGGTAGAAAGGTTCTCCGCCTGCAGTCTCTCCCTTCGTCGCCCAGGCGTCGTAGCCGAGCGGACGAAGCTGTCGCAGCACAGCGTCGAGGTGTGACCGCTCGACCAGCAGGTCGACGTCGCCGTGCATGCGCGTGAAGCGACCTGCGAGGAGAGCGTCTTCGGCAATCCCGCCCATGAGGAAGGGCGGAGGACTGAAGCTCTGAAACTGCTCGAGCAACTCGACTTGGCGAGCAGCGTCGCTTGTAGCTGAGTCCTCGTGAGTCGGCATGGACGCGGCAGGACCCTACTTCGGAGGCCCCGCCGCGATCCATGACATTTCTGTTACCCCGTAGCCGGCTCGGCTGCGTTGCCCTGAACCAGTTCCTTGAAAGCGGCTTCGTCGCGGATCGGATCGAAGTCGCTGTCCTCGGCAGCAAGCGAACGGAACGGCTCGTTGCGGTCGATCGCGAGCCGGAGATGCCTGATCGCGTCGTCTGTGCGGCCGGCGAGGCTCTCGCAGCACGCGAGGTTGTAGAGCGGACCTGCGTACTCAGGATGAGCTTCGATCAGCTCGCGTCCCCGATCGGCAGCCTCGGCGTATTCGCCTGCCTCGTAGAGATGGTTGAGCGGCATCCAAATCTCGCCGCCCTTGGCCTCGAACGCCTTCCCCGGAGTTCCGCCGACCGCGACGATCGTCGTCCCCGGCTCCTCGGCGAACGCCGTCCGCTTGACGGCGGGGCGAGCGAAGACGAGCGTGCCCGCGGGTGCGTCCACCCGCTTGCCGTCGAGCTCGAACGTCGCGCGCCCGCGCTGGACGAGGTAGAGCTCCTCCTGCAGGTCATGCTCCTGTGACTCGTCGTGCTCGTTGATGAGCCGATCGCCCACCTGATGAGCCGTGAATGCATTGACGCCGAAGGACGTGATGCCGAAGTGGAACCGGATCGGCCGCGCGGGAACGCGGCCGTCGTTGATCTCGTCGATCTCGTCGATCTGCGCCACCGCGTAACCGCTCATTCGACTCTCCTGTTTTCGGGTGTGGGAGAAGCAGGCGACCAGACTAACGAGCGGCGTCCCGCCTGGAATCGACCACCTCGGACGCCGTCGCCCCGTTCGGCAACAGGCCAGCCGCCGCGATCGCCGTGGCGGTGCGGGCTAGAAAGAGCGGGAGCGACGGGACTCGAACCCGCGACCTCCGGCGTGACAGGCCGGCGTTCTAACCAACTGAACTACGCCCCCATGCGTAGGACTACGGAGTGTAGCCGCGACTAGATGGCGGTCAGCCCCAGCTGGCGCAGCAACGTGACCCCGTCGGAGTAGACGTCCTTCCGGGCCACGCGGCCGTCCTCGATCGGGATCACGTCCATCCCGCGGTACTCGACGCTGCGGCCGGTCGGCTCGACCTCCACCCCCGAGCGGTTCATCTTCCCGAGGTGCGTGCCGCGCGCCGTCCACTCCTGGACGACGAGGCCGTCACGGATGTAGCGCCGGCGAGTCTCGAACTCGAGATCGGGGAACACCGTGAAGATGCCGCGGATCGCGTTGCCGATCGCCTCCTTGCCGACGTTGAGGTCGCCGGTCGTGTGGTTCTCGAAGACCGAGTCGTCGGTGTGCATCTCGAGGATCGCGTCGACGTCGTGCGCGTTCCACGCGGCGTTGTACCTGTCGATGAACTGTTCGAGCTCTTGGCCGTCCACGAGGCTGGCTAGCGTACCCCGCGGGTGACGCGCCTCGACTGGATCATCCTCGCGGTCGTCGCCGGCGCAGCGCTGCTCGGGCTCTGGCAGGGCCTGACGCTGAGCGTCCTCTCCGCGGCCGGCGTGATCGTCGGCGCGCTGCTCGGGGCGCGCCTGGCGCCGCATCTACTCGCCGACGGCTCCGAGTCGCCGTACACGCCGCTCGTCGCACTGCTCGGCGCGGCCGTGGCCGCGGTGGTCATGGAGGTGATCGCGTCGTCGGTCGGGGTCGCGATCAAGCAGCGGCTGCGCGCGAGCCCGCTGCGGGTGGTGGACGCCGCCGGCGGGCTGGCCTTCGGCGTCGTCATCGGCCTTGCGGTCGTCTGGATCCTCGCGGCCGTCGCGCTGCAGCTCCCCGGACAGGTCGACCTGCGGCGGGAGGTGCAGCGCTCCGCCGTCGTCCGGGAGCTGAACGAGGTGCTCCCGCCCCGCGAGGTGCTTCGCGCGCTGCGCCGGGTCGATCCGTTCCCGTCGATCACCGGCCCGGCGCCGGCCGTCGAGCCGCCCGATCCGCGGGTGTCGCGAGATCGGGAGATCAGGGGGGCCCTGGCGAGCGTCGTGCGGGTGCTCGGGACCGCCTGTGGGCTCGGCATCTCGGGGTCCGGCTGGGTCGCGGCCCCGGACGTCGTCGTCACCAACGCCCACGTGGTCGCAGGACAGGGCGACACCACGGTGGCGGGCCGACCCGCGGTTGCGATCGCCTTCGACGCCAGGAACGACGTCGCAGTGCTGCGCGTGCCCGGACTGGACCGGAGACCGCTGGTGCAGGCCGAGGCGAGCAAGGAGGCGCCGGTCGCGATCGCCGGCTACCCCGAGAACGGCCCGCTGACCGTCGTGCCGGGCCGCCTCGGCGGCACCGCGACCGTGATCAGCCAGGACGCCTACGGCCGCGGGCCCGTGACGCGCAAGATCGTCAGCTTCCTCGGCCGCGTCCGGCGCGGGAACTCCGGCGGGCCGCTCCTCGACGGCGACGGCCGGGTGGTCGGCACCGTCTTCGCGTCACGGACGGGGAGCGCGGCCGGCTACGCGGTTCCCACGGACCTCGTCCGCCGCGCGATCTCGAGCGCTCGGAGCCAGGTCTCGACCGGCCCCTGCGCGGCCCACTAAGCGGCGTCTGCCAGCAGCTCCAGGATCCCGAGCGGCCGGCGGAACGGCGCGACGAGGTAGACCCCCGCCGCCCGGCTCCGCGACGCCGCGACCAGCTCGCGCGCCAGCTCCATGCCGACCTTCGGCCCGTCCGGCCCCGCATCCCGCAGCGCCTCCTGGACGTGGTCCGGCACGACGATCCCGGGCACCTCGTTGTGGAGGCGCAGGGCCAGCGGGTGGCTCCACACCGGGAAGACGCCGACCAGCACCGGGATCGGCGAGGGCCCGCCGAACCGGTCGAAGAAGCGGTCGAGCAGCTCGAGGTCGAAGATGATCTGCGTCATCGCGAAGTCGGCGCCGGCGTCGAGCTTGCGCCGGTAGCGCTCGACCTCGACGTCGAGGTCGTCCGCGGTCGGGTTCAGCGCGACCCCGGTGAAGAACGAGGTCGCGGCGTCGATCGCGCGCCCGTTGTAGTCCTCCCCCCGGTTCAGGCTCGAGATCAGCTGCGTGAGACCGATCGCGTCGACCTCGTAGACGCCGCTCGAGCCCGGATAGTCGCCGACCTCCGGCGGGTCGCCGGTGACCGCGAGGATGTTGCGGATCCCCTCGGCGTGCGCGCCCAGCAGCTGCGACTCGAGGCCCAGCACCGTCGCGTCGCGCGTCGTCAGGTGGGGGATCGTCTCGAGGGTCGTCGACCGCTCGATCGCCGTGGAGAGCATGAGCGCGCTCATCCCGGCCCGCGCGGTCGCGTTGTCGTTGATGTCCACAAACGATGCGCCGCCGGCCTCCAGCGCGGCCGCGATCTCCAGCATCCCGCGGTGGTTGCCGCCGAGCGGCGGGTCGAGCTGGACCGACGTGACCCACCGGCCCTCCCGCAGCATCCGCGCGAGCCGCGTCTCCTCGGCCTGCTCGACGACCGAGAGCATGACCTCGCGCTCCTGGATCACGAGCGGCGAAGACGCCTCCCGCTCCTCCTTGACCGCGTCGGCGATCGCCCCGATCTCACGCGGGGTCGTCCCGCAGCAGCCGCCGATGATCCGCGCGCCGAGATCCCGCGCATGCGCTGCGAAGTCGGCGAAGTAGTCGGGTGTCGCGTGCGGGAAGACGACCCGGCTTCCCGCCAGGCTCGCGAGGCCCATGTTCGGCATGGCGGCGAGCGCCAGCTTGCCGTCGGCGTCGTGCATCTCGTTCAGGGCCGTCAGGGCAGCGTGGACCCCGGCGCCGTGGTTCGCGCCGATGGCGGCGAGGCCGGACTTTGCCAGCGCCTCGACCGACTTCCTGGCGGTGACGCCGCCCAGCGTCTCGCCCTGCTCGTCGAAGGTCAGCATGGCCACGACCGGCAGCGAGGCGACGCTCTTGACGGCCGCGATCGCGGTCAGGAGCTCCTCGAGCTCGAAGAACGTCTCGACCAGGAAGAGGTCGACGCCGCGCGCATGCTGCGCGGCCGCCTGCTCGGCGAAGAGCTCGTGGCGCTCCTCGCGCGAGAGGTCGCCGTGGTCGCCCAGCGGGCCGATCGAGCCGCCGATGTAGACGTCACGGCCCGAGATCTCCCGCGCCTCGCGGGCCAGCTTGACGGCCGTGCTGTTGATCCTCTCGACCTCGTCGTCGAGCCGGTGGGCAGCCAGTTTCCGGCGGTTGGCCCCGAACGTGTTGGTCTCGATCAGATCCGCGCCGGCGGCGATGAAGCTGACGTGAAGCGACACCACCGTTTCGGGGGAGCGGAGGTTCGCCTCCTCCGGGAATCGCAGCCGGGGAACGGCGCCGCTGATCAACGTGCCCATCCCGCCGTCCGCGACGACGATAGGCCCGTTTTGCAGGCGTTTTTCGAACGGCGTAGCCAAGGAATCCACTCTATTCGGAACCGGCCGGACGGGGTGGTTCCGGTGAAGTTAGTGAACCGCCGTAGTCAACCGCCAAAGGGTGATGGATCAACCGACCCACCTTGCCCGAAAGTGGGCTTGTACCCGATGAGGGCCCGATGCGGCGGGGCCCAGTCGGATCAGACCGAGCGGCCCGATGCGGCGGGGCCAATCGGACGAGCGGGGCCCGTTGCGGCGGGGCCCACTCGAGACTCAAGCGGCTCTCTACTCGAGAGAATCAGGCGGGGCCGGGCGGCGGCCCCGCCTGACTATTTCTCAGGCGCGGCTGCGCCCTCGTCTCGCCGAGAGTCTCACGACTTTCGGCGACCTCATGGAGCCGGGCGGCAGCTGGCGCTGCCGCGCGGCCCAGGAGCGGGTTGTCGCTGCCTTGACCCGATGCCTGGGTGTCGGAACGGGCAAAGCCCGTTCCTCGGTGAGATGTTCAGAGATCGATCGCAGCTGCCGATAACGGAGCCGAGACTTCCTCCGCGGGGAACTAACGGCAATTAGCACTCTGCGGCGAAGTCACTGCGGCGCGCCTCTGGGCGCGCCGTTTCTTTCCACGTCCGAAAGGGGCACTTGAGTCGGAACGACTCAAGGGCTCTGACCCCAAGCGGCCCGGCGGGGCGAGTCCGGCCGCACGGCGGGGCCGTGGGGTCTGACCCCAAGCGGCGCTCAGTGGAGGACGCGGCCTTCCATGCCGCCGGCGACCACGACGACCTGGCCGGTGACGTGGCCGGACAGCTCGTCCGAGGTCAGCACGACGATCTGCCGCGCGACGTCCTCCGGCGTGGCGACCTTCCGGAGCGGCATCGTCCGCGTCACGCGCTCCACCAGACTCGGATCGTCGAGCTCGCGGCGCGTCATGGGCGATGCCGTCCAGCCGGGGCAGACGCAGTTGACGCGGCCGCCTGGCGCGATCCGCACGATCTCGTTCTTCAGGCTCAGCAGGAGCCCGTGCGCGATCGCGGACTTGGCCGCCGCGTAGTCCGCGTGACCGGCCTCGCCGAAGACCCCGGCGGTCGAGGCGACCATGACCAGGCTGCCGCGGCCGGTCCGCTCGACGGAGCGCAGGAAGCCGCGGGCGGTCAGGAACGTCGCCGTCAGGTTCAGGCGGAGCGTCTCCTCCCAGCGCTCCAGGGGCAGGTCCCAGGCGGGCAGGTCCTCCGAGGGCCAGACGCCGGCGACGGCGGCGCAGGCGTCCAGCGTCCCGGCCTCGGCGAAGAGGCGATCCGCCTCCTCCTCGCGCGTCAGGTCGGCCTGGACGAGCTGCGTCGCGCCGAGCGCCTCGGCGCGCTCACGACCCCGGTGGTAGTGCGCGACGACCTCGGCGCCCTCGTCCAGAAACGCCTGCACACACGCGGATCCGATGCCCCCGGAAGCCCCGGTGACTAGGATTCGCTTGTCCCGAAGCCCGGCCTCCATGCGGCGACACTATCCGGCTGACAGCCCACCTCACAACGCATCGGTATCTGGCCGCTTCCTGATCTCAACGAGCAACGAGGCGGAGTGAAAGTCCACATCATCAGCGACATGGAGGGCGTCGCCGGCATCGTCCGCGGAGAGCAGACCCTCGGCGGTCACGAGATGTACGACGAGGGCCGCAAGCTCTACACGGAGGAGATCAACGCGGCCGTGCGCGGCGCCAAGGCCGCGGGCGCCAAGGAGATCGTGGTCATGGATCACCACGGCGCCGGCAAGGCCTGGAGCTTCAACTCGCTCGTCCACGACATGCTCGACCCGGCCTGCGAGTACGTCGTCCAGTCGAGCTGGACGCAGTACACGGAGTTCCTCGAGGAAGGCTGCGACGCCTGCCTGCTCGTCGGCATGCACGCGATGGCCGGAACGCCGGACGGCGTCATGAACCACACCGTCTCCGGCCGGCAGTGGCTGAACCTGCGCTTCAACGGCGTCACCGTCGGCGAGGCCGCGATCAACGCCGCCATGTGCGGGAACTGGGACTGCCCGGTCCTGCTCGTCACCGGTGACGAGGCGGCCTGCCGCGAGGCGAAGGCGCTGCTCGGGGACGGGCTGACCACCGTGGCCGTGAAGAAGGGCATCGGCAGCGAGGCCGCACGGAACCTCGCGCCGCTCCTCGCGCGCGAGGTGATCGAGGAGGGCGCGAAGAACGCGCTCAAGGAGCTCGGGGCCGTGAAGCCCTACGACCCGGGCCGCCCGGCCGTGATCGAGGTCGACTTCATGCAGACGGCCGAGGTCGCGAAGTACCGCGGGCGCACCGGCGTCGAGGTCACCGGGCCGCGCTCGATCGTCGTCCGGGCGGACGATTGGTGGACGGCCTGGCGGAACCTCTTCCTGGAGCCGTCGTTGCCCTGACCGGGGGCAATCCTTCAAGCTATGGGTATGGATGCGGTCGAGGCGATGGGGCTCAGGGTCGAGCTGACGGACGCGCAGCTCGTCGCCCGCTGCCGCACCGGCGACCATCAAGCCTGGGCCGAGCTCGTCGACCGCTTCTCCCGATACGTCTACGCGATCGCCGTCCAGGCGTTCAAGCTGCCGGAGCACGACGCGGAGGACGTCTTCCAGGAGGCGTTCACCCGCGCCTACGAGAACCTGCACAAGCTGCGGGACGACGAGGCGATCCGCCCGTGGCTTGCACAGCTGACCAGGCGGCTCTGCATCGACCGCCTCCGGGCCGGATCGGCCGAGCAGCTCGAGGACGAGGTCGAGATCCCGGACCTCGAGGACACGATGGCCCGCCTCGACGAATCGATGACCGTTCACGACGCGCTCGCGACGCTTCCGGACAACTGCCAGGAGATCCTGGACCGCTTCTTCGCACGCGACGAGAGCTACCGGACGATCGGCGACGCGCTCGATCTCCCGTCCGGGACCATCGCCAGCCGGATCTCCCGCTGCCTCACTCGACTTCGCGTCGAGATGGAGGGAAGAAACCTGGGGACTTCACCGTCCTGAGCTTGGTGACGACTGTGGCTGCCTACGACGAAGAGAGACTCGGGGAGATCTTGAGCGCCCTCCCGCCGGCCCCCGAGGTCTGGGTCGGGGCCGCGCGCGACATTCCGTTGCGCGAGCAGGAGATCGATCCGATCGTGGAGCGGGCGGACGCCGACGAGGACTATCGCCGCCGCGTGATCGAGGATCCCGCGGCCGCGCTGGAGGAGGCCGACGTGGTCGCGCACGTCGACACGATCGAGATCCTCAAGCGCCGACTCGACGCGGACAAGTAGACCTGTAGAGAATCCGCCTGTGGCAAAGCAGGGCGGACGCGCGGGCGGAGCCCGCACATCCGCTTTCTCGGCGCCGCAAGACGGCGCCGAGGCGGCGGATCTGCTCGACCTGTCGCTGGGCGAGTTCCTCGACGCGGTGTCCTCCGAGGACCCGACGCCCGGCGGGGGGAGTGCCGCCGCGCTCGCCGTCGCCGTCTCCGCGGGATTGACGGCGATGGTCGCCCGCGGGTCGGCGGAGTGGGCCGACGCGGGCTCCGCGATCGCCCAGGCCGAGCGGCTGCGCAAGCGGGTCGCGCCGCTCGCCCAGCAGGATGCGGAGGCGTACGAGGAGGCGCTCGTGACCATGACGCTGCCGGAACGGGTCGAGCCCGCCGTCAGGGACATGGCCGTCGGCGCCGCGCTGACCCGGGCCGCCGAGGTGCCGATGGCGATCGCGGAGGCCGGGGCCGATGCCGCCTGTCTCGCGGCGTGGGTCGCGGACCGAGGCAATGCCGCCCGGCGCGGCGACGCGGTGACGGCGGCGCTCCTGGCCGAGGCCGGCGCCCGGGCCGCGGCGAATCTCGTCACCGTCAACCTCCTCGTCAAGCCCGGCGACGAGCGCGCGCTCTACGCGGAGCTGCTCGCGAAGACGGCGTCGGAGGCGGCCCGGCAGGCCGTTCGGACGACCGACGCGGCGTAACATCGAGCCGTGTCCGAGCCCGCGTCGGAGCGACCTCTTCCCGCCTGGAGCCTCCCCGCCGGCAGCGCCGAGTCCCTCGCGCTGCCGACGGAGTGGCCCGGCCGAGTCACACGCGAGTGGGCGTGGGGCGGCTCGACCGGCAAGGGCGTGCGCGTCTGCATCCTCGACTCCGGCATCGAGCAGGGGCATCCACTGGTGGGCGAGCTCGGGGGCGCCGTCGCCGTCGAGGTCGGCGAGGGCGACGAGATCACCGTGGTCGACGACGTCGAGGGCGACCTCTGCGGCCACGGAACCGCCTGTGCCGGGATCGTCCGGTCGCTGGCGCCCGACGTCGAGCTGTTCAGCGTCCGCGTCCTGGGCGCCGGGTTCACCGGCAGCGGCTCGGCGCTGCTCGGCGGCCTCCGCTGGGCCGTCGACCAGGGCTTCCACGTGATCAACATGAGCCTCTCGACGACGAAGAGCCACTTCGCGGGGATGCTCCACGAGATCGCCGACCGCGCCTACTTCCGCCGGACGGTGCTGGTGGCCTCGGCCCACAACATGCCGGTCGAGAGCTACCCGTGGCGCTTCTCGTCGGTGATCTCGGTCGGCAGCCATGAGGAGCCGGGCGCCGACACCTTCTACTACAACCCGAGCCCGCCGGTGGAGTTCTTCGCCCGCGGCGTCGACGTGGAGGTCGCCTGGCTCGGCGGCACCCAGGCGCGCTCGACGGGCAACAGCTTTGCGACGCCGCACATCAGCGGCATCTGCGCGCTCATCCTCGGCAAGCACCCCGACCTGACGCCGTTCCAGCTGAAGAGCGCGCTCTACCTCACCGCCTCGAACGTCGAGGACCGCGATGACTGACGACGGGCTGCGTGCCGCCGTCGCCGCCGGGGTGCTCGCCTCGGAGCAGGCGCACCGCGCGCTCCTGCAGGCGACCGTCGAGGTCGCCCGCGGGTTCTTCTCAGCCCGAGCCGCGTCGATCTTCCTCTACGACGAGGACACGGACGAGCTCGTGTTCGAAGCGGTCGCCGGCGAGGGCTCGGACTCGCTCGTCGGCCAGCGGATCCCGTCCAGCACGGGGATCGCCGGCTGGACGCTCGTCACGCGCCAGTCGCTCGTCCTGGAGGACGTCTCCCAGGACCCGAGGTGGGGCGGGCAGGAGATCGCGGACCGGATCGGCTACGCCCCGAAAGGGCTCATGACGGTCCCGCTCCTGTACGGCGAGGAGGCCGTCGGCGTCCTCCAGGTTCTCGACCGGCCGCAGGAAGCGCGGTTCTCGCTCGAGGAGATGGAGCTGCTCGGCTTGTTCGGGAACCAGGCGGCGATCGCCCTCGACCTGCTCCGGAAGGCGCGGCGGGCGAAGGCGGTGCTCGAGGACGCCGACACGGACTCGGCCCTGCTGGCGCGGGTCGCGGAGAACCTCGAGAGCCTCGAGGGCCCCCGGCGGGCCGCCGGCGTCGAGCTCCTCCGCGCGCTGGAAAGCCTCTTCAAGAGCTGAAGCCGGGCAAGCCCGGCTTCAGGGAAAACCTGTGACGGATCCCGCCTAGGGCTCCATCTTGTCGAACCGCTCGCGCTCGTCCATCTGGTCGACGCGGTCCATGCGGTGGGCCTCGACGTCGTCGGTCTCGTCCGCCCGGTCGCGCTGGTCCATCCGCTCGGGATCGTCCATCCGATCCACGCGATCCATGCGGTGACCCTCGACGTCCTCGGCCTCGTCCGCTCTGTCGACCCGCTCTTCGTCCGACATCCTGGTCTCCTTTCGTGCCGCTTCCGACCACAAGACGCGGGCCGGCGGCCGAATCTTCCCACGTTCGCATCGAAAGGCACAACGCTGTGGGATGCTTCGAGCCGTGAAGGCGCTGCGGGAACGGCTTCGGGACGCCGCGCGCTCTTTCGGCCAGGTCTTTCGCAACCCGAACATCCGCCGCATCGAGGGCGCGTGGGCGGCGTCGATCCTCGCGCACTGGTCGTACGGGATCGCGCTGGCGGTCTTCGCGTACCGGGAGGGCGGCGCGGCCGCGGTCGGGCTCGTCGGGCTCGTCCGCTTCCTGCCGTCCGCGGTCGCCTCGCCGTTCGCGGCGATGCTCGGCGACCGCTACCGCCGCGAGCGCGTCATCGTCGTCGCGGAGCTGACGCGGGCGGCGCTGCTCGGGATCACCGTCGCGGTCGTCGTCGCCGATGCGCCGGCGGCGTTCGTCTACGTCCTCGCCGGGCTCGTCGCCATCGCGTACTCGGCGGTGCGGCCGGCGCAGGCGGCCCTGCTGCCGACCGTCGCCCGGACGCCGAAGGAGCTCACCGCCGCCAACGTCACCTCGAGCACGATCGAGAGCCTGGGGATCTTCGGCGGACCGGCGATCGGCGGGATCCTGCTGGCGGTGACGAGCGCGGAGGTCGTGTTCGGCGCCGCGGGGGTCGCGTTCCTGTTGTCGGCGATCCTCGTCAGCCGGGTCCGCGTCGAGACGCAGCCGGAGCCGCGCGAGGCGCGCGGCGGCGCGGTCGCGGAGTTCGCCGCCGGCTTCGTGACGCTCGCGCGGGAGAAGGGGCTGCGGATCCTCGTGCTGCTGCTGATCGCCCAGACGTTCGTCGCCGGCGCGCTGAACGTCCTCATCGTGGTCACGGCCCTCCGGCTGCTCGACATCGGCGAGAAAGGAGTCGGCTTCCTCAACTCGGCCGTGGGGATCGGCGGGCTGGTCGGTGCGGTCGTCGCGGCGGCGCTGATCAGCCGGCGGCTGACCTCGAACTTCCTGCTCGGGATCGCGCTGTGGGGGCTCCCGATCGCGCTGATCGGCGTCTTCCCCGAGCCGGTGCCGGCCCTGCTCTTCCTCGCGCTGGTCGGCCTCGGGAACACGCTCGTGGACGTCTCCGCGTTCACGCTGCTCCAGCGGGCGGTTCCCGACGACGTGCTCGCACGCGTCTTCGGCGCCGTGCAGGCCCTCTGGGTCGCGACGATCGGGCTCGGGTCGATCGCGGCGCCGCTCCTGATCGCCGCGCTCGGCATCCGGGGCGCGCTGATCGTGACCGGCGTGCTGCTCCCGATCCTCGCGACCCTCCTGCGCAGCCGACTGACGCAGCTGGACGAGGTGCCGGTGCCGGAGCGCGAGCTCGGGTTGCTGCGCGCGCTCGACCTCTTCGCGCCGCTGCCGCAACCGACGCTGGAGAGCCTCGCCCAGGCGCTGGTCCCGGTTCGCCTGGCGCCGGGGGAGGAGATCTTCCGGCAGGGCGACGTCGGCGACCGGTTCTACATCGTGGCCTCGGGGGAGGTCGAGGTCGTCTCCGACGGACAGGTCGTCGCGGTGACCGGGCCGGGCGGCTACTTCGGCGAGATCGCGCTCCTTCGCGACGTCCCGCGGACGGCGACGATCCGTGCGAAGGCCGACGTGGAGCTGCTCGCGCTCGACCGCGACGACTTCATCGCCGCCGTGACGGGCCATGCCGCGAGCGTCGAGGCGGCGGACTCGGTGATCGCGACCCGGCTCGCGTCGCTAAGGCCCGGGCTGGCTTCGGTCTAGAGCGGCTCTTTCGTGAGCGTCAGCACCACGTGCGTCGGCCGGTACCCGAGGTGCTCGTTCAGCGCGAGCATGTCCGCGTTCGCCTCGTCGTTCGCCGTCAGCAGCGTGTGGATGCCGGCCTCGGCCGCCCAACGGATCGAGGTCTCCTTGGCGATCCTCGCGAGCCCGCGGCGGCGGAAGTCGGGGTGCGTCCCGGTCATCTCGTTCTCGCCGACCCCGGCCTCGCGGTCGGTGTTGACCCACGCGAACGACGCCGGTGTCCCCTCGACCAGGACGACCGCGCTGAGCTCACGGTCGAGCGAGGGGTCGCCGAGCGCCTCGGGCAGCCAGTCCTCGAACGTGAGCGTGTGGGGATGGTCGCCAGGCATGTCGCTGTGCGCGGCGTCGTAGAGCTCGAACAGCTCGCGCTGCCGCCCGATCACCTCGCGGAGCCGCACGACGTCCACCCCGGGCGGCGGCTGAGGGTCGCGGAGGTCGGCACTGCGCGGGTCGAGCTCCCAGAACTGGTCGCTCCGACCCTCGCGGAAGCCACGCTGCCGGGCGAACGTGCGGCTCCGCTCGTCCTCCTCGCGAAGAAAGGACTTCAGCGTCCGCGCGCCGAGCGAGCGGGCGTGGTCCTCGGCGAGCCGTGCCAGCTCGGAGCCGATTCCTCGTCCGCGGTGCCCCGGGAGCACTCCGACCCAGCCGCCCGCCACGCCTTCGGCGTCGAGATCCCACCTCATTCGGGCGTTGGACCAGCCGACGACCTCACCGTGGTCGACGGCGGACCAGGCCGCGAAGCCCGCGCGGGCCGGCATCGTGTCGATCCAGTGCCGGATCCGCGGCCCGGTCTGGATCTGCTCCGGCACGAGAGCCCGGAAGAGCGGGGCAGCCCGCTCTGCGTCCTCGGCCTCGTGCGGCCGGATCTCAGCCAAGGCCCTTCGCGCGGAGCTCCTCGCGCGCCTTGTCCGTCTTCTCGAGGCCGGCGAGCCCCATCCCGGCCAGGATCTCCGGCGCCTTCGTGAACTGGACGTCCTCGTAGGCGACGATGTCGATGTTGTTGCCCCAGGGATCCGTGATCTGGTTGCCGCGCACCTCGGCGCCGGCGGCTCGCGCCGCCGCCAGCGCGGCCTGCTTGTCGTCGACCACGAGGCCGAAGTGACGATGGCCGTCCGGGCCCTGCTTCCGCCCCTCCGCGAGCGCGAGGAACTGGTCGCCGATGTCGACGAAGGCCATCCGGCCGGCGCGTCCGCGCAGCGAGATCTCCGCGATCTCTCCGTAGAACTCGAGCGCCTCCTCGAGGTTCCCGACCTCGAGGGCGACATGATTGATTCCCACGAGCTTCGGTTTCATCTGACTCCTTGATCGTCTCCCTCCACCTTGCCACGGGCGCTGTGGGCGGCGCACTCGTCCGCTCGCCGGTCGCCGCCGCCGTGGTCGGGCCCGTGCTGCACTTCCTCGGCGACCGCGTGCCGCACGAGGACATCGCCTCGCAGCGCTTCGAGCTCCGGTGCGGCGTCCTCGGCGTGCTGGCCCTGGCCGTCGTCCGCGGGCCGCTCGACTCGGCGACGGTCGGGGCGGCCACGTCCGTCGCCCCGGACCTCGAGCACGTGCTGCGGCTCCCGCGGCCCGGGGGCCGGAAGCTGTTCCCGAGCCACCGGATCCCCGGCTGGCACCGGCCGGGCGGGCTCACCGCCGAGACACAGCTGCTGATCGCCGGCGTCCTGCTCGGCGCCGTCCTCGGATCGGGGCTCAAACCGATCACAGGTCGAGCGGGTAGAGACGTGGAACGGACGAAGGAGGGTCAATGAGGCGCAAGGCGACAATCGCACTCGGGGTGGCAGTTCTGGTGTTCGCGGTGGGCGCAGCGGCCTGCGGCGGCGACGACGACGGGTCCGCGGGCGGCGGGACGACCACCGAGGAGACCGACGGCGGCTCCGGTTCCGGCGGCGACACCCTCCAGGGCACCACGGGCCCCGGGTTCACGATCACCGTCACGCAGGACGGCCAGGCCGTCGACTCCCTGACGTCCGGCACCTACACGATCACCGTCAAGGACGAGTCGGAGATGCACAACTTCCACCTGATGGGCCCGGGCGTCGACGAGGAGATCACCGACGTGCCGTTCGTGGGCGAGAAGTCGCTGACGGTGACCTTCCAGCCGGGCACGTACACGTACCAGTGCGACCCGCACGCGGCCCAGATGAACGGCACCTTCGACGTGGCCTGATTCAGCAGGTGGGC
>DATBMH010000078.1:0-62286 GCA_036554945.1 Gaiellaceae bacterium | reverse complement strand
GACGGGGCCCTCCGGGTGACGGTCGACGCGCTCGGGGCGTTCGGCTCCGCGGTGCAGTGGGGCGGGCCGGCGGAGTTCAACCCGCCCGGCCCGATCGGCTCGGCGAGCACGACGTTCACCTCGAACCTCTACGCCAGCGCCCCGGACCGGCTGCTCAACCACGACTGCGCCGACGGCCCGACCGACGTCATCTCGCAGACGGCGACGTCGTTCGTGACGCGGCAGACGATCGGCGGCCTCGAGCTCAACGTCGCTCAGAACCTCGCGCCGATCCAGGACAGCTCGTCGTCGACGCTGACGCAGACGTTCACGATCCGGAACGTCTCGCCCGACCCGATCCCGGCCCTGGCGCTCGTCCGCCACATCGACGGGGACCTGCTCTTCGACGGGACGCTCGTCGACGGCGGCGGCGCGTCGGCCGACGGCTCGTCGCTCTTCGAGTTCGACTCGAGCGACGACCCGGCGAACCCGAGCACGTTCGTCGGGATCACGGGTGCGCTCGGCGGCGACCCGAGCCCCGACCGCTGGACGATCCAGCCGTACAACTACCAGGGCGTCCTCGTCGCGAACGACGGGATCCCGGACACGGACGACGGCGTCGTCCACAACGACACGGACGACGACCGGATCGTCGACTCGCCCTTCGACGTCACGCTGAGCCAGCAGTGGAACGCCGCGCTGGCGCCGGGCGCCAGTGTCGTCTTCACGACGGCGACGCGGTTCGGCCAGCGGCCTCCGAACGTCAACCCGGACGCCGTCGACGACACCGGCACGACGCCCGAGAACACGCCGCTGGACATCGACGTCCTCGGGAACGACACGGACGCCGACGGCGACACGGTCTCGGTCCTCGACTTCACGCAGCCGGCGAACGGAACCGTGACCCAGAACCCGGACGGCTCCCTCCACTACGTGCCGAACACCGGGTTCGAGGGCGTCGACACGTTCACGTACCGGGTCTCCGACGGGCGCGGTGGCACCGACGTGGCGACCGTGACCGTGACAGTCACTCCTGCGAACGTGGCTCCCGTGGCGGTGAACGATTCGGCCTCGACCCCGGAGGACACGGCCGTCGACGTCGACGTGCTGGCCAACGACACGGACGCCGATGGCGACACGCTGGCGATCGACTCCTTCACGCAGCCGGCGCACGGGACGGTGGCCCTGGTCGCCGGGAAGCTCCGGTACAGCCCGGCGGCGAACTTCCACGGTCCGGATTCGTTCACGTATCGGGCCTCGGACGGGGCGCTGCTCTCGGGGAGCGCGACCGTCTCGGTGACGGTGACGCCGGTGAACGACGCGCCGGTTGCGAGCGACAGCTCGGAGGCGACCGCCGAGGACACACCGCTGAGCTCCTCAGCGTCGGCGACCGACGTGGACGGTGACACGCTGACCTTCACGCTGGTCGGGCCCGGGCCGGCGGGGCTCGTCTTCAACGCGAACGGCACCTACACGTACACGCCGCCGGCGAACTTCCACGGCCAGGTCAGCTTCCAGTTCAAGGCCAACGACGGCACCGCTGACTCCAACACCGCCACGGTCACGATCTCCGTCACCCCGGCCAACGATGCACCGGTCGCCGCGAACGACGCCACGTCGACGGCGGAGGACACGCCGCTGAGCGCCTCGGTTCCGGCGGCCACGGACGTCGAAGGAGACGCGCTCACCTACCACACCACCGGCACGGCGCTACCCGGCCTCTCCTTCAATGCCGACGGCTCGTACACCTACACGCCGCCGGCGAACTTCCACGGCCAGGTGTCCTTCACCTACCGCGCGAACGACGGCCAGGCCAACTCGAACGAGGCGACGGTCACGATCACGGTCACGCCGGTGAACGACGCGCCGGTCGCGAACGACACCTCGGAGACGACCCTCGAAGACACGCCGCTGAGCTCGTCCGTGTCCGCGACGGACGTCGACGGCGACACGCTCACCTTCGTCCTCGTCGGCTCGGCGCCGGCCGGGCTCGCCTTCAACGCGGACGGCACGTACACCTACACGCCACCCGCCAACCTCTTCGGCATCGTCGTCTTCCAGTTCCGCGCCGACGACGGCCGGCTCAACTCGAACAACGCCACCGTCACGATCACGATCACCGCGGTCAACGACGCACCTGTGGCCGCGAACGACTCGCAGACGACTCCGGAGGACACACCGCTCAGCGCCTCCGTCCCGGCCGCGACCGATGTCGAAGGCGACACCCTGACCTACCACCCCACGGGCGCCGCCCTGACCGGCCTCGTGTTCAACGCGAACGGGACCTACACGTACACCCCGCCCGCCAACTTCCACGGACAGGTGTCGTTCACCTATCGCGCGAACGACGGCCAGACCGACTCGAACGAGGCGACGGTGACCATCACGGTCACGCCGGTCAACGACGCACCTGTCGCGAGCGACGGCTCCGAGACGACCGCCGAGGACACGCCTCTGAGCGACTCGGTCTCGGCGACGGACGTCGACGGCGACACGTTGACCTTCGCGCTCGTCGGGGCGGCGCCGGCCGGGCTCGTGTTCAACGCGAGCGGCACCTACACGTACACGCCGCCCGCGAACTTCCACGGCACAGTCAGCTTCCAGTTCACGGCCAACGACGGGACGCTCGACTCGAACGCCGCAACCGTCACGGTCACGGTCACGCCCGTCAACGACGCGCCTGTCGCCGCCAACGACACGCAGACCACGGCGGAGGACACGCAGCTCAACGCGTCCGTCCCGGCGG
The DNA here is from genome assembly GCA_036554945.1 of Gaiellaceae bacterium. Classification (GTDB taxonomy): domain Bacteria; phylum Actinomycetota; class Thermoleophilia; order Gaiellales; family Gaiellaceae; genus JACDAN01. The sequence goes on along the minus strand of DATBMH010000078.1, from coordinate 59,561 downwards.
CGACAGACGCCGACGGCGATTCGCTGACCTACCACACCACCGGCACCCCGCCGGCCGGCCTGGCCTTCAACGCCAACGGCACCTACACGTACACGCCGCCCTCGGACTCCAACGGCCAGGTGTCGTTCACCTATCGCGCGAACGACGGGACCGTCAACTCCAACGAGGCCACGGTCACCATCACCGTCACGCCGGTCAACGACGCGCCGATCGCCACGAATGACTCCGCGTCGACTCCCGAGGCCACGGCCGTCGACGTGGACGTGCTCGCGAACGACTCCGACGTCGACGGGGACACCCTGACCGTCGGGGCGTTCTCGCAGGGCACGAACGGCACCGTCGCCCTCGTGTCCGGCAAGCTCCGCTACACGCCGAGCAGCGGGTTCACGGGCGCGGACTCGTTCACGTACCGGGCCAACGACGGGACGACCGACTCGAACCAGGCGACGGTCTCGATCACCGTCGACGACGCGAACGCGGCGCCGGTCGCCGTGGACGACACGGCCGCCACGAACGAGGACTCGGACGTCGACGTCGACGTCCTGGCCAACGACACGGACGCCGACGGCAACACGCTCAGCGTCCACTCGTTCACCCAGCCCGGCCACGGCAGCGTCACGCTCGTGAGCGGGAAGCTGCGCTACTCGCCGGCCGCGGACTTCCACGGCCCGGACACGTTCACCTACCGGGCCACGGACGGAAGCGAGCACTCGAACGCCGCCACGGTCACCGTCACCGTCGCGCCGGTCAACGACCCACCGAACGCGAGTGACAGCTCCGAGAGCACCGCCGAGGACACGCCGTTGAGCTCGTCGGTCTCGGCAACCGACGTCGACGGGGACACGCTGACCTTCGCGCTCGTCGGGGCGGCGCCGACCGGACTCGTGTTCAACGCGAACGGCTCGTTCACCTACACACCGCCCGCGAACTTCCACGGCCCGGTCAGCTTCCAGTTCAAGGCGAACGACGGCACCGTGGACTCCAACACGGCGACGGTCGCGATCACCGTCACGCCCGTCAACGACGCCCCGACGGCCGCGAACGACTCGAAGTCGACGCCGGAGGACACGCAGCTCAGCGCGTCCGTCCCGGCCGCGAGCGACGTCGACGGCGACGCGCTGACCTACGCCACGACCGGCGCGGCGCCGGCCGGGCTTGTCTTCAACGCGAACGGCACCTACACGTACACGCCGCCGGCCAACTTCAACGGCCCGGTCAGCTTCACCTATCGCGCCAACGACGGCACGGCCGACTCCAACACGGCCACGGTGACCATCACCGTCACGCCCGTCAACGACGTGCCCGTCGCGGCCAACGACGCGGCGGGCACGGACCAGAACGCCTCCGTCGACGTCGACGTGCTCGCCAACGACACGGACATCGACGGCCCGGCGCTGAGCATCGGCCCGTTCAGCCAGGGCGGCGCAGGCTCCGTCGCGCTCGTCGCGGGCAGGCTCCGCTATACGCCGAACGGCGGCTTCGCCGGCACCGACACCTTCACGTACCGCGCAACCGACGGGGCGCTGCAGTCCAACCTCGCCACGGTCACGATCACCGTCCGCTCGGCCGGGCTCGACCCGAATGCGCCCTGCACGATCACCGGAACCGGCGGCAACAACACCCTGACGGGCACCGCCGGGGACGACGTGATCTGCGGCCTCGGCGGCAACGACCGGATCGTCGGCCTGGGCGGCGACGACGTCCTCAAGGGCGGCTCCGGCGCGGACAGCATCGACGGCGACGGCGGCGACGACCTCGTGCTCGGCGAGTCGAACAACGACACCGCGCTCGACGGCGGCCCCGGCAACGACCAGATCCTCGGCGGCGCCGGCCACGACAAGCTGATCGGCGACACGGGCGACGACCAGCTCGAGGGCGCCGCCGGGCGCGACTGGCTGCTCCCGGGCCCCGGCGCCGACCTCGTCTCGGGCGACGCCGACGCCGACAAGATCGACTTCAAGGACTCGCCGGCCGCGGTCGACATCGACCTGCTCGACGGCACGTCGACCGGTGAGGGCTCCGACACCGTCTCCGGCGTCGAGATCGTGATCGGCTCGCCCTTCGGCGACCGGATCGACGGCAGCGCCGGCCCCGACGAGCTGAACGGCTACAACGGCAACGACACGATCAACGGCCGCGGAGGCGACGACTTCATCGACGGCGGCCGGAACACCGACGCCTGCGACCAGGGCCCCGGCGGCGGCACGGTGATCAACTGCGAGGGGCGCTCGGTCGCCGCAGCCGCCACGACGAGCTCGGCATCGTCCACTTTCGGCGCCTCGAACCAGGTCGCTCTGCAGACGAGCCCGCTCACGCCGGGCTCACCCTCCTTCAGCGCCACCTTCACCTGGGAAGCTCCGGGGACGGCGTTCACCGTGACCGCCGAGCTCGTGCGGCCGGGCGGCGCGAGGCTCGCCTTCGCCGGTCTCGACGCGAAGCCGAGGCGGAAGGCGCTCAAGCTCCGCGTCTCCGTCCGGCGGGGCGCGACCTACATGCTCGTCACGGGCTCGGTGCCCAAGAAGCTGCGCACGCGCGGCGCGAGGATCCGCTTCAAGCTGAAGGCGGTGCAGCTCACGGAGCGCACGACGGTCGCGACGACCGTCAAGCAGCGGCGCCGCTAGCGCCGCTCCACGCGGACGATGCGGACGCCGTCCCGCTCGAGCTCGCGGATCGCACGCTCGACAGCCGCGGCGAAGTCGGGCGCCTCCACGGACCGCGCGACCTCGGTGCCGTCCTCCGTCGTCAGCCGCAGCTCGAATGCGGCTCCGACTGCCGCCTCCCGCCCGGCACGCCGCAGGATCGGCTGCAGGATCGTCGTCAGCAGCACGGCGACGGCGACCGCGGCGAGGAGTCGGTAGTAGAACGCTTCGTCCTCGATCTCCAGCCAGGCGGCGAGCGAGGCCATCGTCGCGGTGACGACCGCACCGACGATCGCGACGACGTAGAGCACGCGCACCGTCGGGGGATCGGTGGCGCGCCGACGACTCGTCGTCGCGGACGCCTGCGAACAGACGCCCGCGAACGCGACAGCGGTGACGAGCACCTTCCAGCCGCCGTTGCTCTCGGCCCACATGAGCACGAGCGCGTGGGCGAGCGCGTAGCCGGCCAGGGCCAGGGTCAGCCAGCCGAGCCAGACCGCCCGGCCCTGGTCGAGCAGGGCTCCGCCGGGCATGCCCAGGAGGCTGAAGCCGGACAGCAGGGCGGTCGTCCCGACGATCTTCCAGGTCCGCTCGTCGAACTCGGCGAACAGCAGGACGGCGATCGCGATCAGCGCCGTCGCCGTCAGCGAGAGGACGAGGCCGCGAAGGAGGAGACGCCGCAGGTCCACGTCGGTGCGCTACTCGGTCACGACATCTCGCGCCGGTGGCCGGATGCGAGCGCCGTCATCTCGCCGACGTCGATCGAGCTCGCCGGGATCACGACCGCCCGAACGGCCGACGCCGCACGCAGGGTGGACGTCCGCATCCCGCCCTCGATGGACGCCCGCTCGCCAACGACCGCGCCGGGCCCGACCTGGGCCACGACCTCGCCGTCGACCTCCACGTTCAGGAGGCCGTCGAGGATCAGGAACATCGCCGTTCCCGGCTCGTCCTGCTCGACGAGCGTCTCGCCCTCGGCGAGCTCCCGCCTCGGAAGCGCCTGCGAGTCGGCCATCACGATCCGGGAAAGCTCGCGCTCGAGCTCCGACTCGACGGCCGACACGAGCGCCGGCGAGTCCTCGCCGCCCCACGGCGTGTTCTTCCCGTACGACTCGCGCCACCAGCGGTCGAAGTCGATCTCGCCGCTCTTCTCGACGAGCGCGCCGCCGTCGTCGTAGATCCAGTGGCGCGGGAACGGCGAGGCACCGAGGAGCTTGTGCTTCGAGGTCCCGTCCGCGTAGATGATCAGCTGGAGCGTCGTCCAGGCGGTCGCGGAGGCGATCTGGAGGAACGGCTTCCCGCTCACCCGCCGTGGCGCCGGGAGCCCCATGCGTCCGCCGGCGCTCTGCACGAACTTCACCCAGTCCGGCCCGACCTCCGGCTCGGCCTGCAGGACCGGGTAGGCCACGCCCGGGAAGGACATCGTCTTCGGGCCGATCTTCACATGCGTCGTCCCGATCACCGCGCGGCCGGAGTAGCCGGCCCCGGCGATCTTCCCGTCGTCGACGTCGATCCAGGCCCGCAGCTCGTTGGCCTCGCGAAACCCGTTCTCGTCGCGAAGCGTGTCCAGCTGGCCGGGCGAAAGGCGATCCGGCGGTGGGTCGTCGTACGAGGTCATGCCGATCTCGAACGGCAGCTTGGGCATCCCCTCGATCGCCTCGGAGGGGATCCATGTGACAGCCGTTACGGACTTCTCCACCTTCATTCCAGCCTCCTGATCCGTGTTCAGACAATCCTTACCGACTCCGAGGATTCACCTCAAACACCCCGGGTATCCCTCACTACATCGGTACGCGAAGTAATTGAAGGGGGATACAAGCATGAGAAAGCTGCACCTACTCGGGGCAGCCGCGGCCGCCTCCGTGCTCACGGCGCTCGTCGCCGTCGGGGGTCTCGCCCAGGCTCAGGCGCAGGTCGCCCCAGCCAACACGACGGCTCCCTCGATCACGGGGACCGCTCGTGACGGCGACACGCTGACCGCCAACGAGGGTGTGTGGACCGGGACCGACCCGATCACGTTCACGTACCAGTGGCAGCGCTGCGACGCGAACGGCCTCAACTGCGCCAACTTGGTCGGCGCGACCGGCCGGACGTACGCGGTGCAGACCTCGGACGTCAACAACCGTCTGCGCGTCGCGGTCGTCGCGACGAACGCCGACGGCTCGGAGACTGCGAACTCGCAGCCGACCGCCGTGGTCACGCCTCCGGCCGGCGCCACCCGGCTCGCCGACGGTCGCTACTCGATCCCGGCGACGAGCGTCGCGCTCCCGCACCGGCTCGTGATCTCGGGCGTCGAGTTCGCACCAAGCGTCATCCGCTCGCGGGTTCCGTACACCGGGCGCTTCCGCGTGATGGACACGCGCGGCTACGTCGTGCGCGACGCGATCGTGCTCGTGACCGGCGTCCCGCTCGGATGGATCCAGGCGCCGCAGGAGGTCCGGACGAACAGCGACGGGCTCGCCACGGTGCAGATCCAGCCGACCACGCGCCTCCGCCTCGTGCGCGGCGGCTCGATGGTCAAGTTCATCCGCGCGCGCAAGGACGGCGACAACGTCCTCTCCGGCGTCTCGACGAGGCGCCTGGTCCGCGTGCGGACCGCAAAGCCCACCTCGTAGGTTGGGGGCAGCCTGCCGGCGGCGGCGGGAGCTACTCGCTCTCGTCGCCGCCGCGCCGGCGGCGCCAGAACCAGATCGCGCCACCCGCGGCTGCGACCGCGGAGACGACGGCGCCCTTTCGCACCCGCCTCGGCTCCTCGGGTTCGAGCGACTGCTTCGCCTTCCGCTTCGCGGCCTGCTTCCCCACCTGCCAGACCGCCCAGCCCAGGACGGCGTTGCGCTTGTTCAGGATGCTCACGCCGCGAGCCTAGCCCCTCAGCGCGAGAACCGCAGGCTCTCGGGAACCGGCGCGGTGGCGAAGGAGCGAAGGGCCGCCCGGCTCTGGTGCTGCATCCGCTCGAACGCGACGCAGTCGGGGCAGTACCGGAGGTGTCCCCGCAGCAGCTTCCGTTCCCGCCGCGGGAGCATCCCGTCGAGGCGCAGTGAGATCGCACGCTCCGCGTGGTGGCAGGTGAGCGACTTCTCGAGCTGGGTGCGAAGCGCCTGCCGCGCGCGGAAGACGAGCGCCTCCACCTCCCCGTCGGCGAGCCCGAGCAGCTCGGCGATCTCCGCGTAGCTCCGGCACTCGATCTCGCGCATCATCAGCACGGCGCGCTCGTCGAGCCCGAGCTGATCGAGGGCCCTTCGGATGTCGCCCGGCCGCGGCGCGGTCTCGTCGTCCCAGGCGTCGAGCGGCTCGTTCCAGCCGGGCGACTGGCGCTCGCAGACGTCGTGCGCGATCCCGAGCAGCCAGTTGAACGCCTTGCGTGGCCGCTCGCCGCGCTCGTGGGCCCGGAGCGCGCGGACGAAGGTCGCCTGCGTCGCGCTCTCGGCGACGTCGGCGTCACGCAGGACGACCAGCGCGTACCGGTAGACGTCCGCAACGTGCCGCCGGTAGAGGCGCTCGAACGCCCGCTCCTGGCGGCGCGCGAGCAGGGGGCTCATGTCACGGTGGATGCCGCCCGGCTCCCGGACTTGCGCTCGACCCCTCTCTTCCTCCCGGCACTGCCGCTGTGCCGGAGGCATTCAGCCTCCGATCTTGGGCAAGGGTGGCGGCGGTGGAAGGGGTGGAAGCGGCGGAAGCTGCGGGAGCTCGACCGGCGGAAGGGGCGGCAGCTCGACGCGCGGCAGCTCCGGCTTCGGGACGGCCTTGACGATCTTCTTGGCCTCGTCGACCGTGTCGCGGACCGGCGTCGGGCGCTCGCGCGGCGGCGCCAACGCCTGGGCGGCGGCCGGCTGCTGGGCGGCCGCGGGCTCCGCGGCCGGAGCGCTCGCCCGCGGCTTCGCCAGCGTCTTCGTCACCGAGCCGCGGACGGTGGAAGGCTCAGCAGGCCCGTCCGATGCCTGCGCCTCGTCCTGCGTCACGCGCGGCGCGCGGGTTGCCGTCACCGACGCGGTCGTCCTCGCCTTCTCGACGACCTTCGGAGCCTCCTTCTCGGCGACCGGTTGCGGCCTGGGCGTCTGATCGCGAGCGGCGACCGCCTCGACGGCCTCGTGGCCGACACCCCCGGCGATCGCTCCTGCGGCCATGATCGCGGCCGCCTTCGCGGCGAGGCCGGAGCCGGCGGCGGCTCCTCCGACCGTCGTGGCCCCGCCGCCGCTGAAGAAGCCGAGGAGGGACGGCGGGAGCTGGACGGCGCCGAGACGCTTCAGCGCCGCGCGCTGCGCGCGCTGCTTGCGCTCGAGGGTGGAGCACTCGCGGCACTCGCGGAGATGAGCGCGCAAGGCGCGCTGCTCCGCGGGTGCGAGCGTCCCGTCGAGACGCTTCGAGAGGGTCGCCTCGGCCTCGCCGCAGGTGAGTCCGCCCTCAAGCTGCTCGCGCAGCGCTCGGCGTGCGCGGAAAATCAATGTCTCCACCGCCGAGACCGACAGATCCAGGATCTGCCCGATCTCGCCGTAGGAGCGTCCCTCGAGCTCACGCATCACGAGGGCCGAGCGCTGGTTGAAGCTCAGATGGCCGAGCGCCTCCCGGATCTCGTCGGCCGTGGGGATGGTCTCGTCCACGGGCGGCGCCGCGACGCGCTCGTCCCACACGACCTCCTTGGGCCGACGGGAGAGCATCCGGAAGCGCTGGCGGCACTCGTTGTGGGCGATCTTCAGGAGCCAGTTGCGGGGCAGCTCGGGCCGGTCGCCACGCTGGAACGCGCGGTAGGCGTTGAGGAACGTCGCCTGCGTCGCGTCCTCGGCGTCCGCGGGGTTGCGGAGCACCGCGAGCACGTAGCGGTACACGTCGTGGACGTGCTTCTTGTACATCCGCTCGAACGCGCGGTCGGTCTTCGGTCGGGTGAGAAGTGCGGCGCTACTCATCGTCCCTTTGTGCTAGATGCCCCATACACCGGTTCCTTGCGCTTTCCCTGCGCCTGGTGAAAACGAACATCTGCGGGATTCGGTTACGCCGGTAGTGTCGGACGGTGAGCAGGCTCGGAGCCCTCCACGAGCCGCAGTTCCGCCTCCTCTGGCTGGGACAGACCACCTCGGCGATCGGCGACTCCGTGATCTACGTGGCGTTGCCGTTCGCGGTGATCCAGATCGGCGGCGGGGCCGCGGAGCTCGGGCTCGTCCTCGCGTCGTTCACGCTCGCCCGTGCGGGCTTCATCGTCGTCGGCGGCGTCTGGGCCGACCGGCTGCCCCGCCGGCTCGTCATGCTCGCCTGCGACGGCATCCGGGCCGCGGTCCAGGCGGCGGTCGCCGTCGCGCTGCTCACGGGCGCGATGGAGATCTGGATGTTCGTCGTGACCTCTGCGCTCTTCGGCGCGGCGCAGGCGTTCTTCACGCCTGCGTCCACGGGGCTCGTGCCCGAGACGATCAGCGGCGCGCGGCTGCAGCAGGCGAACGCGCTGCTGAAGATCTCGGAAGGCGCGGCGAACATCGGTGGACCGGCGCTGTCCGGCCTGCTGATCGCAGCCTTCGAGCCGGGTGTCGTGTACGCCATCGACTCGCTGAGCTTCGCCGCGAGCGCCGTCTTCCTCGCGCGGCTCCGGCTCCGGCCGAGGGAGCCTTCACCGCGCCAGAACTTCCTCGCGGACTTCCTCGACGGCGCGCGGGAGGCCTGGTCGCACGTCTGGCTCAGGGTCGGTTTCCTCGCCGCCGCGGTCGCGAACGTCGGCATCGGGATCATGTTCGTCCTCGGCCCGCTGATCGCCGACGCCGAGCTCGGCGGCGCAGCCGCCTGGGGCGTCGTCCTCACCGGCGGTGCGATCGGCGGCCTGATCGGCGGTCTCCTGGCGCTCCGCTTCAGGCCGAGGAAACCGGTCCCCCTGGCGATGGTGGCCTGGTCGCTTGGAGCAATCCCGCTCCTGGCGCTCGTCCCGCCGCTTCCGGCGCTCGTGATCTCCGGCGCGAGCGCGCTCTTCGCGGCCGGAATCGTCTACGGGAACGCGATCTGGGAGACGCTCCAGCAGCGCGAGATCCCGCAGGAGCGGCTCTCGCGCGTCAACTCGTTCGACTGGATGGTCTCCCTGATCTTCATGCCGGTTGGCCAAGCGCTCGCCGGCCCGCTCGCCGAGGTGGTCGGCGAGGAGGCCGTCCTCGTCGGTGCGGCGCTCCTGATCGCCGTTCCGTGCCTCGCGGTGCTTCCGCTCCGCGGGGTGCGGCACGGACCTACGCTGGCTGTTTCACCTTCTTTCGGTTCGGCAGGTGAATCGCCCGTCCCAGCGCCACCAGACCCGCTTCCTTGATCGCCTCGGAGAGGGTCGGGTGGGCGGCCATGCCGTCCGCGACCGTCTCGACCGTGGACTCGGCGTCCAGCGCGACCACGCCGGCCTCGATCAGGTCGGTGACGTGCGGGCCGACCATCACGAGCCCGAGGAGCTCGCCGTACCGGCTCTCGTGGATCGACTTCACCCAGCCGACGGTCTCGTTCTGCATCACCGCGCGGGCGTTCGCGACCCACGGGAAGCTGCCGACCTCGACGTCGTCGCCGTACTGCTCGCGGGCCTCCTGCTCGGTCAGGCCGACGCTCGCGATCTCCGGATCAGTGTAGATCGGGCGCGGGACGCCGCGGTTGTCGACCACGGCCTCGTGGCCCATGGCGTTCTCGGCGGCAACCTCGCCCTCGCGGAAGGCGGTGTGCGCGAGCTGCCAGTAGCCGGCGCAGTCGCCGACGGCGTAGATGTGCTCGACCGTCGTGCGGCGGTGCTCGTCCGCGGCGATTCCCTTCCGGCGGTCGAGCTCGACGCCGATCTCCTCGAGGCCGAGGTTCTCGACGGACGGCGCGCGGCCGACGGAGACGAGCATGAGGTCGGCCTCGACAGTCTCGCCCTCGCCGAAGTGGACGGTGAGGGCGGAGCCCGAGTCCTCGACCTTGGTGCACTGCTTCTCGAGGTGGAGCGTGATGCCGCGCCTGCCGAACTGCTTGGCGAGCTCCTTCGCGGCGTCCTCGTCCTCCTGCGGGATGAGGCTCGGGAGCATCTCGATGACCGTGACCTCGGATCCGAAGCGCCGGAAGATCGAGGCGAACTCGCACCCGATGATCCCGCCGCCGAGGACGACGAGGCGCTTCGGGAGCTCGGTCTGGGCGAGGAGGCCCGTGGAGTCGACGCAGCGCGGCGAGTCCAGGCCGTCGATCGGCGGGCGCATCGGGGAGCTGCCGGTGGCGACGATGGCGGAGCGGAACGTGACGTCCTCCCCACCCTCGACCGCGATCGTGTTCGCGTCCTTGAAGCGGCCGGCGCCCTTGACCCACTCGACGCCGTTCGCCTTGAAGAGCGAGGCGACGCCGCCGGTCATCTGCTTGACGACGCCGTCCTTCCACTGGTTCGCGGTGGCGAAGTCGAGCTGCGGCTCGCCGACCTGGACGCCGAGCTTCGCGAAGGTCTCCTCGGCTTCCTTGATCGCGAAGGCAGTCTGGACCCAGGCCTTCGTCGGGATGCAGCCCACGCGGAGGCAGGTGCCGCCGAGCTCGGGCTCCTTCTCGATGCAGACGGTCTTGGCGCCGAGCTGTGCGGCGCGGATCGCGGCGGTGTAGCCGCCCGGGCCGCCTCCCAGGACGGCAACGTCACATTCCATCGGTTTCTCGCTCCTCGGTCGGTTTCCGGCCCGATCCTACTGGCGGTGGTGCAGGGGCCGTCGACGCCGCCCGGTTGCCCGTTTCGGCCGGTCTGGCCTGCGCGCCGCGGGCGAAGCATGACCGGGCGCGACTCGTCTCCGCCGCCAGGTGAACGAGTCGCCCCGGTCTCGTCACTCTTTCGGCACGATCTCCATGCCCCCGCGAGCCACGTCCGAGGGACAGTCCCTCGCGCGCGCTAGAGGTTGAGGCGCATCGTCCAGGAGCCGTCGGTCTGCTGCGCCTTCTCGAACCCCTGGTGCTCGAACATGTGCATCGCGGGGCTGTCGTCGGCGACCGACAGGCTGAGCGCGCCGTAGCCCTGCTCCCTCGCCGTCTCGATCAGCGCGTCCAGGAGCTCGTGGCCGATCCCGCGGCCCCGTCGGCTCGGGACGACGGCGATGGCCACCTCGGGCGTCTGCTCGTCCACGAACCCGAAGCCGGGCTCGTCGCGCGTGAAGAGCCGGAACCACGCCGCGCCGATCGGGAAGCCCTCCTCGAGGCCGACGACGGCCGTGTCGCCCCGCCTTCCCCATCCAGAGACGTACCGCCAGAGCGAGGCGTCCTCGACGGTCCCGGCCGAACGCCAGTAGAACGCGTGACGCAGCATGTCCTTCAGGAACCGGACGTCCTGCCGGTTCCCTCGCCTGATCACCGGCGCAGCTCCTGCACGAGCTGCACTCGGTTCCCGTCCGGGTCGAACACGTCCAGGATCCGCACCTCCGCGTGGAGCTCGAGAACGGTGCCGACCTCGATGTCGTCCTCCCTCAGGCGGTCGGCCTCGGCCTTCACGTCGTCGACGTCGATCGTCGCGACTCCTCCCTCCTCCGGCTCGCCCTCGGCGAGCGCGATCTGCATGCCGCCCCGCTCGAGCTTCGCCCACCGGCCGTCCTCGTCGACGTACGTCTCGTCGAAGCCGAGCTTGCCGGTGTACCAGTGGCGCGCGGCGTCGAGGTCTCGGACCCGGTACCAGACCCGCATGGGTCGGACTCTAGAGCGCCAGGCCCGGTTCTTCGAGCATCGAGCGGACGGTGCGCAGGAAATCCGCCGCATCCGCGCCGTCGACCGCCCGGTGGTCGCAGGTGAGCGTGAGGCTCATCTGCGGCCGCGCGGTGATCTCGCCGTCGCGCACCACCGGCTGCTCCTCGACGGCCCCGACCGCGAGGATCGCCACCTGCGGCGGGTTGAGGACGGCGATGAAGCGCTCGACGCCGAACATGCCGAGATTCGAGATCGTGAAGGTGCCGCCCTCGAGGTCGGCCTGCTGCAGCTTCCCGCCCCGCGCGCGGTCGACGAGGTCGACCCGTGCGCCGGCGATCTCCTGGATGGAGAGCCGGTCGGCGCCGGGAATGACCGGGACGACCAGCCCGCGGTCGGTCGCCACCGCCATCCCGACGTTGGCGGTCGGGTGGATCCGAACCTCCTCGCCGACGAACTCGGCGTTCAGGCGCCGGTGCCGCATGAGCGCGGAGGCGGCGATCTTGGTCAGGACGTCGGAGATCGTCGGCTTCGGGCCGTCCTTCGCGAGCTCGACGAGCTGCTCACGCAAGGCGAGCGCACGCGTCATGTCCGCCGACATCGAGATCTGGAAGACGGGGGCCTGCCACGCCTCGGTGAGGCGGCGCGCGATCGTCTTGCGGATCGAGGTGAGCGGCACCGTCTCGACCTCGGCGGGCGCCGCCGGCCCAGCCGCCGGCGCGGGAGCCTCGGCGGCGGGCGCGACCTCGGCCCGCTCGACGTCCTCCGCCACGATCCGGCCCTCAGGACCGGTCCCTCGCACCTGCGCGAGGTCGATCCCGCGCTCGCGCGCGATCCGGCGGGCGAGCGGCGACGCCTTGACCCGTCCGTCGCGCTGCGGCTCACGGATCTCGGTGATCTGGCTCGCCATCCCTCCGGCGGCCGCCTCGGCGCCCTCCTCGCGCTCGGCATCCCTGGCCGGCGCGCGGGAGCCCTCCTCCTGCGGCGTCTCCTCGACCTCGGTCTCCTCGGCGGCCGCGACCTCCTCGCCCTCCTCGCCGATGACCGCGACCGTCTGTCCGACCGGGACCTCGCCCTCCTGGACGGAGATCTTCAGCAGGACGCCGGAAGCCTCCGCCTCGACCTCCTGGGTCACCTTCTCGGTGTCGAGCTCGTAGAGCGGCTCGCCCTTCTCGACCCGGTCACCCTCCTGCTTGAGCCAGCGCACGACCGTGCCGGACTCCATGCCCTGCCCGAGGCGCGGAAGCTTGACCTCAGTTGCCATCGCGGGCCACCGTCCGTTGGACGGCGTCGACGACGTCCTTGGCGTGCGGCACGACGAACTCCTCCATGACCGGGGCGAACGGGATCGGGGCGAACTTGGCGCCAACGCGCTCGATCGGCGCATCCAGCCAGTCGAAGGCCTGGTGCTGCACGATCGCCGCGACCTCCGCGCCGAACCCCATCCGCGTGACCGCCTCGTGGGCGACGACGCAGCGGTTGGTCTTCTTGACGGACTCGACGATCGTCTCCTCGTCGAGCGGCTGCAGCGTCCGTGGGTCGACGATCTCGACCGAGACTCCCTGCTCCTCGAGATGGCTCGCGGCGTCGAGCGCCTCGTGCACGAGGCGGCCGGTCGCGACGACCGTCACGTCCTCACCCTCGCGGATCACGCGCCCCTCCCCGAGCGGGATCGGCTCGACCTCGTCCGGCATCTCCTCCTTGAGGCCGTACAGCGTCCGGTGCTCGAAGAAGATCACGGGGTTGTCCTCGTAGATCGCGCTGTAGAGCAGCCCGCGGACGTCCGTCGGCGTGGACGCGAAGACGACCTTGAGGCCGGGAATGTGGACGAACCACGACTCGAGCTGCTGCGCGTGCTGCGCGCCGGGCGACCAGCCCGCGCCACCCTGGGTGCGGATGGTAAGCGGGACCTTCAGCTGCCCGCCGGACATGTAGCGGTGCTTCGCGGCCTGGTTGACGATCTGCTCCGCCGAGAGCGTCAGGAAGTCCTCGTACATGATCTCGACGACCGGGCGCATGCCCTGCATCGCCGCGCCGATGCCGGCGCCGACGATCGCCATCTCGGAGATTGGGGTGTTGCGCACTCGCTCGGGGCCGAACTCGTCGAGGAGCCCCTGCGTCACGCCCATCGACCCGCCCATCTCGGCGATGTCCTCGCCCATGATGAAGACGTCGTCGTCCTTGCGCATCGCGGTTGCGAGCGCGTCGCGGACTGCTTCGCGATAGGAGAGCTCGGCCACTACGCGTAGACGTTCTTCAGCGCGTCTTCGGGCTTCGGGTCGGTGCCGGCCTTCGCGAACTCGACGCTCGCCTCGACGAGCTCGGTGACCTCCGAGTCGACCTCCTCGAACTCCTCGTCCGAGAGCTCGAGCTCGGCGCGGAGCTTGTCGATCGGATCCTCCGTCTCGCGGAGGCGCTGCTGGTCCTCCTTCGGCCGGTAGACCTGCGGGTCGCCGATGTAGTGGCCGGAGAGCCGGTAGGTCTCGGCGACGAGGAAGACGGGGCCGTGTCCGGAACGGGCGTGCTCGACGGCCTTCGCGGCGGTCTCGTAGACCTCGCCGACCTCCTGGCCGTCGACCTTCATCGACTCCATCCCGAAGGCCTCGGCCCGCTTGGTCATCTCCTCGATCGGCATGTGCTGCTTGGACGGTGTCGACTCCGCCCAGTGGTTGTGCTCGCACACGAACACGGCCGGGACGTTCCAGAGCTGCGCGAGGTTCAGCGACTCGTGGAAGGTTCCGATGTTCGTCGCGCCGTCGCCGAAGAACGCGACCGCGACCCGCGGCTCGTCCCGGAACTTGAAGGCGAGTGCGGCGCCGACGATCGCCGGCAGCCCACCGCCGACGACGGCGTTCGCGCCGAGGTTCCCGCGCTCGACGTCGTAGAGGTGCATCGAGCCGCCGTAGCCGTGCGAGCAGCCCTCGAGCTTCCCGTACAGCTCGGCCATCACCTCGTTCGGGTGCGTCCCCTTGGCGAGGGTGTGGCCGTGGGCTCGGTGCGTGGAGGCGATGACGTCGCCCTCCTCGAGCGCTCGGCAGACGCCGACGGCGATGGCCTCCTGGCCGATCGCGACGTGCAGGAAGCCCGGCAGCTCGCCGGCGCGGAAGCGCTCTTCGACCTTCTCCTCGAAGCGCCGGATGAGCAGCATCTCGCGGAAGAAGTCGCGCAGGAGCTCCTGCGACGCCGCCCCTTTTCTCTCGACCTTCGCCACGGCGGTCAGTGTAGAGGCCACTAGACTCGGCGCGTGCGCATCTCCGAGCAGTACCACCGGCTGGAATCCGGTCTGCCCGCGGACTGGGCGGACGCGCGGTTCGTCCTCACCGTGGACGACGCGGAGGGAGCCGATCGCGCGGCGTCCCTGCTGACGGCGTTCCAGCCCGGTCGTGTCGGCGGAACCGTGAGGTTCACGGTGCCTCGGCACGGCGGCCGGGTGGAGCAGGCGCGCCGGATGATGCAGCGGATCGACCGCGACGGGATCCGCGGCAAGCTCGAGCTGGTCACCGCGTCCGAGTCGGTGCCCGAGACGCCCGAGGATCGGATCGCGTGGCCTCCGGTCGCCGAGCAATGGGCCGTTGCAGTCGCCGCGCTTCCAGAGGACTGGACGGACGTGTACGCCCAGGTCGAGTTCGCCTCGAGCGACTTCCTCGACCGCGGGGCGCTGCTGATCGCGCCGTTGAACCCGGCGCGCTACGGCGGCGCGGTCGGGTTCCGGTTCCGCGTGGGGCGGAACGGCTACGGCGCGGCGCCGGAGATGGCGCGGCGCTGCCTCGAGCGGCTCGACGAGGCCGGGGTCGGCGCGCGGGTGTCGATCCTCCACGCGCTCGCCGACACGAAGCACGTCCTCACACAGGGCCCCGTCTGGTACCTGGAAGGCCGCTCGGTCTAGTGGCCGGCGAACCTGTCTCCTGGCTGCTGATCGAGCCGGGCTGGACGGTCGTCGCCGCGGACGGCAGCGAGGCCGGCCGCGTCGAAGAGGTCGTGGGGGACAAGGGCAGCGACATCTTCAGCGGGCTCGCGATCTCCAGCGGCCTGCTGGCCGGGCTCGCAGCCAAGGCGCGGTTCGTGCCGGCGGAGCGAGTGCGTTCGATCTCGGAGGGCCGCGTCGAGCTCGACCTCTCCGCGGACGCCGTCGACGGCCTCGACGAGCACCAGCCCGCGCCGCCGCCGGAGCAGGCGCGGCCCTAGCGGCACGCTCTCGGCACGGACCAGTCGCACACGTGCGCGCCGGCGCCCGCTACGGTCGCCTCGGGGAGGAGGCTGGGTGCACCTTCCCTAGGGGACCGCGGCCGGCGCGCGCCGCAGCCGCAGCATCGCCACGATCCCCAGCGCCGGGCCGGGCGCCAGGAACGCGAACGCCCACCGCCAGCCGACCTCGTCCTCGAGGAACGGAAGCAGCCAGATCGTCGGCACCGTGAGCGCGAAGCCGACGGCCATCTGGAGCCCGAGCGCGGTCCCCACGTAGGCCTGCTCGGCCAGCTCGGTCACGAGCGTCGAGAACTGCGCCGAGTCGGCCACGACCGTGAACCCCCAAACAAGCCCGAGCGCGACGACGATCGCCGCCGACGCCTCGCCGACGAGCCCGATCAGCAGTGCACACGAGGCGGACACGCCCATCATCGCCGCCGTCGTCTCGGGTCTCCCCCAACGGTCGCCGAGGATCCCGCCGACCCAGCAGCCCGCCGCCCCCGCGCCGATCACGGCGAACGTCGCGTACGCGGCCGCCTGCCCGTCGGACACGACCGCGCCGAAGAAGACGAGGAACCACGCCCACATGGCGTACAGCTCCCACATGTGCCCGAAGTAGCCGAGCGACGCGAGCCGGACACCGCGGTTCCGGAGCACCTGGCCCGCCTGACGCGGGTCGAAGCGCGCCGAGGGGAACGAGTACGGCCCCTCCGGCACTGCGAAGAACACCAGGAGCCCGCCCGCGGCCGTGAGCGCGGACGTGACCCACACGACGAGCGTCCAGTCGAGCCCGCCGAGACCGTTCACGAGGTGCGGCGCCGCCGACCCGAGGGTCAGCGCGCCGACGACGATCCCGAGCGCCGTCCCCCGCCCGCGCCGGAACCAGGTCGACGCCAGCTTGAGTGCCGGCGGGTACACGCCGGCGAGGAAGAACCCCGTCAGCACCCGCGCCGCGATCCCCAGCTCGGGACCGTCCGCCGCGACGAGCACGAGGTTCGCGACGGCCGCCCCCACCGACCCGACCAGGATCACAACCCGAGGCGGGAAGACGTCCGCGATGCTGAGCGCGCTCCCGGCGAGCGCGCCCGCGACGAACCCCACCTGCACGGCGATCGTGAGCCACGCCGCCGCCGTGTTCCCGAGCCCCCACTCCGCACGGAGCTGCGGCACGACCGCCGTCGCCGAGAACCAGGTCGTCATCGCGAGCACCAGGGCCGCAGCGAGCAGCCCCAGCGCCCTCAGAGCTGTTCGGTCCACACGAGCGCCGTTCCGTCGAGGACGACGACCCCCTCCTGGTTGACGATCGTCGTGCGCAGCTTCGTCAGCGGCTTGTCCTCCCGCGCCTCGAGCACCTCGACCTCGGCCGTGATCTCGTCACCCGGCCGCACCGGCGCCTTGAAGCTCCAGTCGACGTGGAGGAAGACACTGCCCGGGCCCGGCAGGTCCTCCGCGACGACCGCGTTCAGCAGGCCCGAGGTCACGCCGCCCTGGACGATCAGCCCGCCGAAGCGCGACCGGCCCGCCGCCTCCGCGTCGTAGTGGAGCGGGTTGCGGTCGCCGGTGATCTCGGTGAAGAGCTCGATGTCCCGCTCCGTGATCCGGCGGCTGCGCCGCGCGACGGCTCCGACCTCAGCCAATGACCTGCTCCAGCTCCCGTGCCAGCGCCGAGGCGCCCTTGGTGTCCGACGCAATGACGAGACAGGTGTCGTCGCCGGCCAGAGTTCCCACGATCAGCGGATGATCCACGCGGTCGAGCGCACGGGCGATCGCGGGCGCCGAGCCCAGCTCCGACTGGACGACGACGATGTTCTGCGCCGCGACCGCCCGAAGGCCGAACGTCGACAGGACGGCCGCCAGCGCCTCCCGCGGCTCCGTCCGCCGACCGTCCTGCGGCAGCACGTAGCGCGGCCGCCCGAGCTGGTCGCTCGTCTTCTCGAGCCCGAGCTCGCCGATGTCGCGCGAGACCGTCGCCTGCGTCGCGCGGCACCCTTCGGCTGCGAGCGCGGCCAGCAGGTCGTGCTGGGTGCCGATCCGCCGGCGCGACACGAGGCTGGAGATCAGCCGCTGACGCTCCTCCTTGCCGAACCGACGCGCATCGGGTTGCACCCGGCGAGCATAGATCCGCCCTCCGCGGAAGGTTTCCGGAGGCCACCGCGCGGTAAGTTTCCTCCGACGATGCTCCGCAAGCTGACGTGGACACTCATCTACGGCCTGTTCGGCGCCCTGGCCGCGATCGCCGCCCGTCTGGCGGCGACCCGCGTCTACCGGATCGTCACGGGCGAGGACCCGCCGGCGAAGCGATGACGGCGAAGGTCGACCAGGTCATCGACCGCGCGGCGGACCGGCTCCGGCAGTTCGCCGACCGGGCTGCGTCCGAGGGCGGCCCCGCGGGGATGCTGGCGCAGCCGCTGGCCGAGGATGCCGCTTTCCTGCGCAAGCTCAAGCCGACGCTGATCATGGCGCGCGCCAGGGGCGAGGCGCCGACGAACCAGCCGGCAGGGGACGCGGTGCCCGTCACCCCGACCCCGCGGCCCAAGCAAAAGAAGCGCGGCGGCGGCGGCCCGAGCCCGTTCCTGATCGTCGGCGGTGCGCTGGTCGCGGGCGTCGTCCTCGCGAAGCTGATCGACTGGAGGGGCCATGCCCACCCAAGGAACTGAGACCGAGCCGACCCTCGGCTCGGCCGCCAAGGAGGTCGCCGAGCACGCCAGCGCGATCGCGCGCCTCGAGCTCGAGCTCGCCTCGCTCGAGATCAAGAAGAAGATCGCGGCGCTCGGCGTCGGCATCGGGCTGCTGGTGGGCGCGGCGGCGGTCGGCTTCTACGCGATCGGCTTCATCTTCGCCACGATCTCGGCGGGGCTCGCCACGTTCCTTCCGGTCTGGCTCTCGCTGCTGATCGTCACCGTTGTGCTGCTCGCGGTGACCGGCCTGCTCGCGTGGCTCGGCATCCGGAGCGTCAACCGCGGCACGCCGCCGGTCCCGAAGCAGGCGATCGACGAGGCCAAGCTCACGACCCAGGCGCTGAAGAGCAATGGCAGCAGGTAACTCCCGCACGCCGGAGCAGGTCCGGCAGGAGCTGGAGACGGAGCGCGAACGCCTCGCGACCGCCGTCGACGTCCTCCGCGCGGAGGTCAAGGACGCGACCGACGTCCGCTCGAAACTCAAGGCGAACCTCCCGGCAGCCGCAGCCGGCGCCGCGGGCATCGGCTTCCTGCTCGCCGGCGGGATCGGTGCGACCATGCGGCTCATCGCGCGCAGAGGCCGAGAGGGCAAGGAGAAGGCGCGCTTCGGCCGCTTCTCGTTCGTCGACCGCGACTAGCGAGACCACGACCGCCGGACCGGCGTCTTCAGAGCCGGTGGGGAGAACGCGGGCCTGCGACACGGCCCGGCGATCGCAGCAGGACCTACGTGGCCCTGAAGCTTCCTTTCATCACCTTCGCGTGCGGATCGCAGACGAAGCGGTAGGTGCGGCCCTTCCGGAACGCCACGGTCCACGTCACGGTTCCTCGGAAGCGGGCGGTGGTCTTCCTGTTCACGCCGGGCCCGACGAGGTGGAAGTTGTGCAGCGCCGACCGGTCGGTGACCCGGATGCGATAGCGGCCCGCCTTCAGTCGCGTCACACGGGCGCCGCGCGCATTCCGCAGCGAGATCGTCCGCCCCGGCCCGACTGACGCCGTCAGGAGCGGCGGCCTCGCCGGTGGAGGCGGCGGCGGTGGCGTCGGCGGCCCGCCGCCGACCGTGAACGACCCGCGCATCACGGTGTTGTGCGGATCGCAGACGTACGTGTAGCGGGAGCGGTCCTGCAGCGTGACCGTCCAGGTCACCGTGCCGGTGGTCTCGACGTCGGTCCGCTGGTCGACCCCCGGGCCGCTCAGGTGGAAGTTGTGGTTGATGGACTCGTCGTGGATCTCGAACGTGTACGTACCTGGTGCTAGGTCGGTCACCGCGGCGCCCGTCTCGGTCCGGAGCGAGATATTGCCGGGGTCGGCAACGGTCCCGATCAGCTTGGTCTGGGCGAAGGCGGCAGTGGGTGATGCCAGCGCCGTCAGCAAGGCTGCGGCGGCGAGGACGAAGAGTCGTTTGCTGGGCGTCATGTCCCCCTCTACTGCTTGGGTTCGTGTTCGGTTTTCCAGAGGCTTAGACTCGCAGCATGCGACTTCGGAAGAACGCGAAGGTGGAGCTGATTCGAAGCGTGCCGCTCTTCGCGGACCTCGGTGGGAAAGAGCTCGAGGATGTCGCGGCGATCGCGGACGAGATCGACCTGCCCGAAGGGAAGGAGCTCACGGTCGAGGGCAATCCCGGACGGGAGTTCATGGTCCTGATCGAAGGAAGCGCCTCGGTGAAGAGAGGCGACCAGGAGGTCAACCGGCTCGGCGCCGGCGACTTCTTCGGCGAGATCGCACTCGTGGAGGACCGGCCCCGCACCGCGACCGTCGTCGCAGAGACACCGGTCCGGGCGCTCGTCATCACCGACCGAGCCTTCCGCTCGCTGCTCGAGCACTCGCCCGAGATCGAGAGCAAGGTCATGAGCGCGCGCTCCGCCAGGCTCGGCCCCGAAGACTCGCTCTAGGCGCGCAGCTCCGCCCCGAACCGGTCGCGCAGCGCGCCGACGATCCGTTCGCGGATGCCCGCCGCCTCCTCGTCGGTCAGCGTCCGCTCGGGCGACCGGAACTCCACCCGGAAGGCGATCGACTTCCGCCCTTCGCCGACCTGCTCGCCGCGGTAGACGTCGAACGGCGTCATGCTCCGGAGCTCGGCGCCGGCCGCCTCGCGCGCCGCCGCGGCCAGGTCGCCGGCGGCGACGCCCTCGTCGACCGCGAACGCGAGATCCTGCCGGAGCGCGGGGTACGTGATGACGTCCTCGTACGCACGGAGCGCGGGCGCCGCACCCGCCAGCGCCGCCAGGTCGAGCTCGAACGCGCTCCAGGTCCCCTCGAGGAGCCCCGGTCGGACCTCCCCCACGATCCCGACGCCGAGCGACGCGGTCTTTCCGGGATGCAGAAGCTCGTGCTCGGCCCGTTCGAAGGCCGCGTCGATCCCGAGTGCGCGCAGGATCGTCTCCACGGCGCCCTTCGCGCGGCCGAACGGCCCTTCGGTGACGCCTCCGACGTGGACGCGCTCGTCCGGGAGCCCCTCCGCCGCGAGGTAGACGTGGGCGATCTCGAAGAGTGCGACGCCGCTGTTTCCGACCGACTGGTTGTACCGCGACGCCTCGAAGAGGCTCGGCAGCAGCGTCGTCCGGAGCACGGCCATGTCCTGCGACTGGGGCTGCGGGATCCGCAGCGCGTCGGGCCGCGGATCGTCGGCGACGAGGCTCGGCGTGTACGCCTCGGAGAACCCCGCGCCGAGCAGCGCGTCCTCGACGTCCCGGCGCAGCCGCTGCTCCGGCGAGAGCCGCCCGTACATCTCCTGGCGTTGCGGCAGCGTGAACGGCACCTCCTCGAGCTTCATCCGCGCGACCTCCTCCACGAGGTCGATCTCGCGCGTGACGTCGCGCAGCCGCCAGGTCGGCACCCGGACCTCGAGGCCGTCCGAGGTTTCGAACCCGAGCGACTGCAGGATCCGCCGCTGCTCGTCGGCCGGCACCTCCAGGCCGATCAGCGCCGAGGCCCGCTCCGGCCGCAAGCGGATGGCCGGCGACTCCGGCAGCTCGCCGTGGACGTCGCTCTCCCCGACCCAGCGCGCGCCGGCGAGGTCGACGAAGAGCTCGCTGCAGAGCGTCGCCGCCTGCGCCGCCAGGTACGGGTCGATGCCCTTCTCCCATCGCCCTGACGCCTCCGAGCGGAGCCCGAGGCGCTCGGACGTCCGCTGGATCCCGCTCGGCTCGAAGTTGGCCGCCTCCAGAAGGACCTCGGACGTCTCGTCCGTCACCTCGCTGTCCTCGCCGCCCATGACGCCCGCGATCGCGACCGGCCTCGACGCGTCCGCGATCACTAGGTCCTCGGCGGTCAGCGTCCGCACCTGGCCGTCGAGCGTCTTGATCTCCTCGTTCAGGGTCGCACGGCGCACGACGATCCGCCCCTCGTCGAGCCGCGTGTGGTCGAACGCGTGCAGCGGGCTGCCGACCGCGAGCATCACGTAGTTCGTCGCGTCGACGACGTTGGAGATCGGACGCATGCCTGCGGCGGTGAGTCGCGCCCGGAGCCAGGGCGGCGACGGGCCGATCTTCACGTCCCGGAACAGCCGGCCGACGTAGCGAGGACAGCGCTCGAGGTCCTCGATCCGGATGTCCACCGCCTCGTCGCCGGACCGCTCGGGATCCGTCCCGGGCAGCGGACGCAGCTCGCCGCCGAAGATCGCGGCGACTTCGCGGGCCAGGCCGTAGATCGAGAGCAGGTCGGGCCGGTTCGGGGTCGTCTCGACCTCGAGGATCTCCTCTGCCAGCGGCAGGACGTCCGCGAGCGGCGTCCCCGGCTCGTGCCCGCCGTCGAGGACGAGGATCCCCGTGTGGTCGGTGCCCAGCTCGAGCTCACGCTCCGAGAGGATCATCCCCGAGGAGCTCTCGCCGCGGAGCTTGACCTCCTCGAGCCGCTGGCCGTCGGGCAGGACCGCGCCCGGAAGCGCAACGGCGACGGTCGCGCCCTCGCCGAAGTTCCACGCGCCGCAGACGATCTGCCGCGGCTCGCCCTCCCCCACGTCGACCCGGCAGAGCTGGAGCCGGTCCGCGTTCGGATGCTTGCCGGCCTGGACGACGAGCCCGACACGGAACAGCCCGAGGTTCCCGTCGTCGTCTGCCACGCCCACGCGCGCGATCCGCTCGACTTCGCAGGTCGAGATCACAAGGCGGTCGGCGATCTCCTCGGTCGATGCGCCGACCTCGACGTACTCGCGCAGCCAGCTCATCGGCACCTTCATCAGAACTGCTCCAGGAGCCGCAGGTCGTTCTGCCAGAGCGCGCGAAGGTCGGGCAGGCCGTGGCGGAACATCGCGATCCGCTCGAGCCCCCAGCCGAACGCGAACCCGGAGACCTGCTCGGGGTCGTAGCCGACGAACTCGAGCACGTTCGGGTCGACGATCCCGGCCCCGCCGATCTCGATCCAGCCGGACTGCTTGCACACCCGGCAGCCGCTGCCGTCGCATAGGAAGCACGAGACGTACGCCTCGACGGACGGCTCCGTGAACGGGAAGAAGTGCGTCCCGAGCCGTGTCTCCCGGTCTTCACCGAAGAGCGACCGGAGCAGGTGCTGCAGCGTCCCCTTGAGGTCGGCGAGCGTGATGTCCGTGTCGACGGCGAGCCCCTCGACCTGGTGGAAGATCGGGTAGTGGGTCGGATCGGCCGTGTCGCGCCGGTAGCAGCGGCCGAGCGAGACCATGTAGATCGGCGGCTGGCGCTGCTCCATCGTGTGGATCTGCGCCGGCGAGGTTTCAGAGCGGAGCACGATCTCGTCGTCGAGGTAGAACGTGTTCAGCGGCGAGCGGGTCGGGTGGGTCGCCGGCATGTTCAGCGCATCGAAGAGGTAGCGCGTCGTCTCGACCTCGCGGCCCTCGACGACCTCGTAGCCCATGCCGAGGAAGATGTCCTCGACCTCGCGCCGCACCTGGCTGATCAGGTGCAGGTGGCCCCGGTGGTGGCCCTCTCCGGGAAGCGTGATGTCGATCTGCTCCTCGCTCAGGGCACGGTCGAGCTCCGCGCGCTCCAGCTCGGCCTGCCTGTCCGCCACGGCCTCCTCGATCCGCACCCGGGCGGCGTTCAGCGCCATCCCGGTCTCGCGGTCCCGGACCTCGCGGAGGGCCTGCTTCAGCTCGCTCTTCCGGCCGAGGTAGCGGACGCGGACGTCGTCCAGCTGGTCGGACGTCGAGGCGTCGCCAACGGCGCCCAGCGCCTCCGAGGCGAGAGCTTCAGCGTCCAAGACGGCCCCGGGTCGAGTGTCGGCGGGTCGGCAGCTCGCGTGTCAGCGCCGGTTCCCGGACTCGAGCCGGGGCCGGGTAAACGGGGAATGCACGCGCCTCTCTGCCATGGAAAGAACGATAACGGAGAATGACGCGATGGACGTCTACGCACCCTTCGCCGAGATCTACGAGGAGTGGTCGGCGCCGATGACGGAGGACGTCCCGTTCTATGTCGAGCTCGCGCAGGCGGCCGACGGGCCCGTGGTCGAGCTCGCCGTCGGCACCGGCCGCGTGGCCGTGCCGGTCGCAAAGGCGATCGGACGGCGGGTGCTGGGCATCGACGGCTCGCCGGCGATGCTGGAGAAGGCGCGCGCCGCGGCGGCCGCGGCGGGCGTCGACCTCGAGCTCCGCGAAGGCGACATGCGAGAGCTGTCGCTGGACGAGCCCGCGGCGCTCATCTACTGCCCGTACCGGTCACTGCTCCACCTGCCGACCTGGGCCGACCGGCGGAAGGTCTTCGAGCGTGTTGCCGCGTCGCTGGCACCGGGCGGGCGGTTCGCGTGGAACGCATTCGTCTTCGACCCGCACATCGCGGTGCGGATGGACGGCGTCGCCCGGCCGCACCTCGACTCGGAGCGGCTCTGGGAGTACGTCGCCCACCATCCCGAGGACAACCGGATCGACATCACGGCGTACGTCGGCGAACCGGGACAGGGCCGCCGCGACCTCCAGCTCTGGTGGCTCACGAAGTCCGAGTGGGAAGGGTTGATCGACGTCGCCGGCCTCGAGGTGGAGGCGCTCTACGGCTGGTTCGACAAGCAGCCGTTCGACGACGAGAGCCGTGAGTTCGTATGGGTCGCGCGGAAGCCCGCCTAGCGTCTGCGTACGACGCGATCGCCGAGCTCTACGACCCGTGGAGCCTCAGCGTCACGGAGGACGTGCCGTTCTACGTCGCGGAGGCGCGGAAGGCCGGCGGGCCCGTTGTCGAGCTCGGGGTCGGGACCGGCCGGATCGCGGTGCCGACCGCGGCCGCGGGGGTCAAGGTGATCGGCGTCGACTCGTCGGCCGGGATGATCGAGGTCTGCCGGCGGCGCGGCGAGGAGGCCGGCGTGAGCGGACTGCTCGATCTCCGGCTCGGTGACATCTCCTCGCCGCCGGTGCGTGAGCACGTCCCGCTCGTGACCTGTCCGTTCCGGGCGTACCTCCACATGACCGACTCGACCGCGCGCGTGCGGGCGCTGAGCGCGGCGCGCGAGCTCCTGCTCCCCGGCGGGCGGCTGATCTTCGACGTCTTCGCGCCGAACCGCGACGACATCGAGGAGACCCACGGACGGTGGATCGAGCGCGAGCCCGGCATCTTCGAGCGCGCCGACTGGGACGAGCACGCACGGACGCTCACGCTGTCCGTCCGCGGGCCTGGAGGCGCCTCGACGATGCACCTCGCGTGGGTCAGCGCCGGCGAGTGGGAGGCTGCGCTGGTCGAGGCCGGGTTCGAGGTCGAGCGGGTCTATGGGTGGTTCGACTACCGGCCGTTCCGGCGCGGCAACGAGGACATGGTCTTCGTCGCGCGCCGTCGCGAGCGCTAGAGCAGCTCGACCTGGTCGCCGGCGGCGACCTCGCCGGTCTGCACGACGCGCGCGAGCATCCCGCGCTTGCCGTCCAGCTCCTGCTGGAGCCCCGGTCGGATCTCGTCCATCCGCGAGCACGGGTCGCAGACCATCGTGACCTCGAACTCGGCGCCGCCGATCCGGACCCGCTGCCCGACCGGCCAGCGGTGGACGTCGTCGCCCTCGATCGTGAAGTTCTCGCGGATCCTTCCCGGCTCGACGCCGAGCGCATCGAGGTGCTCCAGCGAGGCGAAGAGAACCTGGCGCTTCGTGCCGGGGCGGGCGTGGGCGCAGCCGTCGAGCCCGTGCTCCTCGATCGCCTGGACTCGCTCGCGAGCGTCCATCCGGCCGCTGCCCTTGGCCGGCGAGGTCCAGAGTCCCGAGACGCGCGCCATCGCCGTCGACTCTACCTGCGGCGTCGGCTCCACTCGTAGAGCGCGATCGTGCCGGCCATCGCGACGTTCAGCGATTCCGCTCCGGGCTCGAGCGGAATCGTCGCGCTTTCGTCACACTCGGCGACCACCGCGTCGGGCAGCCCTTCGCGCTCGGCACCGAGGACGAAGGCCGTGCCATCGGGAAGGTCCAGCTCCTGGAGCGGGATTCCGCCGTGTGCGACGAGCGCGATGCGGCGGCCGGGCGCCTCGGTGAAACGGCCCGTCCGGACTCGGAACACCGCGCCCGTCGACGCCCTGAGCGCCTTCGGACCGGTCGGATCCGCACAGCCGTCCGACAGCGCGACGAACGCCTGCGCGAGTCCGTCCGCCGCTCGGAGTAACGTGCCGATGTTGCCGGGATCGGCAACGTGCCAAAGCGCGAGACCCACAGGAGGCGGAATCGATGGATCGAGAACCGGAAGATCGGAACGGCGACAGACGGCGATCACACGCGGCGGGTGACCGAGCGTCGATACCTCGGCCAGGAGCCGCGGCTCGACGAGCTCCCCGGAAGGGAGATCGGGCAACGGACGCTCGGCGTCCACCAGGAGCTCCTCGGGCTCGATCCCGGCCGCGAGCGCCGCCTCGAGCAGGTCCTCACCCTCACAAACGAAGAGCCCCAGACGGTCGCGCTGCCGGCGCGACGCCAGGCGGCGGACGAGGCGGAGCCTCGGGTTCGACGGCGAGGTGATCACTCGCCGAGCCACTCGAGCCACTCGCCGTGGAACCCGGCGTGGGCGAGCAGCAGCTCGTCGTCCTCCGGCCACACGTGGGCGCGCACGCCCCAGAACCCGTGCTCGCCCTTGGTCGGCTGCCCGGTCCAGAGGAAGACGAGCGGGAACTCGCGGCCGGCTGCGTCGAGCGCGGAAAGCACCGCGTCCTGGCGCTCGCCCAGGTAGCTGAGGAACGCCGTCGCGTAGACGACGGTCAGCGCTCCCAGCTGCCGCTCGGCGAGCACCGCCGGGAGCCGCTCGGCGACGTCCGCCTGCTCGAGCACCGGCGGGTCGTCCTGGAGCGTGTCGATCGCCCGGTCCAGCCGGTCGAGCCGGTCGGTCTGGTCCGCCCAGACGAACGACTTGAGCACGAGCGCCTGCTCCGGTCGGGTCACGTCGATCGGCGCGCGGTCGAGCCCGCGCCGGTGCCGGACGTGGGCGCGGACACGGAGGAGCTTCGCCGGGACGGGCCGCCGCTCCTCGCCCGAGAGCTCGAGGGCCGCGTCCCGCGGCCCCCACTCGCCCTGCTCGTACCGGTAGCGGTAGCGGTCCCAGACGAGGTTCAGGCCGCCGCTCGAGCCGAGCTCGACGAGGTCGAGGCGCTCGACTCCGGTCCGCGCCGCCAGGGCGAGGAAGCACGGCAGCAGGATCCAGCTGCGCTGGACCTCGTTGGTCTGCACGCCGCGCTCGTGAACGAACGAGCGGAACCAGTCACGGCGCTCGTCGAGCACCGCGACGGGATCGCTCCACGGATCGATGCCCTCGCTCAGCGCGAGGTAGTGCAGCCCACCGAGCAGCTGGAGCGGCCGGTCCCACCGGCCGTCGTCGACGATCTCACGGACGGCGGGCTCGCTCGCGAGCAGGCGGCAGAGATCGGCGTAGAGCTTCGAGCCGGCCCGCTCGCATTGCTGCGCCTGGTGGAGGAAGACCCGCTCGAGGTCGGCGATCAGCTGTCGAGCGCGGCCTTCGCCTGCTCGGCGATCTTGCCGAAGGCCTCGGGATCGACGACCGCGATCTCGGCGAGCACCTTCCGGTCGAGCTCGATCCCGGCCTTGCGGCAGCCCGCGACGAACTGGTTGTACGAGAGACCGTGGCCGCGCGCCGCCGCGTTGATGCGGATGATCCAGAGGCGCCGCATGTCCCGCTTCCGCGCCTTGCGGTCGCGGTAGGCGTACTTCAGCGAGTGCTCGACCTGCTCCTTGGCCGCGCGGTACGTCTTGCTCTTCAGCCCGACGTAGCCCTTCGCGGAGTCGAGAACCTTGCGGCGCTTCTTCCGCGCGCTGACGGAGCGCTTCACGCGCGCCATTACCGGGCCCTCTTCTTTCCGCCGAGCAGCCGGATCACCTCGCGGTAGTCCGAGCCCGAGAGAGCCGCCTGGCGGCGGAAACTACGCTTGAGCTTCGCGGACTTCTTCTCGAGCTTGTGGGCTTGCGGGCCCTTCCGGCGCAGGATCTTGCCCGTCCCGGTCACCTTGAACTTCTTCTTCGCCAGTCTGTGTGTCTTCTGCTTTGGCATCTCTGGAAACTCCTGCGTTCTTGGTCGGCCCGAGCACCATCACCATGTTCCGCCCGTCCAGCAGCGGTGGTGACTCGATGGCCCCGATCTCCTTGACGTCCTCCGCGAGCCGCATGAGCAGGTCCCGCCCCCGCTCCGGATGGGTGGTCTCCCGCCCCCGGAACATGATCGTGACCTTGACCTTGGCGCGCTGGTTGAGGAACCGGACGACGTGGCCCTTCTTGGTCTCGTAGTCCTGTGTCGCGATCTTCGGCCTGAGCTTGATCTCCTTGACCTGAACCTGTGACTGGTGCTTGCGAGCGAGCTTGGCCTTCTGCTCCTCCATGTACCGGTACTTCCCGTAGTCCATGACCCGGGCGACCGGCGGGGAGGCCTGCGGCGCCACCTCGACGAGGTCGAGGTTCTTGCCGTAGGCGTAGTCGAGGGCATCGTTCGTCGCCTTGATCCCGATCTGCGAGCCGTCTTCGTCGATCAGCCGAACCTGCGGGACGCGGATCCGTTCGTTGATCCTCGTCTGCGGCTCGGGCGGTGGCTGCTCAGGACGGGCGAACCGCCGTGGCCTCAAAGGCTCTTCACCAAGCTCTTCTGCTCCTCCTTCTCAACGACAAAACCGCTGCACGCAGCGGCTTCGCTCATTTCCTCGACTCGCTTGAACCACCGGTTTCGCGTCTCCACGCCTCCGGAGGTGAGGAACGGCTGCGCCCCTGCTTGCAGGCTCACAGGGTAGCAGTCAGCTCTGTGACCAACTCGTCGAGGGTTCGTGTCGATTGCTCGCCGCCGCGCTCGCGAACCGCGAGCGCGTCCTCGGACTCGCGATCACCGTAGACGATCGTGTACGGGATCTTCTCGACCTCGGCGTTGCGGATCCGCTTGCCGACGGTCTCGTCGGAGTCGTCGACCTCGACCCGGAACTCGGAGAGCCTCTCGGCGAGCTGCCGCGCCGCCTCGCGGTGGCCCTCCCCCACCGGGATGATCCGGATCTGGACCGGGGCGAGCCAGAGCGGGAAAGCGCCCCCGTAGTGCTCGATCAGGATCCCGATGAACCGCTCGAGCGAGCCGAGCAGCGCGCGGTGGATCACGTAGGGCGTGTGCTCGACGTTGTCGGGCCCCATGTAGGTGAGCCCGAAGCGGGCCGGCATCTGCGAGTCGAGCTGGATCGTCCCCATCTGCCAGGAGCGACCCATCACGTCGGTCATGTGCAGGTCGATCTTCGGGCCGTAGAAGGCGCCGTCGCCCTCGTTGAGCTCGTACGGCAGCTCCCGCCGCTCCAGGGCGGACCGGAGCGCGTTCTCGGTGAAGTCCCACTCCTCGTCGGTCCCGAGCTTGTTGTCCGGCCTCGTCGAGAGCTCGAACCGCGCGTCCATGCCGAAGAGGTCGTAGAGGTACTTGGCGTAGTCGAGCGCGGCGAAGATCTCGCCCTCGATCTGCTCGGGCGTCACGAAGAGGTGCGCGTCGTCCTGGGTCACGTGCTGGACGCGGAGCAGGCCGTGGAGCGTCCCGGCCCGCTCGTTCCGGTGCAGCGTCGAGGACTCCGCGTAGCGCAGCGGGAGGTCCCGGTAGCTCCGGAGCGCGCTGCCGAAGAGGAGCATGTGACCGGGGCAGTTCATCGGCTTCAGGCCGAGCGTCCGGTCCTCGCCGTAGGGGACGAGGAACATGTCGTCCCGGAACTTCTCCCAGTGCCCCGAGGTGACCCAGGTGTCGACGTCGTAGAGAAGCGGTGTCTTCACCTCGATGTAGCCGCGCCTCGCGTTCTCGCGGCGGCGCAGGTCCTCGAGCGCGTTCCAGACGATCATCCCCTTTGGGTGCCAGAACGGCATGCCCGGGGCGTGCTCGGAGAGGTGGAAGAGGTCGAGCTGCGTCCCGAGCCGGCGGTGGTCGCGCTTCTGCGCCTCCTCCAGCCGCTCGAGATAGGCCTCGAGGTCGTCCTCCGAGTAGAAGGCGGTGCCGTAGATCCGGGTCAGCTGCGTGTTGCTCTCGTCGCCGCGCCAGTAGGCGCCGGCGAGGCCGGTGAGCTTGATCGCCTTGATCGGCTGGGAGTCCTGGAGATGCGGCCCGCGGCAGAGGTCGGTGAAGTCGCCCTGGGTGTAGAGCGAGATGTCGCCCTCCGCAGTGTCGACGAGCTCGACCTTGTAGGGCTCGCCCTCGGCTTCGAAGCGCTTGCGCGCGTCGTCCCGCGAGATCTCCTCCCGCTCCCACGACCGCCCCTCCGAGAGCTCGCGCCGGATCTCCTCCTCGATCCGCTCGAGCGCGTCCTCCCCGATCGGCTCGGGGAACTCGAAGTCGTAGTAGAAGCCGTTCTCGATCGGCGGCCCGATGGCGACCCTCACGCCCGGGTAGAGCCGCCGGACGGCCTCGGCGAGCAGGTGCGCAGCGGAGTGGCGCAGCACGTACAGCGCGTCCGGGTCGTCCGTGTCGCGCGTGGTCAGGATCTGGATCGGCTGGCCGTCCTCGAGCGGCGCGCGGAGGTCCTGCACCCGCCCGTTCGACCGTACGAGCACCGCTTGCTCGGCGAGCTTCGGCCCGATTGCCGCGGCCGCGTCCAGCCCGGTCGCACCGTCGGGAAGTTCAAGCTCGGACGAATCGGGAAGGACCACGCGCATGGAAGAGACGGTACCGCAGCACCCCAGAGACGACGACCGAAACGACGAGGCCGACGGCACACCGATCCCGGACCCGGAGGAGGAGACGGGGACCGCCGAGGACGTCCCCGACGCCGACTGAGCTCGCTCGAACGGACGGACCCCCGCGCGCGGCGGGGGTCCGTCGTCTTCACCGCAGGAACGGCGGACGTCAGGGCCAGACCGGCCCGTGGGCCGCAAGCGCAGCGAGGACCGTCAGCAGCGCGCAGAGCGCAGCGAGGCGTGCGTTCACCGGGACCTCCCTTCCACGTTACGAGCATCACTTCGGAGCGTCCCGGGCCCGGGGCGCGACTAGTATAGGGCCGTTCTCCCGATGCCTAGACGCAAGTCAACACACGTCGACGACCCCGCCGCTGTAGGCCGACGTCTTCGGGAGGCGCGCGAGCGCGCAGGCATCAGCCAGCGGCAGCTCTCCTTCGAGGGTTGCTCCCCGGCCTACATCTCGCGGATCGAGGCCGGCGAGCGGATCCCCTCGCTGCAACTCCTGCGCGAGATGGGCCGGCGGCTCGGCGTCAGCGAGGATTTCCTCGCGACGGGCCTCGAGCGGGAGGCCGGCGGCGAGGACCGGATGTTGCTCGACGCGGAGGTCTCGCTCCGTCTCGGCGATCTCGACGACGCCGAGCGGGCGTACCGTGAGGTGCTCGACAAAGCGGAGACGACCGCACTCCAGTCGAGGGCCCTCGCGGGCGTAGGGCAAATCGCGTTCGAGCGCGGCAACGCCCGCAAGGCGGTCGAGCATCTAGAGGAGGCGCTGCGGCTGAGCGGCTTGGACGCCGCCGACCAGCCCGCCCTGGCCGACACTCTCGGCCGCGCATACGCGACGCTGGGCGACAGCCAGCCGGCGATCAGGATCTTTCGCCAGTCGCTTCGGGCCGCCGACGAGCGGAACGACGCCGTCGAGGTCGTGCGGTTCGGGGTCCTCCTCGCGAATGCGTACATCGACAGCAACGAGCTCGGCGACGCGGAGGAGCTGCTCGAGCGGACGGTCGAGAGCGCGCCGAACGCGGCGGATCCGATCTTCCGCGCGCGGATCTTCTGGTCGCAGTCCCGCCTCTATGCGAAGCGCGAGGATCCGACAACGGCGGCCCGGTACGCGCGCAAGGCGCTTGAGCTCCTGGAGCTCACCGAGCACACACACTACGCCGCGCGCGCCCACCACCTCCTTGCGCACGTCGAGCTCGATCGCGGCCGGGCCGAAGAAGCGCTCCGACTGCTCGACAAGGGGCTTCCCCTCGTCGAGTCGACCGGTAACGCGCTCGACACGGCGCTCTTCCGCCTGGAGAAAGCCCGTGCCCTCGTCGAGCTCGGCCGCACGGACGAGGCGAAGACGCTGGCGTCCGAGAGCACCGCGCTCCTCGAGAGCGTTGCCGCTCCATACGACGCCGGACGCGGCTACACCATCCTCGGCGAGATCTATCAGGGCCTCGGCGACACCGAACAGGCCCTGGCGTTCTTCGAGAAGGCGGCCGAGATGCTCGAGGGCGCTGCCGACCGCTACCTGGTCGAGGTCTACGGCAAGCTCGCCGCGCTGCACGAGGAGGAGGGACGGCCCGACGAGGCCCTCGCCGTCCTCAAGAAGGCGATGGCCGTGCAGTCGCCGTCCGTGCCGACCGCCTAGCAGCCCCGTAAGGAATCCGCCCCGCCCAGGGCTACTTGGGATGAGGGCATGGCACGGACTCTCACGCAGCACGGACGTCTCGCCTGGGGGCCGATCGCCCTCTTGGCCGTTGCTGCGACCGCGGGCGGGGCGTCGGCTGCAAAGGCGCCGGCAAGCGCGCTTCGGGTCCTGACGCCGGTCGCCGACACCTACGTCACCGCGGCGCGGCCCGGCGCGAACTTCGGGCGCGCGTCCGCGCTGCGCGTCGACGGCGTTCCCGAGACGACCGCGTTCGTCCGTTTCCGCCCGGGGAAGATCGGTGGCCAGGTCACGAGCGTCATCCTGCTCCTCCACTCGCGCAGCGCAGGACGCGCCGCGTACGCCGTCCGGCGCGTGAGCGGCGTCGAGTGGCGCGAGCGGACGCTCACCTACGCGAATGCGCCCGACCTCTCGCTGCGCTACGCGTCGTCGAAGCCGGTGCGGCGGGGAGCCTGGAGCGCAATCGAGGTCGGCTCCTTCGTCAGCGCCGGGGACGGCGGCGAGGTCAGCCTCGCGATCACGACCCGAGGCGGGCGCGAGCTCGCGTTCGGCAGCCGCGAGTCACGGACCGGCCCGCGGCTCGTCGTGCGGGTCGGTCCGCCGCTCGACGTGGACGACCTCCTGCTGAAGGCGCTCGGCCGCCACTAGGATCGCCCCGTGCGCCCACGGCCGGCTCGACTCGACCGGCTCCCCCAGCAGTACTTCACCGCGCTCCTGGCCCGCGTCGCCGAGGCCGCGAGAGCGTCCGGCGAGCCGCTGATCGACCTCGGCCGCGGCAACCCCGAGGTCGGGCCGCCGCCGCACGTGATCGAGCGCCTGGCGGACGCCGCGCGGGACGACAGGGCCCACGGCTACCCGCCCTTCCGCGGCCTGCCCGAGCTGCGCTCGGCGATCGCCGAGCGGTACCGGACGCTGTACGGCACGGAGGTCGACCCGGACACGGAGGTCGCCGTCGTCCCGGGCACGAAGACCGCCCTGGTCGAGCTCGCCGTCGCCCTGGCCGAGCGGGGCAGCGCGATCCTCCTCCCCGACCCCGGCTACCCGGACTACCCGTCCGGCGTCGCGCTCGCCGCAGCGCGGCTCGTGCCGCTGCCGCTCGATCCCGCGGCGGGCTGGTCACCGTCCTGGGACGCGGTCCCGCGTGACGACATCGCCGCCGTCTACCTGAACTACCCCTCGAACCCGTGCGCAGCCGCCGCTCGTCCCGGCGTCTTCGAGGACGCGGTCGCGTTCGCGCGCGACACCGGCGCCGCGATCGTCCACGACTTCGCCTACGGCGACCTCATGTTCGACGGACGGAAGCCCGCGAGCTTCCTCGCCACCGAGGGCGCCAAGGAGGTCGGCGTCGAGATGTTCTCGATGTCCAAGACGTACGGCATGGCGGGCTGGCGGCTCGGGTTCGTGCTCGGAAACGCGGAGATCGTGGAGCGCGTCGACCTGATCCAGGATCACGCGCGGGCCGGGATCTTCGCCGCCGTGCAGGAGGCCGGGATCGCCGCGCTCACAGGCCCGCAGGACTCGGTCGAGCAGCGGCGGGCGCGATACGAGGCACGCAGGGATCGGGTGCTCGCGGCGCTGGCGGAGACGCGCGTGCGGCCGCCGGTCTCGGAGGGCAGCTTCTACATGTGGCTCGAGCTGCCCGACGGCGTCACCGTCGAGACGCTCCTGGCCGAGGCCCGCGTCGCGCTGGCGCCCGGAGAGGGCTTCGGCTCCAGCGGCGCGGGGTGGGCCCGCCTCTCGCTCGCGGTGAGCGACGAGTCGCTCGAGCGGGGCCTCGAGCGACTCGTCGGTGCGCTGCGCTAGAAGGTCAGCGCGCCGCGGCAGACACCGCCACCGCCGACAAGGCGGGCGGTCGCGACGATGCGGTCGCGGCCGGCGGGATTGGCGATCCGCCGGTTGAGCTCGAACGAGCCGCTCGGCGGCTTCGTGACGCGCGCGCCGCGGAAGACCACGCGTCCGTTCCGGGTTAGGACGACGTTCCAGCGCCGCCCGTTCCGGTTCTGGTCGACCTCGAACTCGGTCTCGAGCAGGCCGTCGTCGTTCTTGACCTTCAGCTTCCAGGTCGCGGTGCCGACCGCGCAGGTGCCGGAGCGCTGGACGCCGGGGTTGTCCCTCGCCGGGGCCACGGCCGGAATCGCCGAGGCGACGGCGAGCAGTGCGATGAGGGTTGTGACGTAACGCATACCCATCCCCTTTCTGACTGCCTTCGACGCTATCGCCGGCCTGTCAACGCGCGGGCTACGCCTTGGTTAGGGCTTGTCCAAACCTTTGGCGGCGCGCGTAGGATCGGCGCAGTGGAGACCGCGCCGATCACGTTCGAGCGGCGCCTCTCGTGCGGTTCCGACGAGGCGTTCGCGGCGTACACGTCCCGCATCGGCGACCGGTTCGTCGCCGTCGCGGAGGCGCGGTGACCCGGGACGAGCGGCTCGCGCAGGCCGTCGAGCTCCGGGAGCGCGGCGAGCTGGAAGAGGCACGGCAGCTGCTGCTCGAGCTGCGGCGCGAGCATCCGGACGACCCGCAGGTCGCCGTGCAGACGGCGTGGGTGCACGACAGTCTCGGGCTCGAGGAGGAGGCGGTCGAGCACTACCGGGCGGCGATCGCCGGCGGGCTCGCGGACGAGGAGCTCCGCAGCGCGCTGCTCGGTCTGGGCAGCACGTATCGCGCGCTCGGCCGGGACGCCGAGTCCGACGTGACCTTCCGCGAGGGGATCGACCGTTTTCCCGACTTCGCGGCGCTCCGGGTCTTCCGCGCGATGACGCTCTACAACCTCGACCGGTCCCGCGAAGCGGTGCAGGAGCTGATCCACGTGCTGCTGGAGACCTCGTCGGATCCGAGCATCGAGCGGTACCGGCGGTCGCTCACCGGGTACGCCGACGACCTCGACCGGAGCTGGCTGGACCAGCACTGAAGCGGGCGCCACCGCAGCAGCGCCCGCTTCGTGGACGTGCTGCTGCTACCGGCGCGCCGCGCGACGCTTGGCGAGGCGCGGGATCCGGACCGACGAGGACTTGCTCACCTTCGCCTTCGGCGTCTTGGCAAGCGTGATCATCACGAGCCGTTTGCCGAAGGCCTTGTTGCGGGCGCGCATGAGGAACGCCGCCTGCCCGACCCGGTTCGACTTCTTCGCCTTCGGGTTCCTGAAGATCCGCCGCGCGTAGCGGCTCCGGACGGAGATCGTCGCGTTGCGGATCAGGAGGCCGCGACGGTCACGGACCGTGACGACCATCCGCATGCGCTTCGTCCGCCGGACGTTCTTCGTGATGTACCGGATCTTCGCGATCCGGATGCCCTGGGCGGCAGCCGCCGCCACGGACGTGGCCGAGGCGCTCTGGACGACCGGATACGTGGTCGTCGAGGTGACGCCCTGGCGGTCCGTCGAGGTGACCGTGATCTCCCGCGTCGTCCCCGGCACGGTGATGGAGAAGCCCCGATCCTCGCCGACGAGGCCGAGGACGTCCTTGCCGTTGACCGTCAGCCCGGCGAGCGTGCTGCCGTCGCCGACCCGGCCCTCGACCTTCAGCGGCAGCTCGTCCGTGATCTTGAAGCCGTCGAGCGGCTTCACGATCGAGACGGCGGCCTGCTCGAGCGCCGTGAGGACGCCCGGCGAGATCACGCCTCCGGGCCCGACGATGTTCGAGTTGAGCGGGAGGTTGAGCGACGTGACCTCACCGCCCGAGTTCGCGAGGCGGAACGTCAGGTTGCTCTGCCCGCCGAGGTTGAGCACGGCGGCGAAGTTGCCCAACGCGTCGATCGCGACCGGCGTGCCGTTGATCGCGAGCTGAGCGCCCGTGCTCGGGGCGCCGACGTGGCCCGCGACCGTGGCGGTCCCGTTCAGGACCGTCGTCGGGCCGAGCGTGATCGCCGGCGAGAGCACCTCGCCCGGCGCCGACGCCGCGAACACGGCGAGTGCACCGACCACCGCCGCCGCCATGGCGGCGAGCCCGACGCGCTTTCGTTCGAATGCCTGTGATCTGACCAAGTTGGATCCCCCCTACGAATTGGTGAAGCCGCAGCCGTCGTATGGGAAGAGGACGCGCTGAGCAGGGCCTTTCGGTCTGCCCCCGTGAAATCCCTCGAACGAGGGACGCCCGTTCCGGAGTATCGTCCCGGCGTGGGCGAGCTCGAGGCGATCGGCATCACGACCGCCGACCAGGCGGCCTCGCTCCGCTTCTACGGCCTGCTCGGAGTCGAGGTCCCGGAGCCCGGCGAGGACCACGTGGAGACGCCGGTGCGCGGTGGGGTGCGGCTGATGTGGGACACGGAGGAGCTGATCAGGCAGATCGAGCCGGACTTGCCGAGCCCGGTCCGTCAGCGGGTCGTGCTGGCCTTCCGGTGTGCGGATCCCGCCGACGTCGACGCCACGTACCAGCGCGTGGTCGACGCCGGCTTCGAGAGCAAGGCGGAGCCCTGGGATGCGTTCTGGGGGCAGCGCTTCGCATATCTGCGCGACCCGGACGGGAACACCGTGGCGCTCTTCGCGCCGCTCGGCTAGCCCGGTCCCCGGAAAGCGAAAACCCCGCATGTGCGGGGCTTTCCGAAGGTGGGCGGTACTGGGCTCGAACCAGTGACCCCCAGCTTGTCGAGCTGGTGCTCTCCCAACTGAGCTAACCGCCCCCGGGGGTTTCCATTCTAGCCGGGGTCAGTAGCGGCTGTACCCGCCGTCCTCGGTCGTCGTGCCGCCGGTGCCGGAGCCGCCGCCGCCGCCGCCGTCGGAGCCGCAGCCGCCGAGGGCCAGCGCGAGCCCGGCCGCGAAGAGCGCGAGGGTTGCAATCACCTTCCTGGTCATCTACCGGCTCCTACCGGGACGGACCAGCTTCGGATTCTTCAGCGCCGGGTGATCACAACGCCGGCCGCGCAGACTGCACCGCCGGCCAGCGCGACGCCGCCCGGCGCCTCGCCGAGCATCGCCCAGCCGATCAGGACCGCGACCGGCGGGACGAGGTACGTCGTCGCTCCCATCCTCCCCGCGCTCGTCCGAGAGAGCGCGAAGGCCCAGGTCATGAAGCCGATCGCGGTCGGAAAGGCGCCGAGGTAGACCATCCACGCGACGGAGCTCCCGTCCGCGCTGCCGAGCTCGTCCAGCAGCGTCGGAGCGAACGGGATGCAGACCAGCAGGCCGATCGTGCAGGCGACCCAGGTGACCTGCAGCGCGGAGATCCGCGAGAGGAGCGGCTTCTGGGCGACCACGCCGCCCGCGTAGAACGCCGCAGCCGCGACGCACAGGACCGCGCCCCAGCTCGCGGACACGCCCTGCTCGGACGTGGCGGCCGCGATGACCGCAACGCCGACGAACGCGACGGCGCAGCCGAGGACGAGCGGCCGCGGGAAGCCCTCCCGGAGCAGGAACCCTGCGAGGAGCGCGATCAGGATCGGGCCGATGTTCACGAGCATCGCCGCGGTCCCGGCGTCGACCCGCTGCTCGGCCTCGTTCAGGGCCAGGTTGTAGAGACCGAACCAGAGGACGCCGCAGACGAGCAGCAGCGGCAGCTCCCGCCGGCCGGGCAGGGCCCGTCGCTGGGCCAGCACGAAGAGCCCGAGCAGGGCGCTTCCGACGGCGAGCCGGCCGAGGCTCAGCGCGCCCGGGGAGAGATCTTCGCCCGCCGCCCGGATCCCGACGAACGCCGACGCCCAGAGGACGACGGTCACCAGTGCCGCGAGCAGTGCCACCAGGAGGTGTAACGCTCGCGGCGGCGATTTTCGTCAGGTCAGCTCAGAAGATCTCGGGGCACCACGGGTAGCGGTCGGCCCGGAACAGCGCGTCCGCCCGGTCGAGCGCGCCGTCGGTGAGCTCCTCGACCCGGCCCGCGGTCGCGAGGCTCGAGAAGCTGAACCCGCCTAGATAGGCCGACCCGAGCGACCCGACCGGCAGCCGCAGCTCCGCGTCGGCGTCCGTGCGCTCGGCGCCGCCCGGCCCCACGCGGTAGCGGCCCTCGTTCCACGGGCAGAACTCGTCCAGGACCTCGATGACGACCTCCTCGCCTGCCTTGTAGACCCGTCCGTTCAGGGCAGCCTCGACGTCGACGAGCCGCACCCACAGCCCGTCCCGCAGGTCGAACCGCAGCATGCGCGGCTCACGGAGGAGCAGGAAGAGCTCGTGGTCGAGCGGGAGCAGCCCCGCGCGGACCCGCGCCATCCAGTCGATGTCGAGGAGGAACCGCCAGATCTCTCGCGTGGCCTGCGGCGAGTCGCCGATCGCCTCGATCACGTTCGTGAACCCGGCCGGCACCCCGCGGTCGGCGGAGAAGTGCAGGCGGTAGAGCGCGTAGGCCGCGGGCCGGCCGTCGAGCTCGAGCAGCGCCCGCACCTGCTCCCCGCCTCCCTCTCTCGCCCACTCGGGATCCGCGAACCGGCGCGCCTGCCACCACTCCTTCGACCGGACGAACATCCCGGGATGACGGGCGGCCGCGGCCCGCTGGATCGCGGAGAACGGCTCGAGCGCCTCCTCCGGGTCGACGAGCCGGACGGTGCCCGCCGGCTCGACGTCGTCCTGGAACGCCGCCTTCTCGCGGGACAGGTCGATGTTGCCGCTGAACGACGCGATGCCGTAGCCGAAACGTCCGTACAGCGACTCCTCGGACGCCCACAGGTAGGCGATGGGCTCGCCGCGCTCGTGGATGTCGTCGATCTGCGCCCGCATCAGCCCACGGAAGATCCCGCGGCGCCGGTGCGTCGGCATGACGGCGACCAGCGTCACCCCGGCGGCACGGATCAGGCCGCCCGGCACACCGGTCTCGTACGGGAAGACGCCTGCGCTGCCGACGACCTCGCCGTCCTCGAACGCCGTGTGGATGCGGTCCGCGGGGATGATGGGCCCGAACCGCTTCGCGAACTCCTCGCCGGGGGTCCGTCCGAAGTAGTGCATGATCGGCCGCACCACCTCGGGGAACTCCTCCGGCCTGGCGGGCCGGATCTCGATGCTCAAACGCGCTCCAAAGGGGCGTAGTCCAGCACGAGCCGGCGATCGACGTCCTCGCCGGCGAAGCGGACGCTGACGACGCCGCCGGGCTCCACGGCGGTGACGATCCCCTCGCCGAGCGTCCCGTGGCGGACCGCGTCGCCGGTCGAGAGCTCCGGAGCCTCGCCGCGTGGCTGGATCCGGGCCACCGGCGCGCCGTAGCCCGACCACGAGGACGGCCGGAGCCGCTCGCGGTGGAGCTCGTCCTGCGGGAGCTCGTCGAGGAAGCGGGACGGAAGGTTGTAGTTGCGCGAGCCGTAGAGCGACCGGCCTGCGGCGTGCGTGAGCGTCAGGCGCTCCCTCGCCCGCGTCATGCCGACGTACGCGAGGCGCCGCTCCTCCTCGAGCGAGTTCTCCTCGAGCGAGCGGGAGTGCGGGAAGATCCCCTCCTCCATCCCGATCATGAAGACGGCCTTGAACTCGAGGCCCTTGGCGTTGTGGAGCGTCATGAGGGTCACGAGGCTCTGCTGCTCGCGAAGGCTGTCCTGGTCGGAGAAGAGCGAGATCTCCTGGAGGAACGTCGAGAGGCTCGGGCTCTCGGCGCTCGCCTGGTACTCCTGGGCGACGCCGATCAGCTCGTGCAGGTTCTCGATCCGGCCCTGCGCCTCGATCGTCCGCTCGGCCTCGAGCGACTCGAGGTAGCCGCTCCGCTCGAGCGTCCGCTCCACGAGCTCGTCCACGGGCAGCTCGAGGGCGCCGGCCTGGAGCGAGAGGAGCAGGTTGCGCAGGCCGGTGACCGAGCGGGCCTGCGCCGGGCCGAGGCCGGCCTCCTCCGGGAACTCGAGGGCCTCCCAGAGGGAGAAGCCGTGGGAGTCGGCGTACGTCTGGAGCCTCGCGAGCGACGCATCGCCGATCCCGCGGCGGGGCCGGTTGGCGATCCGCTGCATGCTGACCGCGTCATACGGGTTGTCGATCACCTGCAGGTAGGCGATCGCGTCCTTGACCTCCGCGCGCTCGTAGAACCGCGGGCCGCCGATCACCTGGTACGGGATCTCGCTGCGGACGAGCACGTCTTCGAGGACTCGCGACTGCGCGTTCGTCCGGTAGAAGACCGCGATCTCGTGCCCGTTGACGCCGTCATCGACGAGGCCGGCGATCTCTGAGGCGACCCAGCGCGCCTCGGCGTGCTCGTCCTCGACCTCGAGCACACGGACGGGCTCGCCGTCGCCGAGGTCGGACCAGAGGTTCTTGGGCTTGCGCTCGGTGTTGTGCGAGATGACGTGGTTCGCGGCGCGCAGGATCGTGTTCGTTGAGCGGTAGTTCTGCTCCAGCGGCACGACCCGCGTCTCGCCGAAGTCGCGCTCGAACTCGAGGATGTTGCGGATGTCGGCGCCGCGGAACGCGTAGATCGACTGGTCCGGGTCGCCGACGACGGCCACGTTGCGGTGCTTCGCCGCGAGCAGCTGGAGCAGCCGGTACTGCGCGTGGTTCGTGTCCTGGTACTCGTCGACGAGGATGTAGCGGAACGCCTTCTGCCAGCGGTTGAGCGCCTCGGGGAACCGCTCGAGCACCTGGACGGTGAGCATCAGCAGGTCGTCGAAGTCGACGGCGTTCGCGGCGAAGAGCCGGCGCTGGTAGAGCTCGTACGCGTCCGCGACGGTCTGGTCGTAGAAGGACTCGACCCGCGTGCGGTACTCCGCCGGGTCGACGAGCTGGTTCTTCGCGGTCGAGATCTGCTCGTGGATTCCTCGCGGGACGAACCGCTTGGGGTCCCGCTCGAGCTCCTCCAGGACCTGCTTGGTGA
The DNA here is from genome assembly GCA_036554945.1 of Gaiellaceae bacterium. Lineage (GTDB taxonomy): Bacteria > Actinomycetota > Thermoleophilia > Gaiellales > Gaiellaceae > JACDAN01. Next base: position 19,051 of record DATBMH010000078.1, on the reverse strand, counting down.
GGCGCACCTGGTCGGCCTGGTCGTAGATCGTGAAGTTCGTCCGGTAGCCCAGCCTCGGCGCCTCCCGGCGGAGGATCCGGCCGCAGGCGGAGTGGAACGTGAGGATCCAGATGCGTCTGGCGACCTCGGGCAGGAGGTCCTCGAGGCGGGTGCGCATCTCGCCCGCGGCCTTGTTCGTGAAGGTGATCGCGAGGATCTCGTTCGGCTGGACGCCCACCGCTGAGATCAGGTGCGCAACCCGGTACGTGAGCACGCGGGTCTTGCCGGACCCGGCGCCGGCGACCACGAGGAGCGGCCCTTCCGTGTGGAGGACCGCTTCACGCTGGGCGGCGTTCAGGTCGGCGAGATAGGTCTCAGGCGAGGGGGCTACGGCCATGCGCCGATGCTAGCTCCGCAGGGGCAGGACGACCCGGCTCGAAGAGAAGCGCGTGATGATCTCCCGCCTCCTGCTGCTCGCCGCTGCCCTTGCGCTGGCACTCGGCTTCGCTGCCGACGCGCAGGCCAGGGTGACCGCGTCGGTCAAGCGCGGGACGCTGACGGTCACCGGGACCGCGGCGCGCGACCTGATCGCGATCCGACTCGCGCCGCGCGGGCGGGTCGCGGTGGACATCCGCGACAACGGCTCCGCCGACTTCACCTTCGCCCGCAGCCGCTTCAGGCGGATCGTGGTCAACGGCGGCAACGGTGCCGACCGCCTCCGCATCGACGAGAGCCGCGGCCGGTTCACGAACACCGAGCGGACGACGCTGAACGGCGGCGCCGGCAACGACACCCTGATCGGCGGCTCATTCGTGGAGACGCTGAACGGCGGCGCCGGCAACGACCTCGTGGACGGAAACCGAGGCGCCGACAGGATCCCGCTCGGCGCGGGCAACGACCGGATGGAATGGGGCATCGGCGAGGGCGTCGACCTCGCCCAGGGTGCGGCGGGCGCCGACGCGCTCACGGTCACCGGCACGAACGGCAACGACACGATCGCCGTGCAGCCGGCGGCCGCCGGCCATGTCCGCATCGCCGGCGGCCCGGACCTCGTCGGCGTCGAGACCGTGGCGATCCGGGGCCTCGGCGGCAACGACTCGCTCTCCGCCGGGGCGATCACGGGCGTCGTCCCGCTGCTCCTCGACGGCGGGCCGGGGAACGACACGCTCACCGGCGGCAACGCCGGTGAGATCCTGAACGGCGGGACCGAGAACGACACGGTGGCCGGCGGAGCAGGCGTCGACAGCGTCGAGCTCGGCCCCGGGGACGACTCGTTCACGTGGAACCCGGGCGACGGCGCCGACCAGGTGCAGGGTGATGCCGGCACGGACACGGTCACCGTCAACGGGACCGCCGGCAACGACGCGATCAGCATCGCGCCGGGCCCGACCCCCGGGCATGTCGCGGTCAGCGGCGGCCCGGATCTCGTCGGGGCCGAGAGCCTGATCGTGAACGGGCTGGGAGGCGACGACACGCTTTCCGGCGGTGCGCTTGCGGGCCTGATCCAGCTCACGCTGGACGGCGGAGCGGGAACGGACACGCTCAACAGCGGCACCGGCAACGACGGGCTCCACGGCGGCGCCGGCATCGACACGCTCGTCTGGGACCCCGGCGACGGCAGCGACGTCGTCGAAGGCGGGCCGGACGCCGACACGCTTCGCTTCAACGGCTCCACCGCGGGCGAGATCCTGACGGTGAGCGCGAACGGCGGCCGCGCCTCGATCGCCCGCAACGTGGACGGCGCGACCGTGGACACGAACGACGTGGAGGCCCTGGCGCTCGCGCCGCTCGGCGGAGCCGACTCGATCTCCGTGGACGATCTCACCGGCACCGAGCTCACGAGCGTCGGCGCCGACCTGGGCGTCTCGGGAGCAGGAGACGCCGCAGCCGACGTCGTCAGCGTCACCGGCTCGGCCGCGGCGAACGTCGGGCAGGTCGTCGGTGTCTCGAGCACGGTGCAGGTCAACGGCCTCGCTGCTCAGGTCACGATCTCCGTGTCCGAGGCCCCCAACGACCGCGTCGTCGTGAACGGCCTCGGCGGGAACGACACGCTGTCCGGGGCCGTCGGGCTCGCCGCGCTCATGCAGCTCACCCTCGACGGCGGGGACGGGAACGACGTTCTGAACGGCGGCAACGGCGCGGACACCCTGCTCGGCGGGAACGGCAACGACACCGTCGACGGCAACACCGGAAACGACACAGCACTGGTGGGAGCCGGCAACGACACGTTCGTCTGGGATCCCGGCGACGGCAGCGACGTCGTGGAGGGGCAGGACGGGACGGACACGCTGCTCTTCAACGGCTCCGCGGGCGCGGAGATCTTCACGGCCTCGTCGAACGGCGGGCGCATGCTCTTCACCCGCAACGTCGGGAACATCGTGATGGACACCGACGACGTCGAGAGCCTCACGGTGAACGCGCTGGGCGGGATCGACACGATCACCGTCAACGACCTCGCTGCGACCGACGTCGCGACCGTGAGCCTCAATCTCGGCGTCGTCGGAGCCGGTGACGGGGCGGCCGACGCCGTCACCGTCAACGGCACCGTCGGAGTGGACATCATGAGCCTCTCCGGTTCCTTCGGCTCCGCGACCGTCCTGTCGCCGGCCGCGACGATCTCGCTCACGAACGCCGAGCCTGCGAATGACGACCTGACGTTGAACACCTCGGGCGGCAACGATCTCGTGAGCGCTTCGGCCTTGGCCAACAACAGCGTCCAGCTCGCGCTCAACGGCGGCGACAACAACGACATCCTGGTGGGCAGCCAGGGCGGCGACGCGATCGACTGTGGGACCGGCACGGACACTGCCGACGGCGGCGCCGGGATCGACACCGCCGTCAACTGCGAGACCGTCACCAACGTCCCCTGACGGCCGGGTGCTAGCGTCGGCCCGTGGGCTACGCGCACTCGACGATCGAGGAGCTCGGCGACGAGACCTTCCGCAAGGTCCGCCGGGCGCTCGGGATCACGGCGTTCGGCGCGAACGTGCTCGTCCTGCAGCCGGGCATCGTCGGCCGCGCGCATTTCCACGACGAGCAGGACGAGCTGTACTTCGTCCACAAGGGCCGCGCGGTCTTCGACCTCCCGGACGACACCGTCGAGCTCGGGCCGGGCGGCCTGATCCACGTCGAGTCGACCACGCCGCGGCGGGTCACGAACCCGGGACCCGACGAGCTCGTGATGCTCGTCGTCGGCGCCAAGGAGGGCTACGTCGGCCGCGACGGCCAGCTCGCCGCGCCCAAGGCCTTCCTGCGCGACGTCGACGCGGACTGATGGCGTCGCTCGCGGAGCTCCAGCAGCGTCGCGACCACGAGCTGCGCCTCACGCCCGACCGGGCGCTGCAGACCCTCGACGACGCGGAGCAGTTCGTCCGCGACCGGGGTCTCGTCACGCGCACCGCGCAGTCCGCGCTGCCGAGCCTCTACGAGGCGTGTCACGAGGATCCGTACATGCCCGCGAGCCGCGGGTTCGGCCAGTGGCCGGAGACCAAGTGGCCGTGGTTCGGCGAGCTGGCGGATCGCGACGGTCTCTACGCGCTCAAGATCCACCGCGGGAAGCACGTCCTCGTGGACGACCGGGTCGCCGCCCTGCTCGACCCGATCCTCCGCGGCGAGATCGTGCGGATGGGCTCGGCTGCCGACGACTGGGCGCTCGTGCTCGACCATCTCGCAACGGCGGGGCCCTCCGAGGTCGAGGATCTCCAGACGGAGCTCGGAGTCTCGTCGAAGGCGCTCAAGGGCATCACCTCGCCGCTCGAGCGCTGCGGCGCCGTCGTCTCCCGGTCGCTCGCCGTCTCCGCGGCGTCCGGCGGACCGCACCCGCACACGACGGAGCTCGCGCGCTGGGACCAGGTGCACCCGGAGGCGAGCCCGGGTGGCGGCCTCGAGGAGCTGACCGTGGCTGCGGTCCGCGCGGCCGTCGTCGCGCCCGAGCGGGAAGTCGTCCGGTGGTTCAGCTGGAGCTGGCTCTACCCGAAGGGCTTCGTCGACTCGCTCGTCGCCGCGAGGCGCCTGTACCGGCCCGAGGACGGCTGGATCAGCGCAGCGGAAACGGCTTCCGCGCCAGCGCCGGCAGGACCTGCGCCGTGACGATCGCCGGCGTGACCGCGTAGCGGCGGCTGTAGCGGTAGCTCCCGTCCGGGCGGCGGAGCGACGTCAGGAACCGGATGGACGCCGGCGGAGGTCTCACTCCGGCCGCGGCGTACGCCTGGATCGCCCAGGCGGTGGACTGCGCGTCGGGATCCCGTCCCGGCGTCAGGCGGACGCCGCCGTTCTTCGCAGTCAGCGTCCGGAGGTACGCGAGCCCCCTCCGGATCGGCCGGCCGCGGACGCCGCTCCAGCGCAGCGCCTGGATCGCGGCGGCGGTGTCGTTCGAGTCCGGCGCGCCGTTGGGCGTCCACGACCACCCGCCGGAGCCCTTCTGGCGGCGGAGGAGGTAGCGCACGGCCTTCGTCTCCCCCTTCGGCAGGGCGAGCACGCCCCAGATGGTCGAGTTGACGAGCGAGCCGATGCGTCCGTCCGTCCGGCGCTGCCGGCGGAGCCGCTCGAGGAACGGCTCGGGGCTCTCGCCGAGCGCTCGAAGGGCGAGCACGCGAAGCGCGAGGTCGGTCGTGTCCGCGACGCGCGCGGCCCGGAGGTACGCGACGGGCGAGCGGGCGGGCGAGCGGCCCGAGGCCTCGAGCCCGAGGACCGCCCAGGCCGTGAGCGCCGGGTCGGAGGGCGCACCGGGCTCGGCGAAGCCGCCGTCCGCCTGCTGCCTGGCGGCGACGTAGTCCGCCGGCGCGGCAGCGGTGAGCGCGAAGGCCGAGGCTGCGATGGCGAGCAGCTTCACGCCCATGCCACCTCCACGCGGAGGCGCCGTCCGTAGCGCTCGAGCAGCCGTCGCAGCTCGGGGCCGATCACCACGGCGAAGACGACGTTCCCGATCGCGTGGGCCGCGCTGAACCAGACGCCGCGCGCGTACACCAGCGTGAACGCCTCCCACGTGTGCGGCCAGAAGCTGTACCAGTGCCAGAGGTCCATCGCGCTGCTGAACGCAAACCCGAGCGCGAAGCACAGCGCCGCGAAGGCCCAGCGGTTCCGGATCAGGTTCGACGCGAGCGCGCCGGCGACGCCGCACCCGCCCCACGCAAGCATCTGCCAGGGCGTCCAGATGCCCTGGCCCAGGTAGAAGTTCGAGACCAGCGCGCCCGTGGCGCCGACGGCGAAGCCGACCCGGGCACCGAGTGCCGCGCCGGCGGCGACGGCCACCACGGTGAGCGGCTGGACGCCCGGCACCGCCGCGAACAGCACCCGCCCGGCCGCACCGACGCCGCCGAGGACAGCGACGAGCGCGACCTCCTTCGCCGAGCCCGTTCCGGCCTCGAGCCAGACGAAGCCGGCGAGGACGAGCGCGAGCGCGACGAGCAGGAGCGACAGGCCGGCGTCTCCCGGAGAGAGCGCGGCCCAGGCCGCCGCGGCGAACGCGGCTGCCGCGCAGGCGAGGAGCGCGGAGGCGTGGCCGACCCTAGGCATGGACCGCCTCCCGCTCCACGGCGGTCGTGACGGTGCGGTCGGCGACGTCCGCCGCGAAGACGAGGTCGTGGGTCACGACGAGCGTGGCGCGGTCGACCGCCTGCGACCGGAGCAGCTCGGCGAGCGCGAGCTTCCGCACGGGGTCCATTCCCCTCGTCGGCTCGTCCAGCACGAGCAGGTCGGGCTCGGTGACGAGGACCGAGGCCAGGGCGAGCCGCTCACGCTCGCCGCTCGAGAGGTCACGCGGGTGGCGCTCGGCGAAGCCGGTCAGGTCGACGAGCCGGAGGGCGCGGCGGGCGCGTTCGAGATCCCCCCGGACCCCGAGCGCCACCTCGTCCACGACCCGCTCCTCGACGACGTACCGGCCGGGATCCTGGCTGAGGTACGACGCCCGCCCGGCCCGCCGGACGGAGCCACTCGACGGCTCGAGCAGGCCGGCGGCCAGCTTCGCGAGCGTGGTCTTCCCGGAGCCGTTCGGCCCGAGCAGCGCGACGACCTCGCCACGCGAAACGGAGAGGTCCGGCACCGAGACGACGCGATCCCCGTAGGCGTACGCGGCATCCTCGGCCCGGACGACAGCCTCCCCGGCAGCCTCCCGCTCGACCACCTCGGGCCCCTGGTGGACGAACCCCGGACGCGTCTCGGCGAGCCAGCGCAAACCCTCGGCTTGTGTTGCGTCGATCACGATCCGCCCCTCCTCCATGAACACGACCCGGTCGCACCGCTCGAGCGGCAGCGCCGGCCGCTGCTCGGAGATCAGAACCGCGCAACCAAGCCGCGTGGCGAGGTCGAGGAGCATCTCCGCCGCCTCGGGATCGAGCTGGGACGTGGGTTCGTCGAGGAGGAGCAGCTGCGGGCGAAGGGCGAGAGCTGATGCAACACAAACCCGCTGGAGCTCGCCCGCGGAGAGCTCGGTCGTCTTGCGGGAGGCCAGGTGGTCGGCGCCCAGGTGGCGCAGCGCCTCGAGCGCGCGCGGCCCGATCTGCTCGGGCGGGACGCCGAGGTTCTCCAGGCCGAACTGGACCTCGAGCTGCACGCCGGTGAACACGACCTGGTCCTCGGGGTCCTGGAAGACGCTCGCCACGACGCCGGCGAGGTCGCTCGGCCGTGTCGTCCGCGAGTCGCGGCCCGCGATCTCGACGCTCCCCCCGAAGCTCCCGCCGTGGAAGTGCGGGACGAGGCCGGCGAACGCGCGGAGCAGCGTCGACTTGCCCGAGCCGGACGGGCCGAGCAGGCAGACGAGCTCTCCCGGCTGCACCTCGAGCGAGACGTCGTCCAGCGCCGGCGCATCGCGACCGGGATACCGGAAGGTGAGCCGGTGGGCGCGCGCTAGAGCCACATCGCCCCCACGACGACGATCGCGCAGGCCCCGACGATCGCCAGCCGGTCGAGGATGCTCCACGGCGGCTGCGGCGCCCGTGTCCGGCCGGGCCGGCCGAACCCCCGCGCCTCCATCGACTCGGCCAGGTTCAGCGACCGCTCCAACGACCCCGCGACCAGCGGCGAGACGAGCCGGGCGTGTCCTCGGAGCCCGTCGACGGCGACACCGCGCCCGCGGAGCGCCTCGACGTAGCCCGCCGCATCTCGCTCGAGCGACGGCACGAGCCGTGTCGCGAGCGCGACCGCCAGCACGGAGCGCCGGAGCTTCCGCCCCGCGAGCAGCAGCCGGTCCTGGTCGACGAGCAGCGCGTACGCGGCGAATGCGAGACCGACCGCGATCAGGCGGAGCGCCTGGAAGAGCGCCTCGGAGAGCTCCTCGCTCGTGACGTCCAGCTGCCCGAGCACCGGCACCTCGGGCCCCTCCCAGTAGACGACGCCGCCGTACCGGGCCACGAGCGGGCTGAGCAGGAAGAGCAGCAGACCCGACGCAAGCGTCCCGACGAGATACGGCCAGCGCCGCCCGCGCGGAGCGCGCAGGCAGACCGCGAAGAGCAGCACGGCGATGAGCGCCACGGACACCGTGCGGTCCGCGAGCAGCGCGGCCGCCGCGAGCGAGGCCAGAACGGCGACGGCGGGGACCGGGCTCACGGCACCTCGTACCGGTAGCGGACGGCCGAAGGCTCCTCGAGGAGCTTGCGCGCGAGGTCCTCGCCGAGCTCGAAGACGACGGGGGAGCCGGGCCCGCCCTCCACCCGGCCGCGGAGGCCCGAGCCCGGCACGAGCACGAGCCTGTTCGCCCCGTCGGCGGCGTCCGTCGCACCGAGCAGCTTCACGAGCCCGTCACGGACGTCGGACGCCGGGCCCTCGACCACCACCGGCCGCCGCTTCCCGTCCCAACCGTGCTCGAACGGCTCGGGAAAGGCGCCGACGACCACCGGCTGGCGCATCGCCTCCGCCCAGGACCGGTGATCCCACCAGAGCACGTCCCCGTCGTGGAGCTCGTAGTCGGCGGCGCTGATGTCCGCCTCGTAGCCGTTCACGAAGTAGAACCAGTCCTCCTGCGACGCGATGTCGCCCTCGACGCCGTCGATCGACTGGACGAAGCGGCCGCCGTATCGCGTCTCGACGTCGGCCTTGCGCCGGAGCGCCTCCAGCGCGGAGATCCCCGCCGGCACCGCCGTCGTCAGCATCACGCGCTCGCCTCGATCGCGTGTGATCCAGAGCTGGGCGGAGCCGTCGCCGGCCGCCTCCTCCCCGCAGCCAGCGAGCAGGCATGCGGCGGCGAGGAGGAGTGCGAGCCGGCGGAGCACTTACCTGAGCGCGTTCGAGCGGACGGCCCCGGCCAGCGTCGCCCGCACCGTGCCCGTGTGACGCCCGACACAGCCGCGGCCGGCGCGGGTGCGGACCCGCCGCCGGTCCACGTGCAGGACCGCGCCGTTCGCCGCGCGGTCCGTGCCCTGGTCGTTCTCGGATACAACCCGGTAGCAGTTCCGCCCGTTCCGGGTCAGGTGCAGCGTCGGCGGGCCGCCGTTCGGCCCGAACGTCGCCCAGTACCAGAGGACGCGGTCGCCGTCGTTGAGCTGCACCTGGTCCGCGCCGACGGGCGGCGAGGCGCCGTTGACCTTGAAGACCCAGCCGTTCGCGCCACCGGCCGGATGGCGGCCGATCTGGTCGACGTACGGCCCGAACGAGGTCTGGGTGACGTGGTAGTAGAACTCGCCCCTGAAGCTGGCGACGTCCAGCGCCTGCATCGGGTTCGCCCCAGCCTCGAAGCGGGTCTCGAGGGAGCCGAAGAGCGAGAGCGTCCTGCCCTCGACCCGGACCGACACCGAGGCCGCCAGGGCCGAGGGAACGAGCACCGCCGCGAGCGCGAGCAGCGTCGCGAGCATGAAGAGCGTCTTACGCACGAATCCTCCTTCCGCGAGGGGTTCTGAGTGCTCGGCGAGAGGCAGGTCTTCTGACTCGGGGCGCCCTCCCGAACCGCCTTCCCGGCCCGCGGGCCAGTGGCACTTCGGCGCGGGAGCGTCTCCCCTCACAGCGGCGGGACCGTCCCGGACTCGCACCGGGTTCCCTCTCCGCTCGCCTTCTGTTGTCGCGCCTAGTATGCCCCTCCGTGCAGGCGGCCGTCCGGCGATGGGGCCCCGTGGTCGCCTGGGCGGCCGTGATCTTCGCCTTCTCGTCGATCCCGAGCCTCGGCACCGGGCTCGGCACCTGGGACCTCGTCCTGCGGAAGATCGCGCACGCGACGGAGTTCGCGATCCTGGCGGCGCTGCTCGTTCGCGCCACGCGCAGCCCGGCCCTGGCGATCGTGCTCGCCGTCGGTTACGCGATCACCGACGAGGTCCACCAGTCGTTCGTCTCCGGGCGTCATGGCGCACCCCTGGATGTCGTGATCGACGCCGTCGGCGTGGTCGTGGGCGCTCTGCTCGCCTCGCGCTACTGGCGCTGACCATCCGGTCTGCCTGGGTACATTTCGGGCCGTGGACGCACCGAAGGACGTCGGCGACCGGCAGCTGGACGCGCTCCTCGAGCGGCTCGACGCGCTGACCGCCGAGGTGCACGGCCTGAACCGGCGCCTGGACAGCGGCGAGAACCTGGCGCCGATCGTCCGCGAGCTGGCGATGCTGAACGAGTCGCTCCAGACGCTCGCGTACGCGGCCCTCGGCCAGTCCGGCCCGCAGGTGCAGCGCCGCCGGCGCGCGGGTTAGTTGCGGCGGCAGGGTGACGGGACCTGCCTAGTGCGCCTGCGCCGCGCAGCGGCGCCCGGCTTCATGAGGTGGCTGAAAGTCGTGAGACCTTCAGCCAGACCGAAGCTGGTAGAGCCGGCCGTTGAGCGTGACGGCGTAGAGCTCGCCGTTCGCGTCCTCGCCGAACGAGGACAGGCCGCCCAGGCTGAATCGTTCCTTGCGCAGCCCCGTCGCACGGCCGCGCGCGATGCGGAAGCTCCAGATGTCCCCGGTGCAGTTGTCGCCGTAGAAGTACCGGCCCGCCGCCGAGGGCACCGCCTTCCCGCGGTAGACGAACCCGCCGCTCACGGCGCACTCACCGCCGTCCAGCGAGTAGACGGCGACCGGGAAGCGAAGGCGGCCGCGTGAGTTCGGAGGCTTGCTCTCGAAGCGCGCGCGGCCCTCGTACACGTCCCACCCGTAATTCTCGAGGCCGGGGCTGCGCCGCGGAGTGAAGTTCACTTCCTCCCACGAGTTCTGGCCGACGTCGCCGATGTAGAGGTCGCCGGTCTTGCGGTCGAACGAGAAGCGCCAGGGGTTCCGGAGCCCGAAGCCCACGATCTGCCCCCGCCCGCCGCGCCGGTCGACGTTCCACGCCCAGAGCTTCCCGAACGGCGAGCCGAGGTTCTGCGCGCGATTCTCGGGGTCTCCCCCTGCGCCGGCGTCGCCGGTGCCCGCGTACAGCCGCCCGTCGGGCCCGAAGGCCACCTGGCCGCCGTTGTGGTTCGAGTACGGGTCCGAGATGTTCAGGTAGGTCCGGACGGCGCGCCGCCCGCGGTACTCGACGACCCGGTTGTTCGGCGCCGTGTAGAAGACGAAGTAGCGGCGGTTCTGCCCGTACCTCGGGTGGAAGGCGACCGAGAGCAGCCCCTGCTCGCCGCAGCACTGGACCCGGCTCCGGATGTCCAGCAGCGTTCCGGTGATCCGGCCGTTGCGGACGATCCGGATCCGACCGGGCTGCTCGACGACGTACAGCGTCCCGGGCTGGTTCCGCGGGGCGCTGACGTGGACCGGCTGGTCGAACCCGGAGGCGACCTGCACGAAGCGGTACCCGCCCTGTGCCGGCGCCGCGTCGTCGCTCCCGGACGCACCTCCGCAGCCGGCGAGCGCCACGACGGCGATGACCCCCAAGAAGACCCTCATCGATCTCCCTTACGAAGAAGCACCTTGCGCAGTTCTTCCTCCTTGCCCGGCTCGAGCACCGCGAGAACCTGGTCGCCCGCGCGGAGCTCGGTCTCGCCCTCGGCCATCTGGGCCTGTCCGTCCCGCATGACCGTGATCAACCGGGAGCCCGGAGGGAGGTCGATCCGGCTCACCTGCTTCCCGACGGACGGGGAGTCCGCATCGAGCTGCACCTCGACGATCTCGAGGTTCTCCTTCTTCAGCTCGACGAGATGGATCAGGCCGTGCTCGGGCACCTCGTGCTCGATCATGGCGAGGATGATCGAGGTCGCCGAGACCGTCGGCGAGATCCCGATCAGGTCGAAGAGCGGCTGGTTGCGCGGGTCGTTCACGCGCGCGATCACCTTCTCGACGCCGTAGTGCTCGCGCGCCATCTGGCAGATGACGATGTTGTCCTCGTCGTCGCCCGTGACTGCCACGACGAGGTCGGGCGGGCGCGCGATGCCCCCGCGCTCGAGGACGAAGAGCTCGGTTGCGTCTCCGAGCTGCACCCGGTGCTCGAACTCCTCCTCGAGGCGCTCGAAGCGGTCGCGCCGCTGTTCGATCAGCGTCACCTCGTGGCCGAGGTCGAGGACGCTTCTCGTCAGGTTGGCGCCGACCTTGCCGCCGCCGGCGATGAGGATGTACACCTAGCTCCTGGCCTCCACCCGGTCCGGTGCCTCCTCGGACTTCCGGACGGCGTCGGTGAGGAACTCGATCGCCGTCGAGGTCGGCGAGATCGTCCTGAGGCCGAGCGAGGCGTAGACCTTCGCGCGGTGGGGGTCGAGCACGCGGACGATCGTCGTCTGGATGTCGAACCGCTTCTGCGCGACCTGGCCGATGACGAGGTTCGTGTTGTCGCCGTTCGTCGCCACGACGACGGCGTCCGCCTCCTCGATCCCGGCCTCCTTGAGCACGTCGGTGTCCATGCCGTGGCCGACGACGAAGCCGCCGGACCAGTGCTCGCCGAGCCGCTGGAGGGCGTCCTCGTTCTCGTCGATCGCAGTGACCTCCCAGCCGGTGCGATCGAGCTCCAGCGCCACCGCGGAACCGACCCGGCCGCATCCGACGACGATGACCTTCACGACGTCGGAGGTTAGCGACTGGAGGCGCCAGCACGACGTGCTTCGGTGCCTGGCGCCTCCCTAGCCGAGCGCTCCTGCCTCTTCCGCCTCGAGCAGGCCCTGCGGGTAGGCGATCACCATCACCTCGGACTTCGCGTGCCGCAGGACGTGGTCGACGGTCGGGCTGAAGAAGCGCGACTGGCGGCGCCAGCGGGGCGCGGAGCCCATGACGATCAGGTCGGCGGAGTGCGCCGCCGCCTCCTCCACGATCGCCTCGCCGATCGAGCGCGAGCGGACGATCTCGGCCTGGACGGTGACCCCGTGCTCGGAGGCGAGCAGCTTCGCTTCGGCCAGCGACGCCTCCGCCCGCTCCTCGGCGTCGAGCATCGGCGCGTCGATCGGCCTGTCGAGCGGCACCGCGATCACGTAGACGACGTAGACGGCGCAGCCGCGCTCCTCCGCCAGCTTGATCGCGGTCGCGAGCACCTCCTCGCCGATCGCGCCGAGCTTCATCGGGACGAGGATCCGCTCGTAGACGCCCTCCTCGGCCGGCACCAGGTCCGGCTCCGGCGGGAGCACCCGTCCGAAGATGCTGTGGCCGCGGCTCATGCGCGTCCCGATGTAGACCGCGGCGCCGATGAGCAGCCACACCGGGCCGGCGATGCGCGTCGCGTCGTGGGTGACGAGCGACACGATCCAGATCGCGAAGGTCAGCGGGAGCCCGATCAGCGCGGGCAGCGGGACCGACGCGCCGCGGATCCGGACGTCGAACGGGACCCGGAACGGCCGCGCGAGGTCCGGCTCGGTGAACCGCAGCCTGATCACCGCGAGCTGCGCGGCGGTGAACGCGAGCAGCACGCCGAAGCTGAAGAGGCCGGCGAGGAACTCCGCAGCCTCGGTCGGGATGAAGTGGCCGATCACGAGCAGCGTCGACGCGATCAGCGCGGACGAGACGATCGTGGCCGGCGCGATCAGCGTCCGCCGGTTGAGCGTCCCGAAGGTGTGCGGGAGCATGTCGCGCTGACCCATCGAGTAGGCGAGCCGACCAGCGCCCGAGATCGAGGTCGTCACGGCGACGAGCAGGACGAGCGCACCGGTGACGCCGACGACGATCCGGACCGAGTCTGCGAGCGCTGCCGGGAGCTGTCCCTCGAGCGCCGCGGGGATGGCCATCAGCGGCGCGCGGAGCCACTCGGTGCCGAGCCCGACCCCGCCGGGGTAGGCGGAGACGGCGACGAGGGCGATCGCGAACGACACCGCGACGACGAGGCCGATGCCGGCGAAGAGGCTCCGCGGCAGCGTGCGTCCCGGCTCCCGCGTCTCGGCGGCCAGGTTCGCGACCGTCTCCAGGCCGGTGTAGGCGAGCATCGCGAGCGGGAGGGCGAACGCGAGGTCCTGCCAGGTCGGCGCCGTGCCGATGTCGCCCTCGGTCAGCGCACCGGCGGAGAAGAGGAACGCGAACCCGAGCACGACCAGCAGCAGGTGCGAGGCCAGGGCGATCGCCGCGATCAAGATCGCCGTCCGGTAGAGGCTCGTCCGCCGCAGGAGGCGGAGCGCCGCGATGCCGAGGACGACGGCGACGCCGACCACCGTGTCCCAGGGCTCGTGCGTCAGTCCCTGCCACCCGATGGCGTGGCCGAGGTAGTGCGGCACGAACAGCCCGGCCAGCGCCATGACGATCAGGTAGTCGAGGATCAGCGCCCAGCCGGTGAGGAACCCGGCCGGGTCGTTGTAGGCGCGCCGGACGAACGTCGCGGCGCCGCCGGGCTCCGGGATCGCGCTCGTCCCCTCGGCGTACGAGAGCGCCACGACCAGGAAGAGCACGCCCACCGCGAGCAGCACCCACGGCGTCACGCCCATCGCGAAGAGCGCGACGACGCCGAGCGCGAAGTACAGCGAGGAGGCGATCTCGCCGTAGGCGACGGCCGCGAGCGAGGGAACGTCGAGAACGCGCTGGAGGCCGGGGAGCTTCTTCGCCATCAGAGATGCCTGGTGCTCCGGTGAAGGTACAGACGCAGGGCTCCCGCGAAGATCAGGAGGGCCCCGAGCAGGAGCCCGAGCCCGCCCCCCACCCCGACCATCACCGTGCGCACGACGACGATCGCGCCGAGCGCGACCATGACCCAGGCCAGCGCGACGGTCACGCGGCCCTGCGGCCGGCGGCGATCAGGACCCGCGACGGGCTGTGCTTGAGGACATAGTCGACGGTCGTGCCGAAGATCCGGCCGCGGCGTCCGTGCCTCGGCCTCGGCGCGCCGAGGATCACGAGCTCGGCGTTGCGGCGACCCGCCTCGGTGACGATCTCGGGCCCGGCTGTGCGGGCACGGAGCAGCCGGACGACGGCGCGGACGCCGTAGCTCTCGAGCAGCGCGGCGGAGCTGTCGAGCAGCTCGTCGGCCTCGTCCTCCGCCTGCGGCAGGCGCACGTCGAGGGGCAGGTCGAGCGGTACCTCGATCACGTGCACGACGGCGACGGTCGAGCCGCGGTCGGCCGCGAGCCGGGCGGCGGCGACGAGCGCCTCCTCCGACTCGGCAGTGCGGACGACGGGGACGACGATCGTCCGGTACTCGACGGTCAGCGACGGCCCGAGAACGAGGACCGGCGCGCGAACGGTCTCCGTCATCGGGGCGTGGAGCGTGAAGCGCCGGTACACGGCGTAGCCGACGAAGCCGAGCGCGAGCCAGCCGAGCCCCGCCCAGCGCGTCACTTCCTCCTGCACGACGATCACCGTCCAGGCGAGCGCCGTCCCGATCCCTCCGACGATCGCGAACAGCGGCCAGTCGACGCCGCGGAACCGCAGGTTGGGTTTGGCGCGGTACGTGAGCTCCTCGCTCGGGCTGCGATACCGAAGGGCCACGATCGACGCATGCGCGACCGTGAACGAGAGCGTGGCGCCGAACGAGTACATCGTCCCGAGGAAGTCCGTCTGCCCCGGGAGGATCGTCAGGATCGGGATCGCTCCGGCGAAGACGACGAGCGCGACCCAGGGCGTCTTGAAGCGCGGATGGAGCCGGCGGAAGCCGAGCGGGAGCTGCCGGTAGCCGGACATCGCGTACGTGATCCGGGAGGCGCCGATCACGCCGGCGTTCGTGGCGATGAAGAGGATCGTCGCCGCCAGGACGCCGACGTAGACCTCCAGCCCGTCGAGCAGGACGCCCTGCGAGAGCCCGAGGTTCTCGACCACGCCGAGCACCGGGTCGTTCGTGAAGCCTCCCTCCTCCGGCGGCAGGCCGAGCAGGGTCACGTACTCGCCGTCCTGCTGGAACACCGGCAGCGCGGAGAGCGCGATCGCCGGGAGCGTGAAGTAGATCGCGAAGACCGCGAGGGCGATGAGCTTGTACGCGTTCGGGACGTTGCGCGGCGGGTCGCGGACCTCCTCGGCGAGGTTGGAGACCGTCTCCACGCCGGTGTACGCGAGCATCGCGATCGGGATCGCGATGAAGAACTGGTCCCAGGTGGGCGCGACGCCGAGGTCGACGTTGGCGCGCAGGGTGTCCGGGTCGAAGACGAGGAAGAAGCCGATCCCGACGAGGAGCGCCTGCGTCGCGAAGTCGACGACCGCGAGCAGGACGTTGAGGCTCGCCGCCTCCTTGACGCCGACGATGTTGATCCCGACCAGGACGGCGACGACAACCGCGCCGACGACGATGTCCCACGGGTTCTCGCGCAGCGGCTCCCAGAAGACCGAGAGGTAGTGCGGCACGAAGAACGCCGAGATCGCGACGGTCGCGACGTAGACGAGCATCTGCGCCCAGGCCGCCCCGAAGCTCGCGAGCTCGTTGAACGCGTGGCGCGCGAAGCTCGACGAGCCGCCGGCCTCCGGGTAGCGCACCGTCCCCTCGGCGTAGGTCGCCGAGGTGGCCGCGAAGATGAGACCGGCGACGACGAAGACGAGCGGAGTGAGCCCGAGCGCGAAGGCGGCGGTGACGCCGAGCGCGTAATAGATCGAGGAGCCGACGTTGCCGTACGCGGTGGCGAACAGCGCGGGCGTCCCGAGGACGCGCTCTAGGCCTTGCTGCCTGCGCCTCCGCCGCGGCACGGCAGGACTCTACTCACGGGAGCGGGCGGCTCGGCTCCCTATGATCGCGCGCGTGATTCACCTCAGGATCGTCGCGCCGGATGACCTGGCGGACCGGGTTCTCGAGGTGCTCGAGCGCTCGCCGGCCGTCCTGAGCGTGGTGCGCTTCCCCGACGCGGCGAGACGGCCGCGGGGGGATCTCGTCCTCTGCGACGTCCCGCGAGAGGAGGCGAGCGCGCTGCTCGCGGAGCTCCGCGAGCTCGGCCTGGAGAACGAGGGCACGATCTCGGTCGAGGAGATCGAGTCCGCGCCCTCCCGCCTCGCTCGCGACGCGATCCGGCGCGCGCGGGGGTCTCCCGCCGACGCGGTCGTGTGGGAGCAGGTCGAGCAGCGAACCTCGGAGAGCGCCGAGCTCTCCGCCTCGTTCGTCTCCTTCATGGTGCTCGCGACGCTGATCGCGGCCGTCGGGATCCTGACGGACTCGCAGGTCCTGATCATCGGCGCGATGGTGGTCGGGCCCGAGTTCGGGCCCCTCGCGGGTCTCTGCATCGCGATCGTCCAGCGTCAGCTCGCGCTCGCACGGAGGTCGTTCGTTGCACTGGCCGTCGGGTTCCCCGTCGCGATCGCGGCCACGTTCGCTGCGACACTCGGCTTCCGCGCGGCGGACCTCACCCCGGACGAGCTCGATGCGGCGAGCCACCCGACCACGCTCTTCATCTCGGAGCCGAGCTGGTTCTCCGTGATCGTCGCCCTGCTCGCCGGCGTCGCGGGGATGCTGTCGCTGACGACGGCGAAGTCGGGCGCGCTGATCGGCGTCCTCATCTCGGTGACCACCATCCCGGCGGCCGCCAACGTCGGTGTCGCCGCGGCCTACGCCGACTGGGACGAGTTCGGCGGGGCGCTCGCGCAGCTCACGATCAACCTCGCGTCGATCGTCGCCGCCGGCATCGCGACGCTCACGCTCCAGCGCCTCGTCTACCGGCGCCGGCGCGCCGCGTCGGCCTCGCGTCCCCGTCCACCGGCGTAGGCCGCAGCACGAGCGTCTCGCTCGGCGCCCGCTCGAGCATCCACCCGAGGTCCTTCGGCCCGAAGCCGGGGTGGCCCGGTGCGCGGGCGGGCACGAGGATCCGGTCGAAGGACTCCGCCTCCCACAGCCGGTTGAGCGCGTCGATCGGGGTCCGGCCGCGCTCGATCCGCGCGTCGACGGGGATCCCGGCCCGGAGCGCCGCGTGTTCGACGGCCTCGAGCAGGGGCATCGCGCGCTCGGCCTCCCGGTGCAGGGGCGCCTCGAGGGCGAACTCGCGCGGGACGACGACGAGGTAGGCCGGGACGAGGACGCTCTCCTGCGCACGCGCGATGCGGATCGCCGCGTCGAGCACGGCGGGATCGAGCCCGCTCCCCGTGAAGGGGACGAGCAGCCGCGACTGCCCCGGCCTCGGCTCGGGCGCCTTGCGCGCCCAGAGCCTCACCGCTGCGCTTCCTCGCGCAGCGCCCGGTCGGCGACCACGCGGATGTCGATCCCCGGCAGCTCCCGGATCATCCGGGAGACGAGCGAGCCGCGCAGGATCTCGACCCGGCGCCGCTCGTCGGGAGTGCCGACGAAGACGTAGGTCGAGCCACGGTCGTTCGCGACGCGGCGGATGGCCTCCACGAGGTCGTCGCCCTCCTCCTCGAGGAAGTGCACGCCGAGAAACGACGCGAGCCTCCGGAGCGCCGCGAGCTGCGTCGCCTCGTCGACGGACAGCTCCTGCCCCGGCCGCCGAACCCAGAGCGCGTCGATGTCGGCGCCGAGACGCTGTGCCGAGCGCCACGCACGGCGGAGGATCCGCTGCGATTTCGCCTGCGGCTCCACGAGGGCGAGCACGCGCTCGGTGACGGCCTGCTGGCTGAGCGGGTCCAGGACGGCAGGGCCCCGCCGCTGCTCGACGTCCTCCGCGACCTCCCGGAGGGCGAGCTCTCGCAGCGCGCCGAGGTTGTCGATCCGGAAGAAGTTCGCGAGGGCCGAGTCCACCTGCGACCGGGGATAGACCTTGCCCGCCCGCAGCCGCTCGATCAGCGTCTCCGGCGACAGGTCCACGAGCACGACCTCGTCCGCGTCGTCCAGGATCCGGTCGGGAAACGTCTCGCGCACACGGACGCCCGTCAGCTCGAAGATCGCGTCGTTCAGCGACTCGAGATGCTGGACGTTCACGGTCGAGATGACGTCGATGCCCGCCTCGAGGACCTCGGCGATGTCCTGGTACCGCTTCTCGTTCCGCGATCCCGGCGCGTTCGTGTGCGCCAGCTCGTCGATCAGCGCGAGCTCGGGCGCTCGCCGGATCACCGCGTCGACGTCCAGCTCCTCCAGCTCGAGCCCGCCGTGTGTGACGGCACGGCGCGGAACGACCTCGAGCGTGTCCGCGAGCGCCGCCGTCTCGGGCCGGTCGTGGGGCTCGAGATAGCCCACGACGACGTCACGCCCCTCCTGGAGCGCGTGCCGTCCCTCCTGGAGCATGCGAAAGGTCTTACCGACCCCGGGTGCTGCTCCGAGGAGGATCCGGTAGCGCCCGCGCACGCCCTTAGGTTCGCACTACCTAGGCCCCGAAGCCGTTGTGGACGAGCAGGTCGATCAGCTTGATCCCGACGAACGGCAGCATCACACCGCCGAGGCCGTAGATCAGCAGGTTGCGGCGGAGCAGCGCCGTCGCTCCGATCGCCCGATACCTGACCCCGCGCAAGGCGAGCGGCACGAGCGCCGGGATGATCATCGCGTTGAAGACGATCGCCGAGATGATCGCGCTCCTCGGTGTCCCGAGCTGCATGACGTTGAGCGCGTCGAGCGGCCCCTCCTCGCCGGAGGTCGCGTAGGTGGCGGCGAACATCGCCGGCAGGATCGCGAAGTACTTCGCGACGTCGTTCGCGATCGAGAACGTCGTCAGCGCGCCGCGCGTGATGAGGAGCTGCTTGCCGACCTCCACGATCTCGATGAGCTTCGTCGGGTTGGAGTCGAGGTCGACCATGTTCCCCGCCTCCTTGGCGGCGGTCGTCCCCGTGTTCATGGCGACGCCGACGTCGGCCTGCGCCAGCGCGGGAGCGTCGTTGGTGCCGTCGCCGGTCATCGCGACCATCCGCCCGCGGCCCTGCTCGTCGCGGATCAGGTCGAGCTTGCGCTCCGGCGTCGCCTCGGCGAGGAAGTCGTCCACGCCCGACTCCTGGGCGATCACCGCGGC
>DATBMH010000041.1:0-22809 GCA_036554945.1 Gaiellaceae bacterium | reverse complement strand
CGCGTACTCGTCCGGCTGGATCCTCGTGCCGGGCGCGCTGCTCGGTCTCGCGCTGGCGCTCTGGCGCCCCCGCTCCCGGGCGGAGTCGGCCTTCGGGGCGCTCTTCCTCACGACGACGGTCGCACTGCTGCTCGAGGCGAGTCTTGCCGGCGACGTCGACCGGGCGCAGGAACGCTACGTCTTCTACGTCCTCCCGCTCGCCTTCCTCGCGTTCGGCGCGTACGCGTCGCGCGGCTGGCCTGCCCGGACGCACCTCGCGCTGCTGGTCTCGCTGCTGATCGCCGCTTCGGCGCAGGTGCCGCTCGCCGGCTTCACGGCTGCCGAGGGCAAGTCGCAGTCGCCGTTCCTGGTCGCCGCCTTCCGGCTCGAAGAGTGGGCCGGGAGCCCCGGCTCCGGTTCGCTCGTGATCGCGGCGGTCGCGGCGGTGTTCGGCGTGCTGGCGATCCTGCTTTCGACTCGGCCCCTGCTTGCGACGCCGGTCGTCCTCGGACTGGCGCTCGCCGCGACCACGGCTGCGTCCGTCGGCGCCGTGGCGTTCGACAGCCGCAACGCCTCGTCCGTCCGCGCCGCGTTCCTGCCGGACGAGCCGTCGTGGGTCGACCGCGCCGGTGTCGGGGACGTGACGCTCGTCCGCGCTCCGGACGGGGTGCGCACCGAGGCGATGGAGCAGCTCTTCTGGAACCGCTCGATCCGTCGCGTCGCGCTCCTGCCGGGCGCCGGGGAGGTCGACCACCTCTTCTCGCCGAGGCTGACCGTGGCTCGGGACGGACGGCTGCTGGAGAGCGGCCGCGAGCTCACCGGCCCGGTCCTCGTCGACGGCTACGGCGGCACGATCGAGCTCTCGGGCGCGAGGCGGATCGCCGAGTCGCCCTCGTACACGCTCTGGAGCCCCGAGGGCCCGGCCCGGATGTCCCTGTACTTCGCCGGCCGCTACAGCGACGGCTGGCTCGCCGGCGCCGGACGGCTCTACCTCTGGCCCGAGCAGCCCGGCGGACGGATCTCGCGCCGGGTCGCTGTGACGCTGTCGGCGCCCCCGGCGTCGGAGGGTCTGACCCTGCGGTTCCAGGAGCCCGGGAAGCGGACTCGCGACGTGCGGCTCGAGCCGGGCCGCCCGCAGACCGTCAACTTCGAGGTGTGCTCGCGCGGTGCCTGGTACGTGACGTACCTGTCGAGCGCCCGCGGCTTCGTCGGGACCCGCGTCGTCAGCGCGCAGGCCAGCGAGGCCCGCGTCTCGCCGCTCGCGTGCTCGGCGGTGACGGAGCACGCGCCGCCCGCGCTGCCGACGGAGCAGGTGTGAGCGTCCAGACCCTCGAGCGCCCCGCTGCCCGCACGGCCGTCGCGCGGCCGGAGCGGACCGAGCGGGCGAGCTGGTGGCCGCTCGCGCTCCTCGGCCTCTTCGCCGTCGCCGTCCTCTACCACTGGATCCAGGCGCTCGGGCACGAGACGCCTGCCGTCTTCACCGACGAGCTGATGTTCGCCGAGCTCGCTCGGAGCCTCGCTGCAGGGGACGGCCTGACGGTCCGCGGGGTCGACTTCCTCTTCCCGTCGTTCCTGCCCGCCGTCTTCCAGGCGCCGGTCTGGCTGCTCGACGGCGCGGCGCCGTACGGCGCGGCGAAGACGCTCAACGCGGTGCTGATGTGCTCGGCCGTCTTCCCGGCCTGGGCGCTGGCGCGACAGCTGGTGCGGCCCGCGTACGCCTTCGGCGTCGCCGCGGCCACGGTCGCAGGCGGCGCGATGCTCTACCACTCGTATTTGACCTCCGAGGCCCTGGCCTTCCCGGTCTTCCTGGTCGCCGTGGCCGTCGCGGTCAAGGCGATCGCGGAGCCGTCGGCCGGCATGGACCTCGCAACCGTCGTCGTGCTCGGCGTCGCCGTGCTGACCCGCGCGCAGTTCCTGATCCTGCCGGCCGCCTTCGTGCTGGCCGTGCTGCTCGTCGGCCGGCCACTGCGGCGGCACGTGGTCGCCCTCTCGGCGCTCGGCGTGCTCGGCGTGGCGGGGCTCGTCCTCGGCACGTCGTCGCTGGGCTTCTACAACGGCGCGCGGGAGCTCGACTACCCAGCGCTCGAGACGCTCAGGTGGGCGGGATGGACCGCCGCGCTGCTGCCCTTCGCCGCCGGCATGCTCGTCGTCCCCGGCGCCGTCCTCGGCCTCGTCTACGCAACCGGGCGCCCGCGGGATCGTTCGGAGGCGGCGTTCGGCGTCCTCACCGCGCTGCTCGTCGCAGGTCTGTCGCTCCAGGCGGGCCTGATCGCGTCGGGCGACGCGCACCGCCCCTTGGAGCGCTACGCGTTCTACGCAGTGCCGCTCCTGTTCGCGGCGTTCTTCCTGTACCTCGAGCGCGGCGCGCCGCGCCGGCGGGTCTACGCCGGCGTCGCGCTCGTGCTCGGAGGCCTGGCGCTCGCCGTGCCTTTCGCGTCGCTGGCGCTCGAGCCGTTCTCGTTCGACTCGCCGACGCTCTCGGCTGTCGAGACCGCGGGCCGGCAGCTGTCGCCTGGCGACGCGGCCGCGCTGTTCGGGACCGCGGGCCTCCTCGCCGCGCTCGTCGCTGCGGCGGTCCCGCTCCGGCGCTGGGGCGTCGCGGTCGCGGGCGTCTCGATCGTCCTCGCGCTCGCCGTCGGCGTCGCGGCCTACAGCGGCGACCGCCGGATGACCGCGCGCACCGCCGCGTCCCTGGCGCCGGCGCAGAAGGACTGGCTCGACCGCACAGGGGTCCGCGCCGACGTCCTCGTCCTGCCGGGCGCGTCGCTGCACGCCGGCTGGATGCTCGAGTCCTGGAACCACAGCGTCGACCGGACGTTCCACCTCGGCGGCATCGACAACGACCCTCTGCCCTTCACCGAGGTCGGGATCCGGCCGGACGGGACGATCTCGCCGGTCGGAGGCGCGCCGGTCCGAACCCGCCATCTGGTCGTCAGCGACTTCGGGAGCCGGATCGATCTCGTCGGGCACCGGGTCGCACGGCCGCAGCGCGGGCTGACGCTGTACCGCACGAACGGCCCGCTCCGGCTGCGCTCGCTCGCCGAGGGGCTCTACGCCGACGGCTGGGCCCGCGGCGTCGTCACCTACGCGGTCTGGCCGCAGGCGACGCGCGGCGAGTACCGCGTCCGGCTGGAGCTTCCCGCCGGCCGGGCGGCCCGCTCCGTCGAGCTCGAGGCGGGGCCGGTCCACCGGACCGCGCAGCTCGCTCCCGGCAGGCCCGTGAACCTTCGGATCCCGGCCTCCGGAAGCCCGATTCCGCACCTGTCGATCCGCACGGAGCGGGCCGATCTGATCGACGCCCAGACCCCTCGCCCGCGCCTCGTCGGCGCCCGGATCACGGCCCTCCGATTCGTGGAGAAACGAGGTTCAAGAAACCCATGAAACCTGCCGATAGCTCGCACGAGGGATCCATGCCGGACGCCTTCTCCATCGACACCCTGCTCGAGCAGATGGTGGCGCACAACGCCTCCGATCTGCACGTGACCGTCGGATCCAAGCCGGTCCTGCGGATGCGTGGGCACCTCCATCGCATGGAGAGCCTCCCGGTCCTGTCGGCCGAGGACACCCGGCACCTCCTCTACCGGATCACCTCCACCGAGCAGCAGAAGCAGCTCGAGCTGAACCGGCAGCTGGACATGTCGTACTCGATCCCCGGCGTCGCCCGCTTCCGCGTGAACATCTACTCGCAGCGCGAGAGCCTCGCGGGCGCCTTCCGCCTGATCCCCACCGAGCTGAAGACGCTCGAGGAGCTCGGGATGCCGAAGTCCCTGTACGGCCTCTGCGAGAAGCCGCGCGGCCTCGTCCTCGTCACGGGCCCGACGGGCTCCGGTAAGTCGACGACGCTCTCGGCGCTGATCGACGAGATCAACCGGACGCGGTCGGACCACATCATCACGATCGAGGACCCGATCGAGTTCCTCCACCGGCACAAGAACTGCGTCGTCAACCAGCGGGAGATCGGACCCGACGCGACGACCTTCGCGGACGCTCTCCGCGGCGCGCTTCGCCAGGACCCCGACGTGATCCTCCTCGGCGAGATGCGCGACCTCGAGACGATCTCGACGGCGCTGACCGCCGCCGAGACCGGTCACCTCGTCTTCGCCACCCTCCACACGCAGGACGCGTCGTCCACGGTCGACCGCCTGATCGACGTCTTCCCGGCGGCCCAGCAGGGACAGATCCGGACGCAGATCGCCGGCTCCCTCCAGGGCGTCGTCACCCAGACGCTCGTCCCGACTGCCGACGGCAAGGGCCGAGTGCCCGCCGTCGAGATCCTCTTCCCCGACGACGCCGTCCGGAACCTGATCCGGCAGGCGAAGGTCGAGCAGGTCTACTCGGTCATGCAGACCGGCACCGCCCGCGGGATGATGACGCTCGAGCAGTCCCTCGCCGAGCTCGTCCTCCGCGGTGTGATCGACACCGAGACCGCGCTCTCGCGCTCGAGCCGTGCCGAGCAGCTGCTCGGCCTGATCGAGCGGAACGGGCTCGAGCCCGAACAGCAGGCGCAGCTGGCCGCGGCCGGCAGCCTCCGAGTGGCGGGGGCCTAAACGATGGATCTGCGGAAGGAAATCAAGCTGTCCGACCTGCTCCCGAAGCGGCGCAAGAAGGCCGAGGGTGTTGAGGCCGAGCCGAAGCAGGAGAAGCCGAAGAAGGAGCGCAAGCCGCTCTTCAGCCGCGGCCCGAAGGCCGCGAAGTCGCCGAAGGCCGCGAAGGCGCCGAAGGCGGCGAAGGCTCCGAAGAAGCAGGAGAAGGCCGCCGGCGGCCGCTCGGTCGGCCGCAAGAAGAAGCTCGTCGGCCTGAAGATCGGCGCGTCCCAAATCGCCGCCGCCCAGGTCGTCAACAACGGCGGCGCGCAGGTCGTCCAGGTCGCCCGCGAGGACCTCGACCACGGTGTCGTGGTCGGCGGCGAGCTGCGCGAGCCCGAGACGCTCGCCGCGGCCCTCCGTGCGTTCTTCAAGAAGAACAAGCTCCCGCGCCAGAACGTCCGTCTCGGGATCTCCAACAACCGGATCGGCGTCCGGATGTTCGAGATCGGCGGCATCGACGACCCGAAGCAGCTCGCGAACGCAATCCGCTTCCGGGCGCAGGAGGTGCTCCCGATTCCGATGGACGAGGCCGTCCTCGACTACCACGTCCTCGGCGAGTACACGGACTCCGAGGGGCAGCTCAAGCGCCGCGTCCTGCTCGTCGTCGCCTACCGCGACCTGGTCGACCGCTACACCGCCGCGTGCAAGAAGGCGGGCATCCGCCTCGCCGGCATCGACCTCGAGGCGTTCGCGATCCTGCGCGCGCTCGCGCCGTCGTCCGGCGAGGACGACGGGCAGCCGGGCCACGCAGCGCTCGTCGTCGTCGCCGTCGGCCACGACCGGACGACGTTCGCGGTCTCCGACGGCAAGGCGTGCCAGTTCACGCGCGTCCTCGAGTGGGGCGGCTCGTCCCTCAACGCCGGCATCGCGCGCGCGCTCGACCTCGCTCCGTCCGAGGCCGAGCCGATCAAGCTCTCGCTCTCGCTCGCCGAGCCCTCCATCCCGGCGGGGCTGAACTCGGAGCAGGCGGAGAAGGTGCGCGAGGCCGTCCTGGCGGAGCTGCACAACTTCGCGCGCGAGCTCGTCTCCTCGCTCCAGTTCTACCAGTCGCAAACCGGCTCACTCGGCATCGGCGAGATCGTCCTCACCGGCGGCACGGCGCACCTTCCCGGGTTCGCTGCCGAGCTCGCCAAGCTGATCGGCGTCCGCGTCCGGGTCGGGGACCCGCTCGAGCACGTGAAGGTTGCGAAGAAGGTCGACCGTGAGCAGCCGCTCGGCTCGCTCGCGGCCGCCATCGGACTCGGAATCGAGAGCTGACGATGCGTGCGGTCAACCTCCTCCCGAAGGACGAAGGTCGCTCGCGGCGCCAGCCCGGCGCCGTCTCGCTGACGGCGGTCCTGGGCGCGCTGCTGCTGACGGCCGTCCTCACCGGCTGGTTCCTGATGGCCAGCTCGGGTGTCTCCGACAAGCAGGGTCAGCTCGACGCCGCCAAGGCGGAGCTCGCGGCGATCCCGCCGCCCCCGCCGCCGGACACCTCGCAGTCGACGCTCGTCGCCGAGAAGGACCAGCGGTTGAGCGTGCTGGGCCAGGCTCTGGCCAGCCGCGTCGCCTGGGACCGCGTCCTCCGTGAGATCTCGCTCGTGATCCCCGACGACGTCTGGCTCGAGAGCATGAACTCGAGCGGGCCGGACGCGGCGAGCGCGCCGGCGCCGGCTCCCGGCCAGGCGGCCGAGGCGCCGAGCGGGGGCTTCGCGATCATCGGCTAC
Organism: Gaiellaceae bacterium; assembly: GCA_036554945.1. Lineage (GTDB taxonomy): Bacteria > Actinomycetota > Thermoleophilia > Gaiellales > Gaiellaceae > JACDAN01. Next base: position 16,538 of record DATBMH010000041.1, on the reverse strand, counting down.
ACGTACTCGCACGACGGCGTCGCGCGGCTGCTCGCGCGCCTCGGGGTGATCCCGCACCTCGAGAACGTCAAGCTCGGCTCGAGCGCGATCGACTCGGACGGCGCGCGGCCGATCGTCAAGTTCAACATCACCGCCCAGGTCAAGCAGGCAGGAGCACCGTCGTGAGCAAGCAGCGGGTCCCCAAGCCTGCGGCGATCGCGCTCGTGATCGTCGGCCTGCTCGTGGTCGCCGCGCTCGGCTACTTCATGCTGATCTCGCCGAAGCGGTCCGCGAGCGCCGACCTCGTCAAGCAGATCCAGGCGACCGAGACGGAGATCCAGACAAGGCGGATCGCGTCGCGGACGGCGCCGACCGTCGAGCCGATCCGCGCCGCCGACCTGTTCCGGGTCACGAAGGCGATGCCGAGCAAGTCGGACATGCCCGGCGTGCTGCTCGAGCTGAACCGGATCGCGCGCGACACGGGCATCAAGTTCGAGTCGATCACGCCCGGCGAGGCCAGCGACGCGGGCGGCTACCTCAAGCAGCCGATCGACCTCATCTTCGACGGGAACTTCTACGAGCTGTCCGACTACCTGTACCGGCTGCGCACGCTGGTCTCGGTCCACAACGGCCGGCTGCAGGCGACCGGACGCCTCTTCACCGTCCGGAGCCTCGCGTTCTCGGAGAGCGAGAAGGGCTTCCCGCAGATCAAGGCGACGCTCGGCGTGGACGCGTACGTCTACGGAAGCGGCGAGGGGACGACCACGCCGCCCGCCGAGACTCCGCCGGCTGCTGCGCCCCCCGCCGGGACCCCGCCCGCCACGACGCCGCCTCCGGCGACCCAGCCTCCGGCGGCGCCCACCGAGGCGCCCCCGGCCGGCGCGTCCGCGGCAGGAGCGTCCTAGATGGCGAAGCCGTTCGACGCCAAGGCCAAGGCCAAGCGCCAGAAGATCATCGCGGGCGTGCTCGGGCTCGTCCTCGTCAGCGTGCTCGTCTTCCAGGCGCCGACGATCCTGGGCATGTTCAGCGGGAGCTCGTCGTCGACCGCCACCGAGCCTGCGGCGACCCCGCCTCCGGCTCCGGCTCCGGCGGCTCCGGGTGCTCCGGCGCCCGCGACGCCGGGCGCACCCGCCACGCCGGCGGCCGGCGGCGGCAGCGCCACGCTCGTCGACACCGATCCCGTGCCGACCCCGACCCCCGGCCAGCTCGTCACCTTCGACCGGTTCGAGAGCAAGGACCCGTTCGTCCAGCAGGTCTCGGACGCGCCACCGTCGAGCACCTCAGGCGAGGAGACGCCGGCCCCGGGTGAGGACAACGAGGCGCCTGCCGGCGACGAGAAGCAGCCCGGCCTCGACGGCCCGCACGAGATCCTCGGCGGCACCGGCTCGACCGGCGGCGAGGAGACGGCGCCGACGGGCGCGAAGATCGCGGTCAACGGCACCGAGTACACGGTCGCCGTCGGCGGCGAGTTCCCGGAGAACGACCCGATGTTCAAGCTCGTGTCCCTCAAGAAGGGGGTCGCGAAGATCGGGATCGCGGGCGGCAGCTACGCGAACGGCTCCCAGACCATCAGCCTGAAGAAGGGCGGAAAGCCCGTCACGCTGATGAACACCGCGGACGGGACGCAGTACGTCCTGCGGTACGTCGGATAAAGCCCTTCAACCGTCCTGCCGATAACGGTTTGGTGCGGAAGCGGCTTCGCGCGGACCAAGGCTTCGGCCTGATCGAGCTCCTGCTCGCGATGGTGATCCTGAACGTCGGGATCCTCGCGATCGTTGCGTCGTTCAACGCCGGCATCATCACGCTCAACCGAGCGAGCCGGGTGACGACGGCTGCCGTCCTCGCGGACCAGCAGATGGAGCTCTACCGGGCCATCACCTACGACGAGATCCGGCTGGCGTCCGCGACGATCCCTGCGACCGCGCCGTACAACACCGATCCGGCCTACAGCGCAACGCAGATCACGACGCCGGCCTGCGCCGGGCCGTCCTATCCGAACGAGTGCAACGCGAGCCGCCAGGTGACCGGCGCCGACGGCAAGCTCTACCGCCTCAACGTCTACATCGTCCAGACGACGCCGACCGGCGGCCGCCCGGTGAAGCTCGTCACGATCGTCGTCCGCGACCAGGCGAACCAGAGCCGCGTGTACGTCCGCCAGGCGTCGTCCTTCGACCTGTCCACGGGCTAAGGCGGAAGTGGCGGAGAGCCGATAGCGAGCGGGTATGGCGGCGTACACCTACAGCGCGATCAACTCCGAGGGCATCGAGCTCACGGGGAACATCCATGCGCCCGACCGCAACGCGGCGCGCGAGCAGCTGCGCGTGCGCGGGCTCCTCGCGCAGCACCTGACCGAGCTGCCCGCGAGCGGCGAGCAGAGCGTCGCGACGGTCTTCAAGAAGATCAAGCCGAAGTCGCTGCAGATCTTCTCCCGCCAGTTCGCGACGATGATCGACGCCGGCCTGTCCGTCGTCGGCGCCCTCGTCATCCTCGAGGAGCAGACCGAGGACAAGTACCTGTCCGCGATCGTCAAGGAGCTGCGCGCCGACGTGGAGGGCGGCCTGCTGCTCTCCGAGGCGATGGCGCGCCATCCGAAGGTCTTCAGCCGCCTCTACATCGCGATGGTCGAGGCCGGTGAGGCGGCGGGAATCCTGGACCGCGTCCTCGACCGCGTCGCCTTCCAGATCGAGAAGGAGACGAAGATCAAGCGGCGCGTCAAGGGCGCGATGATCTATCCGACGATGGTCCTGATCTTCGCGACCCTCGTCCTGATCGGGATGCTGATGTTCCTCGTCCCGGTCTTCGTGAACATCTTCGCGCAGCTCGGCGGCGACCTTCCGACCCTCACGGCCTGGGTGGTCAAGTTCTCCGATTTCCTGCGCGGCAACTACTACATCGTCTTCCCGCTCGTCGCCGCCGCCATCTTCGGTATCCGGAAGTACAAGCGGACCGAGCCGGGCCGCAAGCAATGGGACCGCGTCAAGCTCAAGATCCCGATGAAGATCGGCCAGGTCGTGCTGAAGGTGACGCTGGCGCGGTTCTCGCGGACGCTCTCGACGCTGATCGCCGCCGGCGTGGACATCATCAAGGCGCTCGAGATCACGGGTCAGACCGCCGGCAACTGGGTCGTCGAGGAGGCGCTCACCGACGTGCGCGCCAAGGTGCACGAGGGAATCCCGATCGCGGTACCGCTGAGCGAGAACCCCGTGTTCCCGCCGATGGTGTCGCACATGGTGAAGATCGGTGAGGAGACCGGAGAGCTCGAGAAGATGCTCGGGAAGGTCGCGGACTTCTACGAGGACGAGGTCGACGCGTCGATCCAGTCGCTGACCTCGATCATCGAGCCGCTGATGATGATCGGCGTCGGCCTGATGGTCGGCGTGATCATCATCTCGATGTACCTCCCGATGTTCAAGATGCTCTCGCTCGTCAAGTAGCAACTGGGTGGTCGAGGCCGCCGACGGCCTGCGTGCGCGTCCTAGCTCTGGAAGTGAATCCCGGCGACGATCTCGACCGCGATGATTGCCGCGACCACCCAGTCGACCACGAGACAAAACGGAGGCCACCACCGTGTGTTGGCGACGAAATGGGTGCGGTGTTGCCAGAGGTCCTTCAACCCGTGACCGGCGAGGCCGATGACGAGCAGCCACGGTGAGCCGGTGATCGCTGCGGCGGCGATGATGATGAACCCGCTGGCGACGCCGCTTTCGACGGCGAGGACGATCCAGCGTCCGTCGGCGACCGCGAAGCCGATGTAGATGGCGGCGATGGCCGCCAGCCCGAGCGCGTAGACGGTGGCTGTGTCCAGCCACCAGAAGGCCAGCGGTGTGGCCGCCTGCGCGCCTCCGACGACGAGCCCCCAGAAGACCGGTCCTCGGAGCCCTGCGCGGAACGGCTGGCTCTCAGCGGTGGTGCTCACGACGCCTTCGGAGGAGTGCGCCGCCCGCGAGTGATGCTCACTCCTCGGAGTCCGGCACGACGTTGAAGCTGAACATCATCCCGCTCTCGTGGTGCTCGGCGATGTGACAGTGGGCCATCCAGCGTCCCGGGTTCGTCACGTCGAGCAGGATGTCGACGGTCTCGCCGGTCCGCACCAGGACCGTGTCCTTCCAGACGAGGTTCGGCTCGACCGCACCATCCCGGGCGAGGATGAGAAAGCGGCCGGCGCCGTGGACGTGGAACGGATGGGGCATCGGATGGTCCGAGTCCATCTCGTTGACGAGCCGGAGCTTCACCTGATCGCCGACACGGAACGTCCAGTCGATCTGGGCGTTCTCGGCGCCGGTGTCCCGATCGACGAGCTTCCAGCGCGTGTTCGCGGGTGTCGTCATTCGATTGACCTCGACCATGTCGTCCTCCCACTCGATGCCTTGGGCGCTGCCGTGGGCGTGGGCTCCGTGCTCGTGCTGCTCGTCGTGGGCATGGCCATGGCTGCCGCCGTGACCTCCATGGTGCACGTGATGCTCTTCGCCGGCGCTCTCGCCTGAGCCGGCTCCGCCACCGGGGCCCGCCGCCTTCCCGCTCTCCGTCGGGCGAAGGGTCATGCCACACTTCGGGCAGCTCGCCGCCCAGGTGGCGGTGATCTCTGCGTCCATCGGACACACGAACGCGACCGGAGCCTCCGTCTCCGCCGGCGCCGGCATGAGCTTCATCCCGCACTTCGGGCACTTTCCCGCCCAAGTGGCGACGATGTCCGGGTCCATGGGACACGCGTAGATGCCCGTCTCGACTCCCGCACCCCCGACCTCGTCCATCTCGGCAACGAAGGACAGCGTCTTGCCGGGCGGAGCATCGAGCACCGCGCCGATCCGCTCACGCTCGGCCGCCATGTCGGGATGCGTCCGCAGATTCTCGAAGTCCTGCGCGAGATCGGGCTCGGCCGGATCATCCGCGACCTTGATCACTGCGAGCCGGTAGGACCGTTCAGGCGTCCGATGCTCGAGCGCGAGCTCGCCGGGCTCGGCGAAGAGAACGTCGACGACGACGCGCTCGGATGGAGCGAGGAGCACCGCGTCGACGAGCTCCTCACGCTCGTAGTGACCGCTGTCGGCGCCGACAAGCTTCATCTGAGCCCCCGGCACCGTGACGTTGAACACGCGCGTGTTGGCCGTGTTCGTGAAGTAGAGGCGCACGACCTCACCGCGGAGCGTCTCCAGCGAGAGCTCCGGCTCACCTGCAACGAGCATGGTGTTGCCGAATCGACCCATCGCCACGTGGGTTGCCTCGGACGTGCTGAAGGGCGCGATGCGCCCTTCCTCGATCAGGACATCGTCGAGCGTCAGCAGGAGCTCGCGGTGTGCCGGCGGCCAGTGATCGTCGTCGCTCGGAACGGCGAGGATGTTCCCGTACAAGCCCATCTCCTGGCCGTAGTCCTCGCGGATGTGCGGGTGGTACCAGTAGGCGCCGGGATCGGGCACCGTTACCTGGTACGTGAACGTCTCGCCTACCGGGATCGGGGCCTGGGTTTCGTGCGTGCCGTCGTAGCGGTTCTCGAGCCGGAGTCCGTGCCAGTGCACCGTCGCGTCGAGGTCGCCGCGGTTCGCCACGTGCACCGTGATCGTCGAGCCCTGCTGGACCTTGAGCGTCGGCCCAGGAACGGAGCCGTTGTAGGCGAGCATGCGCACGGTCGCATCGCCGATCTGCTTCTTGACCGGCACGATCTCGAGTTCGAACTCGTCGCCGTCGGAGAGCTCGACGACCTCAGGTCGCCGAGCCTCGGGCAAACCCTCGATCGACGTCGGCAGCTCGATCGTGCCTCCATGGCCGTGTGAGTGATGGTCGTGCATCGGTGGCTACCCCTCCTTGCGCGCTTGGTCTGCGAGCTGCTCGGTGAGAAATGCGGCGTCGTCCTTCACCCAACCGATCAGCGCCGAGCCGCGGGTCCACTGCCAGGTGAGGCCGAGGAAGTAGAGACCCGGAACCTCGGTCACTCCGCGACGGTGCCGCAGTCGCCCGTTCGAGTCAAGGATGGGAAGGTCGATCCAGGAGTAGTCCGGGCGGTAGCCCGTCGCCCAGATGACGGCGTCCACCTCGAGCTCGCTGTCGTCCTCGAAGCGCACGGTGCGGCCCGCCGCAGCAAGCGCGCGGGGCTTCAGCTCGACGCCGAAGCTGCGCTTGAGCTCACGCGGGCTCGATCCGATCAACGTGTCCCGGTACTGCAGCCTGCTCCCGAGCCTCGATTCGACGGTTGTGGAGAGGAGACGCGTCTTCGTCAGCCACCAGAAGAGATCGCGGCCGGCGATGCGCTGCGGCAACGGCTTCTGCTTCGACCCGATCGCGAGCAGGACCCTGTGCGTGGCCGAAAGCTCCTTGGCGATCTGAAAGCCTGTATTTCCGCCCCCGACCACGAGCACGGCTCGGCCGGGCACGTCGCCCGGCTCGCGGTAGCCAGTGCTGTGGGCTTGCCACACGCCCGGGTCGAGGTCCTGGGCGAGCTCGGGCACGAACGGCGTCTGGAACGGCCCGGTCGCAACCACGACCCGGTCGGCGGTCACCGTCCGGCCACCGACGTCGAGGACGAAGCGCCCGTTCTCCTGGGAGAGCCTGCGGACCTCGCCGTTGAGCTCGATCGGAAGCTCGAAGGTCTCCGCGTAGCTCTCGAGGTAGGCGAGCACTTCATCGCGCGTCGGATAGCCATCCGGGTCACCCGGGAACGGAAGGCCCGGCAGCGCGCTGTAGCGGCGCGGGGTGAAGAGCGTCAGCGAGTCCCAGCGCACTCGCCAGGCCGGCGCGATCGAAGCGCCCCGCTCGAAGATGGCGAACCGCTGCCTCTGCTCGCGGAGGTAATAGCCCATCGCCAGGCCGGCCTGGCCGCCACCCACAACTGCGACTTCGAGATGCCTCGGCGAACCCTCTTCGGCCGGCGCGACGTTCCCTGCGGATGGTTCAGGCGCAGCCATGCGGCTCCTCTCACACTCTTCGGCTGGCCCGGACCTTACGCCTCGATGAGCCGTGGGATCCTGTGCCCGGCTCAGGCCGCACTCCGTAGCCGCCGGCCGTCGAGGTGCGCCGCGATCTCGTCGGCGTCGAGCGGCAACACGGCGAGCTCGGGCGGCGGGCGCCGAACGAAGCCGTCGAGCAGCATGAGGTCCTCCGCCTCTGCGGCGGTCAGCGTGTCCGGCGCCGTTGCGCCCCGGCACAGCGCCACCCCGGCCTCGACCTCGAGCCTCGCACCCGCGCCGGGCGGGAGCGTGCGGACGGCGCGCACCGCGCCTCGGCTCACGAAGAACGCCCTGCGCCAGCCGGGCTCGCCGGCCGGCGCGAGCAGGCACACCTCGAGCCGGCGCAGCTCGTCCAGCCGGCGCAGGCGCTCGACGATCTGCTCGAGTGCCTCGATGCGGTCCCGCAGCCGCGCCGCCTCCTCGTAGCGCAGGCACTCGGCGAGGTGCGCGAGGCGCGCGCGAAGGCGGGGGAGCGGTCCGCCCTGGCGGATGTCGGCGAGCTCCTCGGTCGTGCTCGAGGCAAGCGCCCGAGCGGCGAGCGAGGCCTTGCGACGGCTGCCGATCGGGCCGAGCGGGGTCGGCGTCTTGGTGACGACGACGTCCTCGCCGCGGCGGCGCAGGTAGACGCCGTTCTCCCTCCGCCGGCTGCGTGAGTTGGCGGGAGGCTGGAGCTCCCGGATCAGCCGCACCTCCTCGAGCGCCGCCTCCAGCTCGGAGCCCAGTACCCGCCACTCGACGCGCTCGAGCGCGAGGAGCGCGGCCTCGACGGACGGTCGCTGGCCTTCGCTCCGGAAGTAGGACCGAAGGCGCGCGCGTAGGTCGCGCGCCCGGCCGACGTACAGCACCTGGTCGTGGCGGTCGCGGAAGAGGTAGACGCCGGGTCGCGTGGGCGCGCCGCGTGCGAGTTGCCGCTTGCCGTAGACACGCCGCTTCTTCGGCGCGGCCAGCGTGCGCAGCTCCGACACCCGGCGGGCGCCGAGCTCCTGCGCCAGCCCGATCAGGTGGACGAGCACCTCGGCCGTGGCCTCGGCGTCGGGCAGCGCGCGGTGACACGGTCTCGTCGACACGCCGAAGAAGTTCGCGAGGGAGGCCAGGCCGACTCGCCGTGCGCGGCCGGCGAGCAGCCTGCGCGCGAGCGCCGCCGTGCACAGCGGTTGCTCCGAGAGGCGCCGCTCGTGCGTCCGCAGCAGCTGCTGCTCGAGGAACCGCTGGTCGAACTTCGCGTTGTGCGCGACCAGGAGCGCGTCGCCCGCGAAGTGCTGGAAGCGAGCGACCACGGTGGTGACACGAGGCGCGTCCTTCAGGTCCTCCGCGCGCAATCCGGTGAGGCGGGCGATCTGCTCGGGAAGCCGGACTCCCGGGTTCACGAGCGACTGAAACGAGTCGACGAGCTCGAGCGCCCGCACCCGGACGGCGCCGATCTCGCAGATCCGGTCGCGCGCGGCGGAGAGACCGGTCGTCTCGAGGTCGAAGACGACGAACTCGGCCTCCTCCAGCAGGGGATCCGTCCCCCGGCCGGCGAGCGACACGGTCGTCCCGGTGCAGACCACTCGGCTGTCGCCGGCGGTCACCTCCTCGAGCAGCGAGCGGGCCAGCCCCTCCGAGATCGTGGCGGTCGCGAACAGCGATCGCGCCGCGTCGACGGCCGAGAGCGAGCCCCGCTCCTCGAGCGTGTCCACGAGGCGGTCGAGGGCATCGAGCGCGAGCTGCACGTCTTCCATGAAAGCGAACATGTGTTCGCTTGGCAATCCGAGGCGTCGGATGGAGGCGAGCCGGGTCGAGAACGGCGTCCAGTTCGGCGACCTCGCCGAGTTCGTCGACTTCGCCTACGTGGCCCGGGTGACGAAGGTGAACGGTGCGGCTCTGGCGGCGCTCGCCAACGGCCCCCGCCGCGGCAACCGAAGCGTCGTCAGCTTCCCGACGCCTGGGTAACACGTCGAGAGGGCGGGCGCCGGCGCCCGTCTCACTCAGGGCCTGACGTTCTGGTTCAGGCGGAAGACGTTGTCGGGGTCCCACTCTCGCTTGAGCGCGACGAGGCGGTCGTACTTCTCGACGCCGTAGATCGCGCGCGGATCCGTCGGGTCGGCGACGTCGTTGACGTAGCGACCGGACGAGGCGAACGGCTGGATGACCTCCATCGCCCTCCGGACCCACTCGCGGCAGTCGTCGTCGAGGGCGGGGTCGTCCCACTGGATCTCGACGGCCGGCCAGTAGGCGGCGTCCCGGCCGGCGAAGGCCGTCGCCGCTTCGGGCACCTCGGCGATCGCACGGCCGCAAGCCCACACGGAAAGCCCGCCGTCGGCACCCTCCGGCACTGTGGACAGCGCTTCGGCTGCGGGCCCGACGAGCTCGTCGGGGAAGGCCGGCAGGAACGCGCTCTTCATGTAGAAGCGATGGCCCCACTCCATGGCCTCGTCGTTCAGGTGCTGGGTCTCGAGATACGACTTCACCTCGATGGAGCCGGAGAGGGGAGGCGCAAAGGCGCGCACCTTCGCGAGGTCCCGCTCGGCGTCCTCGGGCGAGCCGCAGTGCAGCGCCGTGAGCGCGGCAACCGGCTCGCGGCCGTCGAGCCCGAGCCCGAAGCTCACCCAGAGCTCGTCGGGGCCCTCCTCGGCCAGCTCGCGGAAGAGCCCGGCCAGTTCGGTCGACCGCTCGATCGGGTGGACGACCGTGCCGTGCGTGATCGGGCTCGCGAGCGGGTGGAGCCGAAACTCGAACGACGTCGCGATCCCGAAGTTCGCCCCCGCGCCGCGAAGTCCCCAGAAGAGGTCGGCGTTCTCGTCGTGGCTGGCCCGTACGTGGCGTGCGTCCGCGGTCACCAGCTCGACCGCGAGGAGGTTGTCGATTGTGAGGCCGTGCTTCCGCTGGAGGCGACCCATGCCGCCGCCGAGCGTGAGGCCGGCGGCGCCCGTGTGCGAGACGACGCCGACGGGGCAGACGAGACCGGACGCCTGGGCGGCGTCGTCCAGCTCCGCGAGGAGGGCACCGCCGTTCGCGTGCGCCGTGCTGCCCTCGACGCGCGCGCCTCGCATCCGCGAGAGGTCGACGACGATCCCGCCGTCGCACGTCGAGAAGCCGGGGATGCTGTGGCCGCCGCTCCTGACCGCGACGACGAGGTCCTGGTCGCGGGCGAAGCGGACCGCGGCTGCGACGTCCGCCGCGTCGTTCGGGCGGACGACGAGCGCCGGGTAGCGGTCGACCATCCCGTTCCACACCGCGCGCGCGGCGTCGTAGCCGGGATCGTCCGGCCGGACGATCTCCCCCGCGAAGGTGTCGGCGAGCGCGCTCAGGCGGTCGCGAAGCGCTTCTCGGCGCGGGCCCGGCGGCGCGCTGCCTCGACCTCGCGGTCCTTCGGCGGCGCGTTCGTCACGAGGTCGGCGAGGAGGTGCATCGAGACGTGGGCCACCTCGTCGACTGCCCGGTTGAACGCTTCCTCGTTGGCCTGCGAGGGCTTCGTGAAGCCGCTGATCTTGCGCACGTACTGGAGCGCCGCCGCCTGGACCTCTTCCTCGGTCGCGGCGGGCTCGAAGTTGAAGAGCGTCTGGATGTTTCTGCACATGGCCCCAACCTAGCCGACCGCGCAGGTCGCACGAATCTGGACTTGTGGAAGAAAGAGCCCCGTCCTAGCGTCATGGGGCCATGAAGACGAAAAGCTTCATCCTCGTTGCGGTTGCAGTATTCGCTGCCCTGCTGGGCGGCTTCATGTACGTCGCCCTGAGCGGGGGCGGGGACGAGCGCCGTGCGGGAGCGCTCGCGGCCCAGTCCTACGCCACGGGCAACTACCTCCTCGAAATCGGCGGCAAGAACGTCGGAGCGCTCAAGAGCGTCTCCGGCTGCGGCGTGACCGCGGAGCTGGTGGGGGCGGTCGGGTCGAGCAAGATCCAGACGAAGCAGGCCGCGAACGTCCGCTACGGGCCGTGCGAGATCACGTTCGGCCACAGCATGGACTCGCCTTTCTTCGCGTGGATCAACGACACGCTCAAGGGGAACGCCGGCCCGAAGAACGTCGCGATCGTCGCGGTCGACGCGAACCAGAAGGCCACGACTCGATTGGAGCTGACGGGCGCGGTCATCAGGAGCTTCGCGCTGCCGAAACTCGAGGCAGGGAGCAAGGATCCCGTCGAGTTCACGGTGACCATCGACCCGCAGACGATCCAGAAGTCCGCTGGCGGCGGCGCGGCCGTGCCGTCGATCTCGCCGAAGGCCAAGAGCCTTCTCGCGAGCAACTACCGCCTCGACGCCCCCGGCCTCACCAACGACCTGAAGAAGGTGCCTTCGGTCGAGTCCTGGTCGTTCGAGGTGAGCCAGCCGGCAGGGACGCAGGGCGTTGCGAGACAACTCGGCGGCAACCTCGTGCTCGGGAATCTCTCGCTTGCCGTGAGCGAGCCCGGCTCGGAGTTCGACGCCTGGCTCGACTCACTGACGAAGGGCAACCCGTCTGAGAAGAACGTGACCCTCGAGCTGCTCGACCCGACGCTGAAGGACGCCTTGATGTCGGTCTCCTTCTCCGGGGTGGGGCTCCTCTCGGGTCAGCTGCTCCCCGCCGCCGACACCGGCAGCAAGGCGGTCGGCAGCCGCGAGTTCACGATGTACGTGCAGGGCGCGAGCATCAACTTCAACGCGTCGCCCGCCGCGTAGGTCAGATCGTCTCGAGGGACGCCCTCCGGCGTCCCTCGAGCTCGAACAGCTTGAACAGCGTGTACCCGACCGCCGCGTAGACGGCGCCGATCGCGAGCTCGGTCCAGACCAGGTGGTCGACCGCGGACAGCGGCGCGCCGTCGGCCACCTGCCGCGAGGCCTCGATCCCGTGGGTGAGCGGTACACCGCTCGCGATCGTCTGCAGCCAGCCGGGGAGCGTGTCCACCGGGACGTTGGCGCCGCAGACGAGCAGCAGCGTGTAGACGACGATGTTCGCGAGGAAGAAGACGTCCCGTGCGCGAAGCCCGACGGCTCCGACGACGAGCCCCAGCGAGGTGCACGCGAAGGCGCTCGCGACGATCACGACCGCGAGCGCCGGGATCTGCGACGGCGCCATGTCGAAGTCGAGCAGCAGCCAGCCGATCGCGAAGACGAAGGCCGAGGTGATGATCCCGTTCGCGATCAACGGCAGGGCGCGCCCGAGGAACATCGCGAGGCGGTTCGCGGGAGTCGCCATCAGCGGGGAGAGCGTCTGCGTCCACCGCTCGCCGCCGATCGTCATCGCCATCCCGAAGATCCCCGCCATCGCCGAGAGGTGGATCGCGTTTCCGGTGACGAAGAACTCGTCGTCCTCGAGGCCCGCGAAGCGGCCCACGTACACGAAGAAGAGGAGCTGGAAGGTGGGCCCGCCGAGCATCGTCGGGATGTAGTGCGTCCAGTGCATCCAGTTGAAGAGCGCCCGGTACGCGTAGTAGCCGCCGACGAAGAAGACCCTGACGTTGGTCATGCGATCGCCAGGGTCGCGCGCTCGCGCGCGAGCTTCTCGAAATAGCGCAGGCAGTAGTGCCCGATCACCAGGTAGACGGCGGCGAGCGCCAGGCACATGGCGATGTCGGGCCACGCGTTCCCGCCGAGCGCCGCCTCGCGGAGCGCGCGGACGCCCCAGGTCGGCGCGAGGATCCAGGAGAGCGGGTGGACCCAGCCGGGCAGGATCGCGATCCCGGTCAGGAGCCCGGTGATCAGCCAGATCGGGAACTCGAGCAGGTTCGCGAGGGCGTTCGCCTGCCGGTAGAGGATGAACGTCGAGGCGAGCACGAGCCCGAGCAGGCCGAGCCCGGCCACCATCGCCGGCAGCGCCACGACGAACTGGAGCGGGTGCTCGACCCTGAACGGGACGTCGAAGAAGACCCAGCCCCAGGTCAGGGTCGCGACGAGCGAGTAGAGGCCGACGGTCGCCGTGGCGAGCGTCAGCGGCGCGATTACCAGGATGAACGGCGGGGGCGAGGCGATGCAGTACTCGAGCGTCCCCTGCCAGCGCTGCCACTGGATCGCGCCACCCGACCCGAAGAGCGTCGACGACCAGATGCCCATCATCGCCGCGCCGAGCGAGACGTAGAGCAGCGATCCGGGCCTCGCGCCGGCCCGGAACATGAAGTACGCCATCGACGCGAAGATGATCGGCGAGATGATCGAGAGCAGGATGAAGAAGCTCGACATCGTCAGGCTCTTCACGTGGAAGCGCCAGCCGGCGTAGATCAGCCGCAGGGTGCTCACGTGCGGTCCAGCGTCGAGTGGCGGCGGCCCTGGTACTCGAAGAAGCGCAGCAGCAGGAAGCCGAGCACTCCGTAGACCACGCCGATGAGGACCTCCTGGCCGACGAGGCTCATCACCGACGACAGCGGGGCGCCGTCGACGAGCTCCCGGGCCGCCTCGATCGCGTGCGTGAACGGGATGTAGCTCGAGATCGTCTGCATCCACCCGGGCAGGTCCGAGATCGGGATGTTCGCGCCGGTGAAGATGAGCAGGAAGCCGAAGAAGACGTTCGTGAGGACCGCCGACTCTCGGATCCGCAGCGCGAGCGCCGCGTTCACCAGCCCGAGGCCGGTACAGGAGAACGCGGCGACGAGGATCACGAGCGCCAGAGGCGGGATCGACTCGACGGGGATCTCGACGCCGAGGATCAGCGATCCGACGGTCAGCGAGAAGGCGGCGACGAGGGCGCCGTTGATCACGACCGGCACCGTGCGGCCGAAGAAGAGCGGGAGTCGCGGCGCGGGGCTGACCAGGATCGCGCCGAGCGTGTTCTGGTACTTCTCGCCGCCGACGAGGTGCATCATCGCGAAGAGGCAGGGGACGGCCGCGTACTGGACCGCGTTTCCGACGACGTAGAACTCGTCGGACGCGAGACCGGCGGATCGCCCGATGTACGCCATGAGCAGGATCTGGAACACCGGCGCGACGACGAGGCTCGGGATGTAGATCGCCGGCGTCAGCCAGTTGAAGAGCGCGCGGTAGCTGATCAGCCCGCCCACCGCGAAGATCCGGACGCTCGTCATGTCAGCGAGAGCGCGGCGCGCTTCCGGGCCGCGCCGAGCACGCGTTCCAGGACCGCCACGCCGATCCCCACGTACACGACGCCGAGCAGGAGGCAGAGGGCGAGGTCGGGCCACGGAGTGCCGCCGAGCGAGGACTCGCGGATCGCGTTCATGCCCCAGGTCGGCGCGAGCGCCCAGGAGATCGGCCGCACCCAGCCGGGTAGGAGGACGAGCGGGACGAGGAAGCCGCCGATCAGCCAGACCGGGTACTCGAAGAGGTTCCCTAGCGCCCAGGCCGCTCGGTAGCGCACGAAGGTCACCGCGAACAGGAACCCGAGCGCGCCGAACGAGAGGACCGTGCCGACGATCGAGACGGCGAAGGCCGCGGGGTGCTCGACGGTCAGGTCGATCCCGAACGCGAAGCGCCCGAACAGGAGCGTCGCGACCAGGCAGTAGATCCCGATCGTGCTCATCGCGAGCGTGATCGGCAGGAGGATGAGCGCGAAGTGCGGCGGGGAGGCGACGAGCGCCTCGAGCGTCCCGTGCCACCGCTCTCGCTGCATCGCGCCGCCGGCGGTGGTGCTCGTCGCGGACCACATGCCCATCACGGCCGACCCGAGCGACGCGTAGAGCAGCGTCTTCGTGTCGCTCCCCGCCCGGAACATCAGGAAGGCGACCGTCGCGAAGAAGAGCGGGTAGATGATCTGGAAGAGGCCCTCGAACGGCGAGCGCGAGATCGTCTTGAACTGGAACCACCAGCCGAAGGCGAGGAGTCTGAGCGCCCTCACTCTTCCGCGGAGACGAGCGACACGTACGCGTCCTCGAGCGTCGGCTCGCGCTTGGAGATCCGGCCCACCTCGGCGCCGTTCAGCGTGCCGAGCAGCGACTGGGTCAACTCGACCTCGGGTCGGGTCTGGACGATCAGCATCTGGGCCTGCTCCCGCTCCTCCACGGAGACCGAGAGGACGCCGGGGAGCCGGCGGACCCGGTCCTGGGTCCCGTCCGGGATCCCGAACACCTCGACCTCGACGACGGTGCCGTCCGCAACGCCGCGCTTCAGGTCGAGCGGCGTTCCGTGGGCGACGATCTGGCCCTTGTTGATCACGGCGATGCGGTCGCAGAGCGCGTCCGCCTCGAACATGTAGTGCGTCGTCAGGAGGACGGTCTTGCCGGCCTCCACGAGCGACGCGATCGTGGCGCGCAGCTCGCGCGCGCCGACCGGGTCGAGCCCGATCGTCGGCTCGTCGAGGAAGACGACCGGCGGGTCGTGGAGCAGCCCGCGCGCGACGTGGAGCCGCTGCTTCATCCCGCGCGAGTAGCCCTCGGTCCGCTCGTGCTCCCGTCCCGTCAGGCCGACGAGCTCGAGCAGGCCTTCGATGCGCGCCTTCTGCTCCTTCGGCGGGACGCCGTAGAGCTCGGCGAAGTAGCGCAGGTTGTCCCAGCCGGACAAACGCTCGTAGACGCCGCGCTCGCCGCCGAAGACGTAGCCGATCCGCTTCCGGACCTCGCGGGCGTCCTTGACGACGTCGTGGCCGAGCACCTTGGCCGTCCCCGAGGTCGGGATCAGCAGCGTGATCAGCATCTTGATCGTCGTCGTCTTGCCGGCGCCGTTCGGCCCGAGCAGGCCGAACAGCTCGCCCTCCGCGACCTCGAACGAGACGCCGCGGACGGCCTCGACCTCGAGCGAGCGCCGGCGGACGACGCCGGTGGTCGTGCGGTAGGTGCGGCGGAGGTCGCGGGCCTCGATCACGGCCATGCGGCCACTCTAGCCACGGCCGGTATCGGTTACTCGACCTGTGCGGCCGGATCGCCGGCCGGGAGCACGTCGCGTGCCCAGTCGCGCCGCTTCCAGTCCGGCACCGGCGGCTCGCAGCCGTCCTTCGGCACGTACGCCGACCGCTCCACGAGCGCGTAGCGGTGGACGTAGCGCGGGCAGTTCGGGAAGACCTGGGTCGCGCGCACGCGGACGACGAGCTGTGCGCGCGGCCACTCCGGCAGCAGCGGGTCGTCCGGGTCGACCGACGCCGTCCCGTTCAGCCGCAGCCGGCGCCCGCGCTCGAAGTCGAGGAAGAGCAGGCCGACGTGCGGGTTGCGCAGCAGGTTGCCCGCCGACAGGTACATGCCGTTCCCGTCCCAGCTCGGGAACGCGATCGTCCGCTCGTCGAGCACCCGCACGAAGCCCGGCTCGCCGCCCTTGTACGAGCAGTTCGGCCGCCCCTCGGCGTCCGCGGTGGCCAGGAAGAACATGTCGAGGCCCTCGATGAAGGCCTTGTCGCCCTCGTCGACGTGGTCGCGGACCTTGACCTCCTCGAGGCGGTCGGCGAGCCGTCGGCTGTCGAACTGGTCCTGCAAACGACGGCTGCCGTCGTGGTACAGACCGGCCACGGCCGCGAGCCTATACCGTGGAGTCATGAGCACTGGACCCCGCAGCGTCAAGATCGGTGAGAACGAACGCGGCGGGTGGTCCTCGGAGCGCCCGCGCCGCCCCGGAGAGCCCGAGCGCCCGCCGCGCCAGGCGGACGTCAGCGTCCGCGGCCGGGTGCTGAGCCCGAGCGACCGCATCCGCTACGCACCAGGCAGCCTGCTGATCGTCGTGTCGCCCGACGAGGCGACGCGCGAGGCGTTTTGCGCGCGCGTGCTCGAGGACACCAACGTGCTGCTCTCGATG
>DATBMH010000024.1:0-36775 GCA_036554945.1 Gaiellaceae bacterium | reverse complement strand
CAGCACTGTCTTGTAGTCTCCCGCGCAGCAGATGGCGGCATTCAAGGAGTGGTGGCGGCAGCGCTCCCGAACGGCGAAGATCGCCCTCATAGTCGGAGGGGTCTTCATCAGCCTCGCGATCCTCGGGGCGCTCATCCCGGCCGACGACACAGGAGACGGCGCCGGCGGAGATTCCGCTGAGGTGTCTGAACCTGAAGCGGCTTCGCCTCCCTCGAATCGAGCAGACGACGACAACGAGCCACACGTCGGATCGGACGGGTCGGTGATCGTCGACACGCTGGAGTGGCGGGTAGTAAGCGTCCGCTCGGGCAAGGCGATCGGCAACGAGTTCACGAGAGAGACTGCGGACGGCGTCTTCGTCGTCGTGGCGTTGGAGGTCACAAACGGGAAGGACGAGTCTGTGACGCTCTCCTCGGACCAGGTCTCCTACGAAGTAAGCGGCAAGAAGTACGAGACCGACAGCGACGGGACCGTCGCGCTTTCGATTCAAGACGACGAGGAAACCTTCCTCCTTAAGGACCTTGGCCCGGATGTGACGACGGAGGGGAGCGTCGTGTTCGACGTTCCGCAGGCGACGCTGCAGCAGCAGCCCGAGGTCTGCTTCGGAGAACTCGGCTTCGGCTCAACGAGGGGCTGCATCGTCCTACCCATCTAGGAATTTCATGGCAACTGCAACACGGAGGGATCGGTGAACCCGCTGCGGTGGCGGAAGATGACTTGGGTTCTGAACATCTGGAACGTTCTTTTCCTGATCTGGATCGTTGCTGCGGGAGCGAGCTCAGAGGGGAGTTGCGACACACCGGAGGAGCGAGCTGGCCTTTCCAAGGAAGCCTGCGAAGCCGCATCCGACGTCGGTACGGGAATCGGCATCACCCTGATCCTGTTCCTGTGGTTTCTCGGCTTTATCGTCCTCGCCCTCGTCTGGCTGATGACCCGACCCAAGCACCGGACCTGCCCGCATTGCGGCAACGACGTGAAGAAGGGTCGGACAACCTGCAAGAACTGCGGCTACGACTTCACGATCGGCGGGAAGCCGGAGCCCGCTGAGGCGGCAGCGGCATCCGAAGCCCCGGGTGGGCCCTGACCACGACGGCGCGGCATCCTTCACCGTGTCGCTCGGACACCTATGCGCGGGTACGAAATCTGGCTACCGTCAACGAAGGGCTGGGGTCTGGGAAGCGCCCGGGCGTTCGGCCCCCGCCGTGGCCGAACTTGTCCCCGGCGCTCGCAGCTTCCCTCACGAGATGCGCGGTCGTCGGAACGGGCAGAGCCCGTTCCTCGGCGACGCTAGGCCGAGATCGAGGACTGCTCGGTCGGCTGCTCGGTGAGCAGGCCGTTCAGCTGCGCCCAGCGGCTGGCTTCGGTCCGGTTGGACACGCCGAGCTTGCGATAGATGTTCGAGAGGTGGAACTTGACCGTCTGCTCGGTCACCCAGAGCATCCGGGCGAGCTGCGAGTTCGAGTGGCCCTCGGCCACGAGCTTCAGGATCTCGAGCTCGCGCCGGGTCAGTCCGCCTGGTGACTCGGAGGGCGACGCAGACGGCGGCGGAGAGGGCACCGCGCCGGTGATCGGGCTGGGCCCGCCCGCGAGATAGACGGAGTGGTCGAACGCCTGCCGCACGGCGGAGGCGACGTCGTCCGGGTGCGCCGTCTTCACGACGTAGGCCGCGGCGCCGGCTGCGAGCGCGGCGTCGATGTGCGCCGTGTCGTGGTGCGCCGAGAGGACGATCGCGCGCAGCGAGGGCGCGACCGCCTTCGCCCGCCGCATCACCTCGAAGCCGTCGGGCTCGCCCGGCGGCGTGTCCAGCTCGAGCGTCAGGAGGCGCGGCTGCTCGCGCTCGATCGTCGCCAGGGCCTCGCGGGCGGACGACGTCTTGACGACGACGGTCGCCCCGATCCGCGCCAGCACCATCTCGACGGCATCGAGCCAGATCGGATGAGGATCCAGGACGACAGCGTCGAGGGAATCGATCGTCTTCTCCATGTCCATAGCCGCAGTAGGACTCTGAACAGCTATAGGTGAGGTTTCGGCATTTTTCAAGGGGGACCGTGTCTCGGTGTGGAGGGCCGAAGGCCCCTCGTCCCGAGGCTCGCAGCCCGAACTTACGGTTAGGTAAACCGATTTAGCCCTGGACTTGGCAGCGGGACCGGGCGAGCCTAGAGTGCCTCCATGCCCTCTACGCCGCCACGAGGGAGGGCCGTCCGGCTCCTCATCGCCGACGACCAACGCCTCTTCGCCGAGTCGCTGATGACCGTGCTCTCCGAGGACGAGCGCGTGGACGTCATCGGGATCGCCGAGGACGGCGAGGAAGCGGTCAGACTCGCGGCCGAGCTCCAGCCCGACGTCATCCTGATGGACCTGAAGATGCCGGTCCTGGACGGGCTCGAGGCGACCCGGAAGATCCGCGAGAGCGGACTGCCCGCGCAGATCCTGCTGATGACCGGAACCGACACGCCCGTCGGCGCCGAGGATGCCGCCGAGGCCGGCGCCAACGCCTTCGTGCGCAAGGAGCGCGGCGTCGAGGAGCTCCGGCACGTCTTCCTCGAGGTCGCGTCCCTCGCGGCCGTGCTCGGCGCGCCCGTCCGCTAGCGCCGAAGCGGCACGACGGTCGTCGTCACGACCTTCGTCTTCACGGCGTGCCCGGCGGGCACCGAGCGCACGATCACGGCGCCGGACGCGACCACCGAGCCCTCGCCGAGCGTCAGCTTCGGCTCCACGAAGATCCCGGTTCCGAGCCGGACCCGGTCCTCGATCTTCACCTCGCCCGAGGTCATGACGCCGGGGCCGGTCGAGATGTCCGAGCCCAGGACGTTGTGGTGGTCGTAGCTGTTGTACGCGGAGATGAAGTTGTTGTCGCCGATCGTCGTCCCGGTGCCGAAGTGCGTGTAGGCGCAGATCACGTTGCCCTCGCCGATCGTCACGCCGCTCGCGAGCTTCGAGCGCGGGTCGATCACGTTGACGAGCGGGATGCCGGCCTCGCGGCAGAGGCCGCGCAGCCGGGCGCGCGCGTCGACGGATGTGCTGATCGCGATCACGACGGCGTCGAACGCCTTCGCCTCCCAGTGCTCGCGCAGCTGGTCCTCGCCGCCGACGACCGGGACGCCCTCGACCTCGCGGCCCCAGGCGGCCGTGTTGTCGTCGACGATCGCGACGCCCTCGGCGCCGTCGGTCTCGGCCAGGATGTCGAGCACCTGCGTCGCGCCGAGCCCGGCGCCGATCAGCAGCAGCCGCTGCGACGTCCCGTCGCCCGGCAGCGGTGAGGGCAGGTCCTCCGGGACCACGGCCCGCGCGCCGGCGGCCGCGGCCTCGACGTCCTTGACGGTGATCAGCCCGTCGCCGGCGATCGACTCGAGGTCGACCCCGAGCTCTGCGGCCCGCGCGCGCGCCTTGTCGGACGCACGAACCTCGTCGGCCGGCGCGGGCACGGCCGCGGCCTCCTGGGCCTGCGCCTCCTCGAACGCCTTCAGCGCTGCTTCGTCCTCGAAGACGTGCGCGACCGGCTGGCCGACGGAGACCTCGCCTCCGACCGGCACGAGCTGCAGCACGAGCCCGTCCGAGGGCGACTCGATCTCGATCGCCGACTTCGTCGTCTCGACGTCGACGAGCGGCGCTCCCGCGCGAACCTCCGACCGGTCCTCGACGTGCCATTCGACGACGGTGGCGCTGTCGTCGTTCACGTCGGTCCAGGGAATCGTGACCGCCGTCACGCGGCGGCCTCGCGGATCGCCTCCTTCATCGTGTCGGAGCCTACGAGAACCTGCTGCTCGAGTTGCCGACTGCTGGGGATGACGTCCGGGCCGCTGGCCACGACCCGCACCGGGCGGCGGAGCCGGGAGAACTGCCGCTTGCCGATCTCGGCCGCGGCCTCGGTGCCCCACGACCAGTCGGCCATGCCCTCCTCGACCGTGATCAGGCTGCCCGTGCGCTCCACTGAGCTCTCCACGGGGCCCCAGTCCATCGGCGCGATCTGTGCGGGCACCACGAGCTCGCCGAAGATCTCCTCCTCGACCGCCAGCTCCTCGAGCGCCCGCGCTGCGAGCAGCGCCGAGTAGCCGTAGGCGAGGACCGTGACCGTGCAGTGCTCCGGCGGCACCTGCGAGAGGAGCACCGACGGCAGCGATCCCGGGCTCGCCTCCTCGCGGCCGAGCGCGTCGCCGATGCGCGTGCCGGACGGGCGCTGCACGTGCTCCGGGTAGAGCAGCTTGTGCTCCACGTAGAGCGCCGGCTCGTCGCGCTGGAGCAGCTCGCCGAGGATCTCGCGCGGCGAGTGGTACGCGGACGCGGCGACGACTGTCAGGTGGGGGACGCCGAGGAAGTGCTTCTCCAGGCTCTGGCTGTGCGTCGGCCCGTAGCCGCGATGGCCGCCGGACGGCGTCCGGATGATCACCGGGCAGGTGACCTTGCCGTCGTACATCGCGCTGTACTTGGCGATGTGGTTGACGACCTGGTCGAAGGTCAGCGTCAGGAAGTCCCCGAACATGATCTCCACGATCGGCCGGTAGCCAGAAAGGGCCAGACCGGCCGCGACACCGGCGATGCCGCCTTCGCTGACCGGGGTCGTCAGCACGCGCTCCGGGTAGGCGGTCGTCAGCCCGCGGGTCGCCTTGAAGGCGCCGCCGTACGGGTCGGCGATGTCCTCGCCGAGGATCACGACGCGCTCGTCGGTCTCGAGCAGCGTGTGGAGGGTCTCGTTGAGCTCCTTGACGAAGATCACGACTGCCGCGCCTCGTCGACGACCTCGGCGAGCGCCGTCGCGACCTCGCCGTCGATGCGCTCGCGGTCCTCGGCCGACAGGCGGACGCCGTGGACGGCGAGCGGCTCGTACGGCCACCGGGCCTCGATCTCGTCGGAGGGCCGGTTGTCGTCGCTCTTCGAGTGGTGGCAGAGGCGGTAGGTGTCGATGATCAGCGCGCGCGGCGTCCGGGACTCTCGGACGAGGCCGACCTGCTTCTCGGCCTCCGCGTCGATCTCGAGGACGTCGGTCGACTCGAGCCGGGTCGTCGGGATCCCGAAGGCCTCGAACCGCGCGGCCATGTCTCCGGCGAAGTTCACCGCGATCGGCGTGCTCTGCGACCACGCGTTGTTCTCGACGACGACGAGCAGCGGCAGCTTCCAGAGCGAGGCCATGTTCAGCGTCTCGTAGACGACGCCCTCGCCGAAGGCGCCGTCCCCGACGAACACGACGCTGATCCCGTCCTCGCCGGACAGCTTCTTCGCGAGCGCGATGCCGGCGGCGGCGGGAACCGTGCCGCCGAGGATCCCGTTCGACTTGAAGCCGGGCGCGCAGATGTGCTGGCTGCCGCCGATGCCGCCGACGACGCCCTCCGGCTTGCCCATGATCTCGGCGAGCAGGCCGCGGGCGTCGCCGCTCCACGCGAGGTAGTGGCCGTGGCAGCGGTGGTTGCTGAAGATGTGGTCGCCCTCGCGCAGGTGCTCGACGACGCCGACGCAGTCGGCCTCCTGGCCGATGCAGGCGTGGGTCGTGCCGTTCAGCAGTCCCTCCTCGAAGAGCGCGAGCAGCGTCTCCTCGAAGTCGCGGATGAACTTCATCCGCCGGTAGTACCGGAGGTCGCGCGGCTCCTCGGGGAGCCCTACGAGGCGGGGGTCGGCGCGCGGGAGGTCAGGCACCGGCACGAGGCCCGGCGCCCGCACATATGCGTCCGTTTCCGGTGCGCTTGCTGCCTGAGACAGAGTTCCCCCTTCGCCCAGCTGGACTTCTGCAGAGATTTCAGTATCGGGGACGCGCCGGGCCATGGAAACCCCGCTTTCGGACGGTCTTTATGCGACCGGGAGCACGAGATCCACCGTCCCGGGCGGGATCGTGGAGGGACGGCCGTTGATCTCGATGTCCACGTTGCTCGCGGCGCCCAGACGCAGCCACACCTTGGGCCGCGAGAACCGCAGGGAACGCCCGTTCGCCAGCGTGCCGGAGTAGAGGATCGCGCCGGTCGCCGAGCCGGCCCTCGCCTCGACCCAGCAGTCGCCGCGGCTCGCGGTCAGGACGAGGCTGATCGTGCTCGGCGGGGGCGGCTTCGCGGCGGGCTTGACGGGGCGTTTGCGCGCGATCGGCTCGTTTCGCGGAGGATCTGCGGGCGCCTCGGTGGGCGCGATAGACGCCGGGGTCGGCGTCCGCTCGGGCGGGGCTTCCTCGTCGACGATGCCCCCGACCCAGGCAAGGACGTTCAGCGCCATGAGCGCAAGAACGAGGGTCATCAGCAGGCCGAGGCCCAATCGACGCAACACCGCACCTCACATTGTTCGCCGTCTCCGCCCAAATTCAAGGCGGACAACGGCTCCCCTACGTCGCGACGCGGCGAAAGTAGCGCACGAAGTACGCCACGAGCGCGATCCCCGAGACCACGAGCAGGATCAGCGCGCCGAGTCCCAGGATCCGAGCCGGGGACGTCGTCGCCTCGGCGATCCGGGGGCTGGGCAGGGCGTCCTTCAGCCGGTCGGAGACGGCAGGCAGCACACCGCGGTCGTCGTCCTCTTTCGCCCGTTTGGCCGGCGGGGCGGCTTCGGGGCCGGCGGTCGGCGTGTTCTCGCCGTTCGAGAAGGTGCCGACGATCGTCGTGAAGTCCTCGTCGGGCGTCGTCCGGGCTGCCGCGCAGGTGAAGGCGCCTCGCCGCTGCTCGCCGCCGACGCGGACGGCGATCGGGCGGCTCGGCGCGCGGCCGCGGGTTCGCGCCGTGATCCGGTAGGTGCCGCGCGGCAAGGTCCGGCGGCCGATGCGGCCGGTGAAGCGCACGTTGTTGACGCCCCGGTCGCCGCGGATCGCGAACCGGCCGACCACGTCGCACGAGGGCGCCGGCCCCCGCACGACGAAGACGACGCGGGCGGGCGCGGTCAGCGTGAAGGTGATCCGCGTCGCGCGGCGGCGCTGCCCCCGGCGCACGGGGCGGGCGCGGATGCCGGTCACACGCGCGGTGCGCCGCGTCGACCGCGGGCTTCTGGTTCGAGGAGGCGGCGCCTGGCCGACCGCGGCAGGGGCGATCCCCGTGCTCGAGCCCGGCGTGCTCGTGGGTCCCGGTGCGCCGGGCGCCGCCGGAGGGGTGGTTGGAGGAGCGGGCGCCCGCGTCGTCACCGTCGGCAGCTGGGGCAGCTGTGGCGGAGGAGGAAGTGGCGACGCGGGCGGGGGAGGAGGCTGGGGAGGAGGCGGCGGCGGCGGCGGCGTGACGGTGGTCGTCGGCAGCGGCAGGGAGATCGTCGGCAGCGACACGCTCGGGATCCCGATCTGTCCCGGCGCCTCCGCCGTGAGCACGCCCGTGACGCCGCCCGCGAGGGCAAGCGCCAGGGCGACGACCGCAGTTCTGACCCGCTTCGCCACAGTCCCTCTAGAGACGCAACGAGGGACGACTTCTTGCGGTTACGGCTACTGTTGCCCGTCGGGGCGCATAGCTCAGCGGGAGAGCGCCCGCTTCACACGCGGGAGGTCCCTGGTTCGATCCCAGGTGCGCCCATCTTTCGAAGCAGCGCCTGCGGTAGGTTCCGCTCGTGCTCGTCGCCCTGACGACCGACCAGAAGCTCGGGCTCGCCGGGACCGCCGCGGTCTTCATCGCCTTCTCGCTGATCTGCGCGCTGTGGATCCCGCGCTACAAGCCCGACTTCCCCGGCCGCAAGGGCGTCGGCCTCTTCGTCGTGATCAGTCTGCTGCTGACCGTGGGGATGCTCGGCGCCGTGGTGGTCTTCGCGAAGGAGGACGAGTCCGAAGCGGCCGGCCACGGCGAGACGACGACGGTGACCGAGCCGGTTCCGACCGAGACCTCGCCCGGCACGACGACAGGGGAGGAGGAGCCGGCGCCCACGGGTGATCCGGCGGCCGGCGAGGAGCTCTTCGCCTCGAACGGCTGCGGCGGGTGCCACGCCTTCGAGGCCGCGGGGAGCAGCGGCACCGTCGGCCCGAACCTCGACGAAGCCCTGCAGGACAAGGACGACGCCTACGTCCACCGAGCGATCGTCGACCCGAACGCCGACGTGGAGGAGGGCTACTCGCCGGGGATCATGCCCTCGTTCGACCAGCTCTCAGAGGACCAGGTCAACGACCTGGTCGCGTTCCTGACCTCGAGCTAGTCGACCCAGGACACGTCCGCCCAGGACACGTCCGCCCACGAGGCGTCGGCCCAGGAGACATCGGCCCAGGATGCGTCCGCCCACGAAGCGTCCGACCAGGACGCATCGGCCCAGGAGTCCGAGTCCCACGAGGCGTCGGCCCAGGATGCGTCCGCCCAGGAGGCGGAGTCCCAGGAGGCGTCCGACTTGGCGGCGCTGTCCCAGCTCGCCGAGTCGAAGACGGGGTGCGAGCCGCCGGCGGGATCCTTGATCAGGAACCTGTTCAGCGAGCGGTTCGGGTTCGGCGGCCGGGAGACGCGCTGCGCGTCGCCCGCGTCGAGCGTGCCGACGCCGAGCGAGCCCTCGACCGCCCGGCCGGCCTTGCGCGCCGAGACCATCAGGGCGCCCTTCACCTGGTCGGGCCCCCACCCGGGGTGGGCTGCGAGCAGGTAGGCGGCGGCCGCGGAGACCATCGGCGCCGAGAAGGAGGTGCCGGAGAGCTGGATGTAGCCCGGGAGGACCTTCCGGTCGGGCCGCTCCGCGAGCAGCGTCGACGCCTTCGGCACCGGCCCGACGAGCCGCCGGCCGGGGGCAGCGAGGTCGGGCTTCCGGAAGCCGTCCGGCGTCCGCCCGTACGCCGACCAGGGCGCGTTCGAGTCGTCCTCGGGGCCGCGCCGCGTGCCGGAGTCCGAGGCGCCGACGGTGATCACGAACGGGTCGTTGGCAGGTGCGAACGGGACGCCGCTCGCGACGCCGTTCATCGCGTAGTTGCCGGCCGAGGTCACGACGACCACGCCGGCGAACCAGAGCCGCTCGACCGCGCGGTCGAGCGGGTCGGTCCGGAAGCTCGACGGACGGGACGAGTGGAGCGAGAAGTTCGCGACCCGGATGCCGTAGCGGTCCTTGTTCTGGAGGATCCAGTCAGCGGCGGCGATCACGTCGCTCGTCATCGCCTTGCCGTTGTCGTCCAGGACGTCCAGCGAGAGGATCCGCGCGCGCGGGGCCGAGCCGTAGCGTCCTGCGGCGATCCCCGCGACGAAGGTCCCGTGGCCGCGGCCGTCGCCGGTTGCGTTCGGCTGGAGCTGGGTCAGCGAGATCTGGCCGACGACGCGGTTGCCGAAGTCGGACCGCTCCGCGTCGATGCCGGAGTCCACGACCGCGATCGTCGGAAGCGTGCCGCGCGCGTCTCGCCGCGCCTCGCCGAGCCCGGTCGAGTCGAGCCAGGAGAGCGTGCTCTCGATCCCCTCGCGCAGGCTGAGCGTCTGCGCGCTGACCATCGGCGCGTCGCGCGTGATCGCCTCCACGTCGCCGTCCTCCGCCAGGTCGAGGATCTGCTCGCCGGTCAGCTGCGCGGACACGCCGGTGACCGACTGGAATCGGCCCGTGAGCCGGTCGCGGCCGGTGGAGTTGTCGTCGAGCCGCTTCGTCACCTCGCCGGCGACCTCGCCGGTCGAGGTCCCGTCCGTCGCCTGGACGATCACGGGGAAGAGCGCGTCGGGCC
Source organism: Gaiellaceae bacterium (assembly GCA_036554945.1). Lineage (GTDB taxonomy): Bacteria > Actinomycetota > Thermoleophilia > Gaiellales > Gaiellaceae > JACDAN01. Next base: position 27,225 of record DATBMH010000024.1, on the reverse strand, counting down.
GGTCCTTGGCAGCCTGGAGGAGCGTCGCCTGGACGTACGCGTCGTCGTCCTGCCGGTCGGCGATCGCCGCCAGCGGCGCAGCGAGCGCGACGGCGCCCACGACGAGCGCGATGCCGCTGTTGATCAGAGTCCTGTTTGCCATCGAGATCCGCGCAGGCGGCGCGGGCCGCATCGATTACGGACTCAGTAAAGGCCCGGGGTACGGGGCGAGCATCCCCACGGCGGGGGATGCTCGCCTCCAGCGGAGAGGGCGGGATTTGAACCCGCGACGGACCTTTCAGCCCGTACGCGATTTCCAGTCGCGCTCCTTAGACCGCTCGGACACCTCTCCGGGCGTGGACAGGGTAGGCGAGTGGAGACACGGAGGGGGAGGGATTTGAACCCTCGAGAGGCTTGCACCTCTAACGGTTTTCGAGACCGCCCCGTTCGACCGCTCCGGCACCCCTCCTTGGCGCCGTAGGGTAGCCGCGCTAGGCGGCGGCCCGCTCGAATGCCGCGGCGATCGCCCGGCCTGCGAGCACCTTCGCGAGGTGCGTCCGGTACTCGCCCGACGCGTAGGTGTCGCCCCTCGCGCCCGTGAGCGCTTCCGGCACCTGCGCGACCGCGGCAGCGATCTCCTCCTCCGAGCCCGAGCTACCCCGAAGCGCCTCGGCGGCCGCCTCGGCGTGGGCCGGCGGGGCCGTGACGCCGCCGACGGTCACGCGCGCGTCCGTGCAGGCGCCGTCCTCGACCGAGACGACGGCGGCGACGGCGGCGACCGCGTAGAACGAGGCCGGGTGGCGGTGCTTGACGTACGCGGCCCCCGTCCCGGCGGCAAGCGCGGGCACGGTCACGGAGGTGACGAGCTCCCCGGTCTCGAGCGCCGTCGCGAAGACGCCCTGGAAGAAGTCGTCCGCCGCGAGTGTACGCTCGCCGTCCGGGCCCTTCGCGGTAACGGTCGCCCCCAGCGCCTTGAGCATCGTCGGATAGTCGGCGGCCGGATCGGCGTGGGAGATGCTCCCGCCGATCGTCCCGCAGTTGCGGACCTGGGGATCCCCGAGCTGCGCGGCGAGCTCGGCGAGCGCCGGCCAGCCGGACCTCACGGCGTCGGACTCGGCGACCGACCGGTGCGTCGCGCGGGCGCCGAGCGTGAGACCGCCGTTCGCGGAGATCTCGTCCAGGCCGGGGATCCGCCGAAGGTCGACGAGCGCGGACGGCAGGGCCAGGCGCAGCTTCAGGAGCGGGATCAGGCTCTGGCCGCCGGCGAGCGGCCGCGATCCCTCGTCCTCGGCGAGCAGCGTCAGCGCCTCTTCGAGGCTGGTCGGTGCGTGGTAGTCGAATTCCGCCGGACGCATCGTGTACATCGCGTCTCCCTCCTCGCCTCAGGCCTTCGCCTGTTCGATCGCCTGCCACACGCGTTCGGGCGTGAGGGGCATGTCCAGATGCCGGATGCCCAGGGGCATGAGCGCGTCGACGACCGCGTTGACGACGGCGGGAGTCGACGCGATCGTCCCGGTCTCGCCGGCGCCCTTCACGCCCAGCGGGTTCACGTCCGTCGGCGTCTCCGTCCGCTCGACCTCGAACGGCGGGAAGAACTCGGCCTTCGGCACCGCGTAGTTCATGAGGCTCGAGGTCCGGAGCTGCCCGTCCTCGTCGTAGACGCCGCTCTCCCAGAGCGCCTGGGCGATGCCCTGCGCGATCCCGCCGTGCACCTGGCCGTCCACGATCATCGGGTTGATCACCTTGCCGACGTCGTCGACGGCGATGTAGCGCTCGAGCGAGACCTCGCCGGTCTCCGCGTCGATCTCCACGACCGCGATGTGGGTTCCGAACGGGAACGTGCAGTTCGGCGGGTCGTAGTAGGTCGTGTCGTCGAGGAACGGCTCCTCGCCCTCCGGGAGGTCGTAGGCGAGCGCCGCGGCCCCGGCGATCTCCTGGATCGTCTTCGCGGTGTCCGGCGCTCCCTTGACGAACGCCTTCCCGTCCGCGAACTCCACGTCCTCCACGTCCGCCTCGAGCATGTGCGCGCCGATCCGGCGCGCCTTCGCCTTGATCTTCTGGAGGCTGTTGTAGACCGCGACGCCGCCGACGGCGGCGCTGCGGCTGGCGTACGTCCCGTAGCCGAACGGGGCATTGAGCGTGTCGCCGAGCTCGACCGTCACGTCCTCGATCGGGATCCCGAGCTCGGAGGCGACGATCTGCGAGACGGTCGTCGCGTGCCCCTGGCCCTGCGGCTGGGTGCCGATCGTGACCACGGCCTTCCCCGTCAGGTGGACGCGGATCATCGCGCTCTCCCACATGGACGCGCCCCAGCCCTCGCCGACGGTGCCGATCCAGGCCGACGGGGCGGCACCGCAGATCTCGACGTAGGTCGAGAAGCCGATCCCGCGGTATCGACCCTGCTTCCGGGCCGCTTCCTGCTCTCGGCGGAAGCCCTCGTAGTCGACGATCTCGAGCGCACGGTCGAGCGCCTTCTCGTAGTCGCCGGTGTCGTACTCGAGCCCGTTGAGGATCCCCGCCGGGTCGTACGGGAACGCGTCCGGCGGGATGAAGTTCCGCCGGCGGACGTCGACCGGGTCCAGGCCGAGCTCGGCCGCCACGAGGTCGACGGCGCGCTCGACGAGGTAGGTCGCCTCCGGTCGACCCGCGCCGCGGTAGGCGTCGACCATGCCGGTGTTCGTGTAGACCCCGAGCACCTGGCAGCTGATGTTGGGGATCCGGTAGGCGCCGGAGAGCATCCGCCCGTAGAGCGTGGTCGGGATGCCCGGCGCGATCGTCGAGAGGATCCCGCCCAGGTTCGCGTAGGTCTTGGTCTTCAGCGCCGTGATCGTCCCGTCGCGCTTCGCCCCGACCTCGAGGTAGGCGACGTGGTCGCGGCCGTGCGTGGTGGCCACGTAGTTCTCGCGCCGCGTCTCCATCCACTTGACCGGCCGGCCGACCTTCTGCGCCAACGCGGCGATGAGCACGTACTCGTGGTAGAGGAAGATCTTGGTCCCGAAGCCTCCGCCGACGTGCAGCGCGATGCAGCGCATCTTCGTCTCCGGGATCCCGAAGACGAACGCCGTCATCAGCAGCCGCATGATGTGCGGGTCCTGCGAGGTCATCCAGACCGTGTACTCGCCCGTGGACGGCTCGTAGGTTGCGGCCGCGCCGCGACCCTCCATCGGCGTCGGGATCAGCCGCTGGTTGACGAGCCGTTCCTTGACGACCACGTCCGCCTCGCCCAGCGCCTTGTCGGTCGCGCCGGCGTCGCCGATCGACCAGTCCATCACGATGTTGCCGGGCGCGTTCTCGTGGATCTGCGGCGCGCCCTCGGCGACCGCCGCCTCGACGTCGACGACGACGTCGAGCGGCTCGTAGTCGACCTCGATCAGCCCGAGCGCGTCCTCTGCCGCGTACTTGGTCTCGGCGACGACGACGGCGACCGCGGCCCCGGTGAATGTCACCCGGTCGATCTCCAGCACGCGCGGGGTGTTGACGAAGTTCTCGACGCCCCCCGCCTGCCAGGCGCACGGCAGCGCCGGGAGGTCCTCGAAGTCCTTGCCGGTGTACACCGCGATCACGCCCGGGTGCTCCGCCGCCTTGCTCGTATCGATGCCGTTGATCCGCGCGTGGGCGTACGGCGAGCGCAGGATCGCGACGTGGGCCATGCCGGGCAGGTTCAGGTCGTCCAGGTACTTCGCCTCGCCCGTGATCAGACGGGCGTCCTCGACGCGCTTGACCGACTCGCCGACGAGTGTCGTGGTCTGCCGTTCCTCGGTGACGGTCATCGCGCCACCTCCGCCGCCTGGCGCACGGCGCGGACGATGTTCTCGTAGCCCGTGCAGCGGCACAGGTTGCCCTCGAGGCCGTGCCTGATCTCGGCGTCCGTGGGCTCCGGGTTCCCGGCGAGCAGGTCGACGGTCGTCATGATCATCCCGGGTGTGCAGAAGCCGCACTGCAGCCCGTGCTGGTCGTGGAACGCCTCCTGGACCGCGTGGAGCCCGCCGTTCGAGGCGAGGCCCTCGATGGTGGTCACGGCGCCGCCGTCCGCCTGGACAGCGAGGACCGCGCACGACTTCACGGCTGTGCCGTCGAGATGGATCGTGCAGGCCCCGCACTGGGACGTGTCGCAGGCGATCTTGGTGCCCGTCAGCCCGAGGTCGCGCAGGAAATCGACCAGCAGGACTCGAGGCTCCAAGTCGGCTTCGCGCCGGACACCGTTGACGGTGATCGCGACGTGCATGCTCGGCTCTCCTTCGGTCGGCCTATGAGGCGACGGCAGAGCAGCGACTCCCCCGTCGCACTGGCGACCATACGCCTCGCGCGCAGCGTTTTCCACAGGCAAGTGCCGGGGTGAAACCCCCGCGGTCTGGGCCGCCAGCGGCGGCAGGGCGGCCTCGGAGGCCGGCTCCGCCGGCCGGGAGAGGCCGCACGGCCAGGCCCGGGAGCGGAGAAGGAGGGATTCGAACCCTCGAGGCAGGGATTTCCCCACCTAACGCCTTAGCAGGGCGCCGCCTTCAGCCACTCGGCCACTTCTCCGTAGGGCGCAGGATAGCCACGTGCCCGGAAACGACCCCCAGAAACGCGGAAACCCGCCTCGAGGGGTCGAGAGCGGGCCGCCGCAAGTGCCGGGGTATGTGAGGGGGGAGCCGGCTCTCCAGGTATGGCAGAAGCCGACAGCACGGGCATGCCCCGGAAGGGTGAAATAGCGGAATGGCCTCGCCGTTCGTCGAACTGGAGATCGAGGGCCGCACCGTCAAGGTGACGAACCCCGACAAGCTCTTCTACCGCAAGCTGAAGGCGACCAAGCTGGACCACGTCCAGTACTACGTCTCGGTCGCGGAGGGGATCGTCCGGGCGCTCTACGAACGGCCGACACAGCTGAAACGGCATCCGGACGGCGCCGAGGGCGAGGCGATCTACCAGAAGCGCGTGCCGGAGAAGCGGCCTGACTGGATCGAGACCGCGCGGGTGACCTTCCCCTCCGGTCGGCACGCGGACGAGCTCTGCGTCACCGAGGTCGCGCAGGTGGCGTGGGCGGCGAACCTCGCGACGATCGACTTCCATCCGTGGCCGTCGCGGCGCGCGCACGTCGACAACCCCGACGAGCTGCGCATCGACGTCGACCCGCAGCCGGGGACGACCTTCAAGGACGCGAAGCGCGTCGCGCTGCTCGTCCGCGAGGTCCTGGACGAGCTCGGGTTCACGGGCTGGCCGAAGACGTCGGGCAACCGGGGGATCCACATCGCCTGCCGGATCGAGCCGAACTGGTCGTTCCCGGAGGTGCGCCGCTGCGCGCTGGCGTTCGCCCGCGAGGTCGAGCGGCGGCTGCCGAAGAAGGTCACGACGGCTTGGTGGAAGGAGGAGCGGGGCCGCCGGGTGTTCATCGACTACAACCAGAACGCCCGCGACCGGACGATCGCCTCCGCCTACTCCGTCCGGGCGCGGCCCGACGCCACCGTCTCGGCTCCGGTGACGTGGGACGAGCTGCCGGACGTCGAGACCGAGGACTTCGACCTGCGGACGATGCCGAAGCGCTTCGAGCAGCTCGGCGACGTGCAGGCGGGGATCGACGACGCGGTCTGCGACCTCCGCAAGCTCCTCGAGTGGGTCGAGCGGGACGAGAAGGAGGGTGTCGGCGAGGCGCCGTACCCGCCGCAGTTCCCGAAGATGCCGGGCGAGCCCAAGCGGGTCCAGCCCTCGCGGGCGCGAGCGGACGATCCCGAAGCGGCGAAACCCAAACCGAAGCCGAAATCGCTCCGCCGCTCGACCCGCAAGCGCTGACCCGCCCGCTAGGGACCGGTCCACGGGTCTGACCCCAGACGGGTCTGGTCAAGCCGAGCGCCCTGTCCCCTCGAGCCGTGCCCTGGTGCCAGGCACGGGGACGCGTCCCCGCAGGCCAGAGGAGCCCATGGCCACGGAACTCCGCCGCCGCGGGATGCTGAGCCAGATGCCCCGTCGGGCTGTGTCCAGGTGCCAGGCACCAGGACACGGCTGGGAGGGCGGTGGCGATGTAAAGGAGACTTGACATTAGCTCGATGTCAAGCTAGCTTTACATCGTGAGGAACGAGATCAGGGTGCTGCGAAAGGCACGCGGGCTCTCGCAGGCGGATCTGGCACAGGCGATGGACGTCTCCCGCCAGACGATCAACGCCATCGAGACCGAGCGCTACACGCCGTCGCTGCCGCTTGCTCTCGCCCTCGCTCGCTACTTCGAGACGACCGTCGAGGGGGTCTTCCATGACAACAGCGATTCATAGGACGAAGTGGTTCCTCCCGGGCTTCGCGGTGCTGCTCGGCCTCGTCTTCTTCGCCGGGTTCTGGATCGGAGACGACCGTGGTTCGGCGCTCTGGTCGCTCGGCGTGATGACCGTCTTCGGCGCCCTCATCCTCGCCGGCGGCCGTTTCGAGCTCGTCCGCGGGCTGCGCGGAGACGGGCGGGACGAGTACTGGGCCAGGATGGACCTCCACGCGACCGCGCTGGCCGGCCTGACGGCCATCACCGCCATCCTGGTGATGTGCCTCTGGGAGTGGGCGCACGGGCGCGACGGGTCGCCGTACGTCCAGCTCGGTGCGCTCAGCGGGGTCGCGTACCTGCTCGCGCTCGGGTTCCTCCGGTGGCGGTCGTGAACCGCTGGATCCCGGCGCTCGTCGCCGGCCTCGCGATCCCGACGTTCGTCGCCTTCTGGATCGGCGGCGATCCGCGGGCAGGGCTGATCTGGGGCGGTCTCTCCGTCGTGTTCGGCATCGTCCTCGCGCTGGGAGGCCGCAGCGACACGATCCGGCTGCTGCGCGGCGAGGACGACGACGAGCGAAGCCTCGCGCTCGAGCAGCAGGCGACGATGCTCACCGGCATCGTGCTGATCGTCGCGCTGGCCGCGCTGTTCCTCGTGACCGCGGCCCGCGGAGAGAGTCCGCTCGTCTACGGGCTCCTGCTGCTCCTGGCCGAGACGACGCACCTCGGCGCCCTGGCGCTCCTCAACCGCCGAAGCTGAGCGCGCTCCGAAGAGCAAGTAACACAGTGTTACTTGCTCCGGCACCCGCTTCGCAAGCCGCCAAGCGGGGCTTGTAACACAGTGTTACTTGGACGCGAGTAGCGACTCGAACGTGGGGTCGTTCGGGTTGCGCGGCGGGCGCAGCTCGCGCCAGGTGCAGTCCTTCGGAGCCTTGTCCTCCCGGAAGCGCAGGAACCGCGTGCCGTGCCGGAAGCGGTTGCCCTGGACCTTGTCGTACCGCACCTCGACCACGAGCTTCGGCTTGACGGCCTGCTCCTCCAGGTCGCCCGTGCCCCAGCGGTTCGGCTCCGAGAAGCGGCGCACGGACTTCTTGTCGATCAGCGGGAGCACGCGCTCGGCGATCGCGTCGTGCTTGGACGCGGCCACCGCGGCGGAGCCGACGTAATCGAGCCCGCCGTCGTCGCGGTAGAGGCCGAGCAGGAGCGTCGCGATCTTCTCCGGCTTGTTCTTCCAGCGCAGGCCGACGACGACCGCGTCCGCGGTCTTGTACGGCTTGATCTTCGTGACCGCCTCGCGCGAGCCCGGACGGTACGGCTCGTCGAGACGCTTGGCGATCACGCCGTCGAGCCCGGCGGCCTCGAACGTGTCGAGCCACTCCGTCGCCCGCTCGGGATCCATGGTGCACGGCGAGAGCCGGAAGCCCTTCGCGAGGCGCTCGAGCTCCTTGCGGCGCCTCTTCAGCGGGAGCTCGTGGATCGGCTTGCCCTTCCAGAGCAGGACGTCGAAGGCGATGAACTCGGCCGGGATCTCCTTGGAGAGCCGGTTCACGCGGCTCTCGGCCGGGTGGAGCCGCGTCTGCATCGAGTCGAAGTCGAGCACGCCGTCGCGCGCGATCACGATCTCGCCGTCGAGCGCGGAGTGAGGCGGGAGCAGGTCGCCGAGCGGCCGGAGCTCCGGGAAGTAGCGCAGGAGCGGCCGCTCTTTCCGCGACCAGAGCGCGAGCTCGCCGCCGTCGTTCTCGAGGATCCCGCGGAAGCCGTCCCACTTCGGCTCGTACTGCCAGCCGTCGCCTTCCGGGAGCTCGGAGACGAGCTCGGCCTCCATCGGCGGAAAAGGGACGGCGGGGCCGGGCACCCCCGAAAGGCTAGAGAAGTCGTCCAGCCTTGAACTTGGTACCCCCGAGGCGTACAAACCAAGCCAGGAGACGAATGCGGCAGCCGATCGTGCGCCGGGGGGCGCGAGGTCGCTCAGGCGGCCTGATCGTCGCGCTCGCTGCGCTTGTGGCCGTGCTTCTGCCCGCCGGCCTGGCCCGCGCCGACCATGGCCCCGGACTGCACAATCCGAGCTTCGAGAACGGGCTCGCCGACTGGGAAGCCACCCTGGTCCCAGAGGGTGAGGCACCGGTGCCGGCGACCGACTGCTCGGGGCTCGAGGGCGACGCGAAGCGGGCGATCTGCGTCATCTCCGGCTCGGACACCTTCACGCCTGCCGGCGGGTCCCCGATCACCGTCGCGCCGCTCGACGGCAGCAAGATGGTCCGGCTCGGCGGGCCGTTCCTCAGCAACCTCGAGTCGCAGCAGCAGGACCGATACCTGCTCGATCAGACGTTCACAGTCGATCCAGCCAACTCGCTCCTTCGGCTGAATTACAACGTCTTCCTCTTCGACTACCAGGGCTTCGACGAGCTGCGATTCGTCATCAGCGCGACGGATGAGACCGGGCCCGTCCTCGCGCAGCTGACGCAGGGCGGCTTCGGCGCCAACGGGAACGTCAATCTGAAGACGACCGGCTGGCGTTCGGTGGTGGTGGACCTGAGCGGCTACGAGGGTCAGCAGGTCCACGTGCGGATCGACGCGGGTGGGACCCTGGACGACCTCTATGGCTTCTGGGCGTACATCGACGCCGGCTTCGCACCGACCCCGCCCGTCTCGCCGCCGACAGTCGTCATCCCGCCTGGGATCGATGTAGACGTCGAGACCGATCCCGGCTCGGGCCAGACCTGGTTCACGATTCCGAACTCGCAGGCGAGCCTCTGCACTGGGCTGACGATCAGTGTTCCGATCGTCGCGGGCAGCGGAACCGTCTCCAACGTGTTCCTGCTGCTCTCGGGTGCGTCGGGGTCGCAGCAGTTCCCGATGACCGAGGGGCCGCCGGGGATCTGGACGGCGACCGGGGTTCCCTGCCAGAACGCGGACCTCGCGGTTCAGTACACGCTGACCGAGGGCCCGGACTCCGAGACGTTTGCCGTCCCGATCGGCGGCATCGCGCTGATCGATCCCCAGGGCGTCGTCTACGAGCTGGCGAAATACGAATCGGCGATCGCCGCCGGGAAGACCCCGGACCAGGCGCGCGCCGAAGCGGCGATCTCGGGTGCAACCGTCACGCTGCAGCGGAAGGGCGGCGACGGGGTCTTCCGGAAGGTGCTCGCCGGGGATCCGGGAATCACGCCGAACGTCAACCCGCAGACGACCGGGGCGAACGGCAAGTTCCAGTGGGACGTGTCGCCGGGCGACTATCGCGTCGTCGTGGCGACTGCAGCCTTCGGGATCGTCACGAGCCGCGAGGTGACGATTCCGCCGCCCGTGCTCGACCTCCATGTGGCGCTCGGCCCACCGGCGCCGCCGCCGCCGCCGCCACCGCCGACACCGCCGGTCCAGACGCAGCCGCGGCCGCCGCAGGTCGTCCGTTGCGTCGTGCCCAACGTGAAGGGCAAGACGCTCGCCCAGGCTCGGCGACAGCTCGCGGCGAAACGGTGCGCCCTCGGGCGCGTCACTCGCGCCTACTCGGCCAAGGTGAGGAAGGGCAAGATCATCAGCCAGAGCCGGCGTCCCGGCACACGCCTCGCACGCGGCACGAAAGTCGCCGTCCGCCTCAGCCGCGGCCGGCGCCGCTAGCACCGGCCTCGATCTAAGCTGGCCCGATGCGCCGCGTCGTGATCACGGGCATGGGAACGGTCAGCCCGATCGGGCTCGACACGCCGTCGACATGGCGGGCAGCGCTCGCCGGAGAGAGCGGCATCGACTTCATCACGTCGTTCGACGCGAGCGGGTTTCCCGTGCGCGTCGCGGCCGAGCTGAAGGACTTCGAGCCGCCCGACGTCGTCTCGCCGAAGGAGGCGCGACGGCTCGACCGCAACGTCCTGGTCGCCGTCGAGGCCGGGCGGCAGGCGCTCGAGGACGCCGGGCTCGACTCGCACTACGAGCCGAGCCGGGTCGGGATCGCGTTCGGCTCGGCGATCGGCGGCTTCCTCGGGATCATGGAGCAGCACGAGGTGCTGCAGGAGCGCGGCCCGACGCGCGTCTCGCCGTACTTCCTGCCCAGCGTGCTGGTGGACTCCGCGAGCGGCCAGCTCGCGATCTCGCTCGGGCTCAAGGGCCCGAACTACGCGCCGGTCTCAGCGTGCGCGACCGGCTCGCACGCGGTCGGCGAGGGCGCGGAGATCATCCGCCGCGGGGACGCCGACGCGATGCTCGCCGGCGGCACCGAGGCGTGCATGCACCCGCTGATCCTCGCCGGGTTCTGCGCGATGCGCGGCCTCGCGGCCGAGGACGAGTACCCGCCGCGCGCGTCGCGCCCGTTCGACGCCACCAGGGCGGGGTTCGTGATCGGCGAGGGCGCCGGCGCCCTCGTGCTGGAGGAGCTCGAGGCCGCGAAGGCGCGCGGCGCGCCGATCTACGCCGAGGTGCTCGCGTACGGCACGTCCAACGACGGGTACCACATGGCCGCGCCGGAGCCCGAGGCGGTCGGCGTCGCGGACATGATGCGCGCCGCCCTCGACCGAGCCGGAGTCGACGCCAAGCGGGTCGGCTACATCAACGCCCACGGAACGTCGACGCCGCTCGGCGACGCCGCCGAGACGAAGGCGATCAAGGACGTCTTCGGCGACCACGCCTACGACCTCGCGGTGTCCTCGACGAAATCGATGATGGGCCACTGCTTCGGTGCCGCCGGCGCGATCGAGGCCCAGATGGCTGCCCTTGCGGTCCACCACGGCAAGCTGCCGCCGACGATCAACTACGAGCACCCGGACCCGGTCTGCGACCTCGACTACGTCCCCAACGAGGCGCGGGACGCGGAGCTCGACGTGGCACTCTCCAACGCGATGGGACTCGGCGGCCACAACGCCTGCGTCCTGCTCGGCAAGGTGGAGAGCCCGTGATCGTCGACGAGAGCGTCGAGCGCTACGCCCAGGAGCGCTCCACGGCCGACCCGGAGCTCTTCCGGCGCCTGGAGGAGGAGACCCGGTCGATCTCGGAGATCCCGCAGATGATGGTCGGGCCCCTCGAGGGGCAGTTCCTCGGCTGGCTCGTCCGGCTCTCGGGCGCCCGGCGGATCCTCGAGATCGGCACGTTCACCGGCTACTCGTCCATCTCGATGGCGCTGGCGCTCCCGGACGGCGGGGGGATCACGAGCCTCGACGTCAACGAGGAGACCACGGAGGTCGCACGCCGATACGCCGCCGAGGCGGGCGTCGCCGACCTGATCGACTACCGCGTCGGCCCGGCGCTCGAGCAGCTCGAGGCGCTCGACGGTCCGTGGGACATGGTCTTCATCGACGCGGACAAGGAGAGCTATGTCGGCTACTACGAGCACGTCCTGCCGAAGCTCGCCGACGACGGGTTCATCGTGGCCGACAACGTGCTCTGGTCGGGCCGCGTCCTCGATCAGGACGGCGACGAGAGCACGGAGGCGATCAAGGCCTTCAACGAGCACGTCGCGGCCGACGACCGCGTCGAGCAGCTGATGCTGAGCGTCAGGGACGGGATGACGCTGATTCGACGGCGTCGGGCGTAAGGCCCGCGAGCGAGCCCAGCCGGAGGTCCGCGAGCTCGAGCACCTCGCCGGGCGGCGGGAAGTGCGCGTTCGGGATCGCGATCACGCGCATGCCGGCGGCCTTCGCCGAGCGGATCCCGGCGCCGGAGTCCTCCACGGCGACGATCCGATCCGACGGGACGCCCAGCCGCCGGGCCGCCTCGAGGTAGACGTCCGGCGCCGGCTTGCCGCGCTCCATCTCCTCCGACGAGACGGTGGCAAGGAACAGGCCGGCGACGCCCATCCGGTCGAGCGCGAGGTCGATCAGCGGCCGGTTCGAGGACGACGCCAGTCCCAGGGGCCAGCGGGCCGCGAGCCGCCCAACCGCTTCGACGGCGCCGTCGATCAGCGGCAGGCCTTCGCGGTACCGCTCCGCCATCCGCTCGACGACGAGGCGGTTGAGCTCCTCCGGCGGCTCGGAGAGCCCGAGCTCGTCGTGCATGTAGGCCGACCACTCCGTCGAGCTCATGCCCATCATGTCCGCCTGCGCGCGGTCGTGCCAGCGGCCGCCGCGCTCGCGCGTCAGCTCCTCGCGCACGGCGTCCCAGACCTGCTCGGTGTCGAGCAGCAGGCCGTCGAGGTCGAAGACGACGGCGTCGGTCACAGGCCAACGTAGGACTGTGAGACGTAGGCGAGCGCCCGCTCGCCCGGGCCCGGGTCGGCCGAGTCGATCTCGCCGACGAAGAACGTGTGCGTTCCGGCCGGGTGCTCCGCGAGGACGTGGCCGCGCAGCCAGCCGACGGCGCCCGCGATGAGCGGCGGTCCCGGCTCGTCGAGCACCTCGATCCCGTGCCAGAGCCCGATCGGCGGCACCCCGCGGGCGAAGTGCTGCGCAACCGGCTCCTGCCCTGACGCGAGGAGGCTGATCCCGAATCGGCCCGCGCGCCGCAGCAGCTCGTGCAGGGCGGCCTCCCGCTTCACGGCGAACCCCACGAGCGGCGGGTCGAGCGAGAGCGAGACGAGCGTGCCGAGGGTCAGCCCGAGCCGCTCGCCGTCCAGGTCGACGGTGAGCACGGAGACGCCGGCGGGGAAGCGCCGCATGACGTCTCGCAGCTCGCCGCCCACGCGGCAGATCCTACGAGCGTCAGTGCTTGCGGCAGAGCCGGTCGCCGAACGAGTCGAGCTTCGCGTTCATCTGCCGCTCGTGCTCGACGTGCGCCGGCGCACGCGGGTTGAAGCGCGGCAGGCCCTTGCCCTCCCACTTGATGTCGGGCGTGACGCCGGGACCCTCGACCGTCATCCGGTAGGCCTGGCCGTTGCCCGGGCCGCGCGGCCCGGCCCGGTAGCCCGGCGGATGCGTGTAGCCGCCCTCGAGCGGGTTCCGGGCGCGGAACGTGTAACAGAAGACCCCGGTCGGCTTGTGCGTCACGAAGGAGTTCTCGCGCCGCCAGCCCTTCCCGTGCTTCGAGGCGAACGTGTCCAGGTAGACGAGACGCCCGTACCGGTCGAGCCTGGAGCCGTACCGGTTCGTCTTGAACCCGTGCACGGGCCGGCCCTTGTAGGTCAGGCGCCCGAAGATGTGGTGGAAGCGGCCGCTCCACGACCAGTCCGTGTACCCCTCGAGGACGGCGAGCGGGCCCCTCCAGTGCGAGAGGTGGAGCGCCCACGCCCTCTGCGGGGGCAGCCAGGGCAGGAAGCCCAGGTTCGGCAGCGAGCGCTGCCAGCGCTGGAGCGCCCAGTACGACCCGTCGGGCGCCTTGCAGGCCTTCACGAGGTGGGCGAGCGGCGGCCCGTCGTACGGCCGGCAGGCGTTCGCGAACTCCACCTTCTTGCCGAACGTGCCCCAGCCGCCGGCCCGGTCGAGGCGGAACTGCACCTGCTTCCGGACCGTCGTGGGGTGGATCGCGTCGACCGCGCCCCAGGCGAGGACGTTCCAACCCCGGCCGTTCGCACGGTACGAGATCATCGCCTTCCCGTCCCGAGAGACCTTCAGGCGAACCTTGGTCGCATTCCGGTCGAGCAACTGCGATCCGGCAGCTGATTCGACACCCGTGCCTGCGACCGCGCAGACCACACCGAGTATGGCCACAACGAGTATGGCTTTTCGGCGAAACATCACCGACCCCGCTCCGACGCTAGCAGGAGCGGGGTGGTGATCTGTCAATCCCTCGTTCGAGGGTTACCGGCTAGTGCTTCGTGCAGAGGCGGTCGTTCAGCCCGTCGAGGATCGAGTTCATCGAGTCCTCGTGCGCCACATGCTCCGGATTCGAAGGATCGAAGCCGGTCAGGCCCTTGCCCTCCCACTTGACGTCGGGCGTCACGCCGGGGCCCTCGACGATCATGCGGTACGCCTCGCCGTTGCCCGGGCCGCGGAGGCCGCCGCTGTATCCGGTCGGATGGGCGTAGCCGCCGACGAGCGGGTTCCGGGCGCGGAACGTGTAGCAGAACGCACCGGTGCCGACGTGCGTCACGAAGGAGTTCTCGCGCCGCCAGCCGGAGCCGTGCTTCGACCCGAACGTGTCGAGGTAGACGAGGCGGCCGTACTTGTCCTTCCGGGCGCCGAACTGGTTGGTCTTCCAGCCGTGCACCGGCCGGCCGAGGTAGGTGAGACGGCCGAAGATGTGGTGGTACCGGCCGCTCCACGACCAGTCGGTGTACCCCTCGAGGACGGCCAGCGGGCCCTTCCAGTGCGAGAGGTGCAGCGCCCACGCGCGTTGCTCCGACAGCCACGGGGTCATCCCGAGATTCGGGAGGGCCCGCTGCCACTGCTGGACGGCCCAGTACGAGCCGTCGGGCGCCTTGCACGCGGTGACGACGTGGACGAGCGGCGGGCCGTCGTAGGGACGGCACGCGTTCTTGAACCGGAGCTTCTTGCCGAAGGTGCCCCAGCCGCCGGCCCGGTCGAGCCGGAACTGGACCTGCTTCCGGCGCTTGTTCGGATGGAGCGCGTTCACGGCGCCCCATGCGAGGACGTCCCACCGACGGCCGCGAGCGTTGTAGCTCAGCATCGCCTTCCCGTCGCGCGAGACCTTCAGCTTGATGTTGCTGGCGTTACGGTCGATCAGCTGCGACGCCGACGCCGATCCGGCGACCGCGAGCGCACAGATGACAACGATCGATAGCGCGACAAGACGGCGCAACGACCCCTCCTTCCGAGAACCGCAGAACGCCTAATCCATCGGCACGAGGGCGAACGCCTCCACCCTCTGACGGGGGAGGAGCTCCTTACTCGTCGTCCGTCAGCTCGTCGGCGAGGATCGCGGCCGCCAGGGCGCGCCAGGCACGGTCCTCGTCCGCCAGCAGCCCGTCGAGGGCGCCTGCCGCGGCGGGCAGGTCGTCCGCCTGCGCGCGGAGGTCGCCGAGGGCCGCGACCAGCGCCCCGCGGCGCCCGGGGTCGTCGACGTCCTCGGCCAGCCGGGCGACCGCCGCGTCGTCGAGCGCGAGGTCCCGGCGGACGTCGCCGCCGGCCGCGACGACGAGGAGGGCCCGGCGGATCGCGGCGCTCAGCTCGTCCGCGTCGAGCGGGACCCGGTCGCGGGCGACCAGGGCGAGCATCGCGGCGGTGCCGTCGGGCGCGGTCTCGCGGAGGTAGGGCTCGAGGTGCTCGAGGATCTGGCGGTCGGCCTCCACGGCCGAAGCGTACGAGCGGGCGGGCGCCGCCGGAGCAACGCCCGCCCCTGGGTGGGCTCAGGCCGGGACGGTCCTCGAGGACGTCTCGTCCTTGCTCAGGAACCAGCCGCCGAGGAGTGCGACGCCGAGCAAGAGGTGGAGCCAGTCGTCCGCGTTGTTGATCGGGACGAAGTTCGCGTCGTCGTTGTTGCCGACGATCAGGCCGTAGACGAACAGCACGAGGTAGATCACGCCCGCGCCGAGCAGGTACTTCTGGGCGCCGTCCACCGTGCGTGCCAGCGCGACGCCGGCGACGCCGAAGAGCAGGTGGACGATGTTGTGCAGGATGCTCACCTGGAAGATCCCGAGGAGCTCCGACGGTGAGTCGTTGCCGGCGAACTTGATGTCGCCGAGGTTCGTGGTGATCCCCGGGATGAAGCCGAGGATCCCGGCGCCCAGGAACGCGATACCGAACACGAGCGCCAGGGTCTGGGCGAGCGATCGTTCTCTCATGGTTCCTCCATCGATGGGTCCGCGGTTGTCGAACGGCATTCGAAGCAGGCTTCACTTCGGTTCGTGACGTTGTGCACGTCCCCTCTTACGTCAGGGTGAAGCTCAGCACCGCTGCGATCAGGACGCCGATCCCCGCCAGGGCGATCACACCGCGATGGTGGACGAGCGCCGCGCCGGCGCGCGAGGTGGGCGCGGCCTGGGGCATCGACGCCACGCCCAGCAGGAGGACGGCGAGGGCTGCGATCGCCAGCAGCGCCGGCGGAACCGCGTCGGCGGCGGCGCGGATCGTGCCCAACCCGAATTCGACCCCGTCGTCGACAGCCTCGTCCTCGTACGGGCGGTTGGTCGCGGCAAGCGTCGCCGGCGGCGCCTTGCGTGGAGCCGCTCTCGGCGACCGTTCCGCGGCCGGAGCGCGCTGCACGCGCGTGGGCTCCGCGGTGCCGGTCGGACCCTCCCTGAACAGCCGGCTCGAGGCGCCGTAGTGGCGAGCCGCCGGTGTCACGGGGGGCGGCGGCGGCGGCGGCGCCGGTGGTGCGGGCGCCGGCTCCGGAACGGGCGCGGGAACGGGGACCGGTGGCTCGACGGGCGGACGCGGTGCGGTGACGGTCGGCGTCGTGACCGGCGGCACCGGCGGCACGGTCACCGTCGGGATGCTCACGGAGACCGTCGGCACGCTCACGGTCGGCGGCGGCGGGAGCTGCCCGAGGCTCGTCCCCGCCCAGGCGCCGAGCAGCGCCAGGACGAGCGCCGTGGGCAGCAGAGGAGGGACAGACCGCATCTGAGCCTTCAACGCACGTCGGCCGCGCCGGGTTTCGCCCGGGCCGGAAGTGCGGAACAACCCACCCGTGGGGCGCGATCTCTATGCGGCGCTCGGCATTGCCGAGGATGCGGACGGTGAGGAGATCAAGCGCGCCTACCGCGAGCTCGCCCGCGAGCTGCATCCCGACGTCTCGGCGGGGCAGGAGGAGCGGTTTCGCGAGGTGACCGACGCGTACACGGTCCTGTCGGACGACCGGTCGAGGCGCCTCTACGACCGGCTCGGGTGGGAGGGCCCGGGCAGCACGGTCGCGCCGAGGCGCAGCCGCGTCTACGCGTCCAGCCCGAAGGCGTTCTTCGAGGACCTCGAGAGCGTCATCTCCGCCGTCCTCGGCCGCCGCCAGGAGCGCGAGCCGTCACGCATCGTCGGTGAGGTGGAGCTCGACGCCTACCAGGCCTTCCTCGGCGCGACGACGACGCTCGACCTCGACGACGGCGAGCCGTGCGCGTCCTGCGAGGGCTCGGGCCGCCGCCGAGTCGTGGCCGACCTCGCGTCGGCGCGCGTCGTCTCGCTCGAGGACTGCCCGGACTGCGCCGGCGGCGGCACGACGAGGACGCCGACGGACGTGACGATCCCGCCGCGCTCCGGCCATCTCGACTCGATCCGTGTCGGCGCCGACGAGGTCGCCGTCGTCAGGATCGTCCCACCGCGGGAGCGCTGGGCGATCCGGGTCGCGGCGACGCTCGCGCTGCTCGCGGCCGTCGGCTTCCTGCTGTACCTGCTCGCGATCTAGCTCCCAGCGGCGGGGGTGGGATTCGAACCCACGGACGGCTCATCACCGTCAGCGGTTTTCAAGACCGCCCCGTTCGTCCGCTCCGGCACCCCGCCTACGGCTCAACCATACGGTTTCATCGGCGGGGCGTGCAGACATTCCGCGAAGCTGAAGGGCCGCGTCGTGAGCGGCGGCACACCCGCCGCGTCGCCGTGAGCCGGGTTCATCAGCACCACGTCCGCCTCGGGGAGAACCTTCGAGCGCACCGCAGCGAGCAAGGAACGGCGCTCGTCGAGCCAGCCGATGACCTGAGCCCGGATCGCCTCCTCGCCCTGGTCGTCCGGGACGCGTTCTGGCACGGCATCGATCTCGGTCCACCCGAGGACGTAGTCGTCGGGGGCTTCGGCCGGATCGTCCGGCTGGTAGCGGAGCGCGACGAGCACGGCGAGACCCGCTTCGGAAGCAAAGTTCACCACCGCGACGCCCGGCGGCGAATAACGCCCTCCGTGCCGCACAGTGCCGGCCCCGTCGAGCGCCGTGTGATTCGCGCGGGTAAGACGCCAGAGCTTCACCCCGCGGAGTTTGGCCCGGCCGGCCGTCGGCTGCCTACCGGAGGTGGTGGAGGCTCTCCCGCCCCTGACTGAGCAGCCGGCGGAGTCTCGTCAAGAGCAGGCGCATGGCGCACCCCTTGTTCGTAGGACGGCTACGACTTGCGAATCGGCCTCGAGCCTCGGGGCCTTGACCGCAGGCAGTCCCTCGGAAAAGGGATCCGAGACCTGCACGACGGCCCTCGGTTGACAGCGATTCGAGCAGAGGATTAGGTTGGCGCCAGACCGAGGACGGGCGGCCAGTCCTGGGCTGCATCGAGATCCCCCACGGAGGAGGAACTGCTTTGAGAAGGCTTGACGCGGGGTCAAGGAGCAGGGCGCCGAGGCTTCTCGGGCTCCTGCTCGGACTGGTTGCCCTGCTGGCGCTCGTCGGCGCCGGCTGCGGCGGTGACGACGGCGGGTCCGGCGAAGGGAGCATTTGGGTGCTTCTGCCCGACTCTGCCAGCTCGGATCGGTGGGAGAAGGACGACCGCCGGTTCTTCGAGGCCGCGTTCGACGAGGCCGGCGTCGAGTACAACATCGTGAACGCCGAGGGCGACGCGAACACCCAGCTGAACCAGGCGGAGCAGGCGATCAACGCGGACGCCTCGGTGATCCTCCTCGTGAACCTGAGCTCCGAGTCGGGAGCGACGATCATCGACAGGGCTCGCGAGGCCGACGTCAAGGTCGTCGACTACGACCGCCTGACGGCGGCGGGCGGCGGCGCCGACGTCTATGTGAGCTTCGACAACGTCAAGGTCGGCCAGACGATGGCCGACACGGTCGGGCCCGAGATCGACAAGCTCCCGGGCACGCCGAACGTCGTGATGATGAACGGCGGTCCGACGGACAACAACTCGAAGCTCTTCAAGCAGGGCTACAACGAGACGGGTGACTACGCCGTCAAGACGAAGGCCGACGCCGGCGAGTGGAAGGTCGTCGCCGACCAGGACGTCCCCGACTGGGACAACCAGCAGGCGCTGACGCTCTTCGAGCAGATCCTCGTCGCGCAGAAGAACGACGTGGACGCGGTCTTCGCCGCGAACGACGGCATCGCCGGATCGGTGATCTCGGCGCTGCAGTCGGCCAACGTCGATCCGATCCCGGTCTCCGGGCAGGACGCGACGGCCGCCGGCATCCAGAACATCCTGGCCGGCCGGCAGACGATGACCGTCTACAAGCCGATCGAGGCCGAGGCGAATGCCGCGGCCGACGCGGCGATCGCGCTGCTCAACGACGAGCCGGTCGAGGATCTCGAGGGCGACTTCGAGGTCATGTCGATCAACAACGGCGAGGCCGACCTCCCGTACGTCGCACTGACGCCGATCGCGGTCACCAAGGACAACATCGCGGACACCGTCATCGCCGACGGCTTCCGCACGTGGGCCGAGATCTGCACGGGCGAGTACAAGCAGTACTGCCCGGCGGACGCGCAGTAGCGCGGTAGTGCAAGACTCGAGTGGGGCGCCGCCCGGCGCCCCACTCGGCTCCGAGGAGGAAGCGATGAGCACCGCCCCGCAAACCGAGAGAGCGCCGGCCGACACACCGAAGGAGCGGCCGACGGCGGGCGCGACGCCGATCCTCGACGTCACCGGCGTCTCCAAGAGCTTCGGTGCGGTGCAGGCGCTCTACAACGTCGACTTCGAGGTCGCGGCCGGCGAGGTGATGGCGCTGGTGGGCGACAACGGCGCCGGCAAGTCCACGCTGATCAAGGGCATCGCCGGCATCTACACGTTCGACGCGGGGGAGATCCACTTCGAGGGCAGGCGCGTCACGATCCACGGGCCGCGAGACGCCGCGGCGCTCGGGATCGAGGTCGTCTACCAGGACCTGGCCCTGGCGGACAACCTGGACGTGGTCGCGAACATGTTCCTCGGCCGCGAGCGCATCAACACCGTCGTGCTCGACGAGGCGTCGATGGAGCAAGCCTCGAGGGAGACGCTCGACAGCCTCTCGGTGACGACCCTGCGCTCCGTCCGCCAGGCCGTGGCGGGGCTCTCCGGCGGTCAGCGGCAGGCCGTCGCGGTCGCGAAGGCCGTGATGTGGAACTCGAAGGTCGTGATCCTCGACGAGCCGACCGCGGCCCTCGGCGTGGCCCAGACGCGTCAGGTGCTCGACCTGGTCCGGCGGCTCGCCGACCGCGGCCTGGGCGTCGTGATCGTCACGCACAACCTGCACGACGTCTTCGAGGTCGCGGACCGGATCACCGTCCTCCGCCTCGGCCAGCGGGTCGAGACGTTCGAGCGCGAGGACGTCACGCAGCAGCAGGTCGTGCACGCGATCACCGCCGGGACGCTCCAGCACGTGCCGGGCATGGCGGCGGAAGCCGAGCTGTGATCCAGGCGCAGGGCACCGCCGAGCCTCCGCCTCAGGCGACCGGCGGCCTGCGCGGGACGCTCATCGAGATGGGGCGCGGCATGGTCGCGAGGCTCCGCGTCGGCGACTGGGGCGCGCTGCCGATCTTCATCGGGCTCTTCCTGCTCGCGATCCTCTTCGGGACGCTCGAGCCGAACTTCTACACGGCGCAGAACTTCGTGAACATCCTGCTGCAGATGGCGGGGGTCACGTCGATCGCCATCGGCGTGGTGTTCGTCCTCCTGATCGCCGAGATCGACCTCTCGGTCGGCTTCGTCAGCGGCGTCGGCGCCGTGATCATGACGCTGCTCCTTCGCCCGGACGAGGCGAACTGGCCGTGGTGGGCGGCCATCGCCGTGGCGCTCATCGTGTGCGCCGCGATCGGCCTCCTCCACGGAGTGATCATCACGAAGGCGAGGGTGCCGTCGTTCGTCGTCACGCTGGCGGGCTACCTGGCCTGGGGCGGCGTTGTCCTGATCCTGACGACGAGCGCGTCCTCGTCCGGGACGATCCGCATCCAGGACGACATCGTCCTCAAGATCGCGAACGGCTTCCTGGCCGACTGGGCCGGATGGCTCTTCCTGGCCGTGCTGGTCGGCGGCTTCGTGATGCTCGAGCTGCTCAAGGCGCGCAGCCGCCGGGCGCGCGGGCTGCGCGCAAAGCCGGTGGCGGTGACCTTCGTCCAGGCTGCCGCGATGGCGATCGTGGGCGGCCTCGGCGTCTACTACGCCAACACCAACCGCGGGGTCCCGATCGTGGTCGTGATCGTCGCGTCCTTCCTGATCTTCTGGACGTTCATCGCGAGCAGGACGCGCTTCGGGCGGCACGTCTACGCCGTCGGCGGGAACCCCGAGGCGGCGCGCCGCGCGGGGATCAACGTCGACCGGATCCGGATCGCCGTGTTCATGATCGCGAGCTTCATGGCCTGCGTCGGCGGGATCATCCTGGCGTCGCGCCTCAGGTCGGTCGACCCAGGGACCGGCGGCGGGCCGCTCCTGCTGAACGCGATCGCCGCAGCCGTGATCGGCGGCACGAGCCTCTTCGGCGGCTTCGGCAGGGTCGCGAGCGCGGTGCTCGGCGCCGCGGTCGTCGTCATGGTCGCGAACGGGATGGACCTGCTGAACCTCGCGTCGGGCTGGAAGTTCGTGATCACCGGCTGCGTGCTGCTGGCGGCGGTGCTGGTCGACGCGTTTGCCAAGCGCGCGCGTGCCGCCTCCGGCGTCGCGTAGCTCGCGGCGGTGGCTCGTGATCCCATCGGCGTCGCCATGCTGGGCTACGCGTTCATGGGCAAGGCCCACTCGCGCGCGTTGCAGGCGCTGCGCCGGCTCGACGTCCCGCTGACGCCCGAGCTCGTCTCGATCTCGGGCCGGAACCGCGAGGCCGTGGAGGCCGCTCGAGACGAGTGGGGCTGGGCGGAGGCGGTCACGGACTGGCGCGACCAGGTGACGGACGATCGCGTGCACCTGTTCGACAACGGCGGGCCGAACGCCGTCCACGCCGAGCCGTGCATCGAGGCTGCGCGCAACGGCAAGCACGTCCTCTGCGAGAAGCCGCTCGGGCTCTCCGCCGAGGAGTCCCACCGGATGTGGCGGGCGGCGGAGGACGCCGGAGTCGTGCACATGTGCGGCTTCAACTACCGGTTCGTGCCGGCGGTGCGGCTCGTGCGCGAGCTGCTCGACGCAGGGGATCTCGGCGAGGTCGTCCACTTCCGCGCGCGGTACCTGCAGTCGTGGGGCTGGGACGCCGACGAGAGCGCGTGGCGCTTCGACCCGGCGCAGGCAGGGACCGGCGCGCTCGGCGATCTCGGGACGCACATCATCGATTTGGCGCGCTACCTCGTCGGCGAGATCACGGCGGTCTCGTCGGTGGTGCGAACCGTCGTCCCCGGCCGGCAGGTCGACGACCACTTCGTCGCCGTGGTCGAGTTCGAGAACGGCGTCGCCGGAACGCTCGAGGCGTCCCGACTCGCCCGCGGCCGGATCAACTCGAACGCGTTCGAGGTCAACGGGACGAAGGGGTCGGCGGCGTTCGACGTCGAGCGCCTGAACGAGCTCGAGGTCGCCGACGGGAAGGGGTTTCGGCGGGTGCTCGTGACCGAGGAGTCGCACCCGTACCTGCGGTTCTGGTGGCCGCCCGGCCATATCGTCGGCTGGGGCGACACGTTCGTCCACGAGCTCGCGCACATGCTCGAGGCGATCGCAGGCGAGCACCCGGTGGCGCCGCACGGCGCCACCTTCGAGGACGGCTACCGCTGCGACGAGGTGGTCGAGGCGATCCAGCGAGCGTCGGAGAGCGGCAGGAGGGAGGAGGTGCGATCGAGATGAAGACGAGCCTCGGGATCTGGGCGCTCGGTCCGATGGTCACGCGCTTCGTGCCCGCCGGCTACCAGCCGGAGTGGGCCGGGGAGTCGACCGTCGAGCGCGTGAAGCGGGCCGTCGACGGCCTCGGCGACCTGATCGACGGCTACGAGTTCCACTACCCCGGCGAGATCGACGAGCGGAACGTGGAGGCGATCCGCGGGGCGCTCGGCGGGCACGACATCTACGCCCTCGCGAGCGGGCTCCACCTGGACCCACGCTTCGGCCGCGGCGGGCTCGTCTCGCCGGACGCGGAGACGAGGGCGGAGGCCCGGCGGCGGACTGTCGCCGCCGCGGAGCTCGCCGGCTCGATCGGCGCCCACTTCATCATCTGGCCGGGGATCGAGGGCTACAACTACCCGTTCCAGACTCCGTACGCGGAGAGCTGGGGGTGGCTGATCGACGGCGTGGCGGAGGCGGCCGAGAAGTGCGCGGAGCGTGGCGTGCTCGTCTTTCTGGAGCACAAGAACTCGGAGCCGGCGATGAAGATCCTGATGCGGAACATCGGGATGACGCTCCACGTCATCCACAAGCTGCGCGCGCGGGGCCTCGACAACGTCAAGGTCAACATGGACTGGCAGCACCTGATCATGAACGGCGAGAGCCTCGGCGAGTACGCGGCGATGCTCGCTGCCGAGGGGCTGCTCGGCCACCAGCACGCGAACTCCGGCTGGGGCACGTTCGACGACGACAACATGGTCGGCGCGACCGCCTTCATGGAGACGCTCGAGCTCGCACTGGAGCTGCGGCGGGCCGGGTACGGCGAGAACGGCGAGCGGCTCGGCTTCGACCTGTACCCGTACACCGAGGACGCGATCGAGGCGGTGCGCCGAAGCGTCCTCCAGTGGCGGTTCATCGACGGGATCGCGGCGCGGATCGACGACGCCGCCCTGCGGGAGGCGCAGATGCAGAAGGACGCGGTGCGCGCCTACGAGCTCGTGTACGCGGCGCTCGGGGCATGAGGCTCGAGCAGGCACAGGCGATCGTCGCGTCGGTCGTGGGCGGCTCGCCGGGACCGGTGTCGGTGTTCGTCGCCGACTCGCACGGCGAGATCGTCGCGGCCGCGACGATGGACGGCGCGGCGCCGGACACGCGCCTGAACGCGCAGCGGAAGGCGTACACGGCGGCGCGGAGCGACATGCCTTCGACCGGCGAGCTGGCCGAGAAGGTTCGCGGGGACGCCGCCGAGCTCGCCAGCTTCGATCCCTTCTTCACGTTCTTCCGCGGCGGCGTCGCGGCATTCGAGGAGGGGCGGCGGGTCGGGGCCGTCGGCGTGAGCGGTCTGCCCGGCGAGCAGGATGAGGCGCTCGCGGTCGAGGCGCTCCGGGCCGCCGGCCTGTCGACTTCGTGACGTCCCTCGTCGGGCTCGACGTCGGGACGACCGGCGTCAAGGCGCTGGCGCTCTCGCCGGACGGCGAGGTCGTCGGCCGGGCCGAGGAGGCGTACGAGCTGTCGACGCCGCGGCCGGGATGGGCCGAGCAGGATCCGGAGGACTGGGTCCTCGCAGCCGAGCGGGCGCTGCGGCGGCTCGGCGCCTCGCCCGAGGGTGTCGGGCTGTCCGGGCAGATGCACGGGCTCGTCGCCCTCGACGGCGAGCGGCGTGTGTTGCGGCCGGCGATCCTCTGGAACGACCAGCGCACGGGCGCCGAGTGCGGGGAGATCGAGGAGCGGATCGGGCTCGAACGGCTGATCGAGCTGACCGGGAACCGTGCGCTGCCGGGCTTCACGGCTCCGAAGCTCGTCTGGCTGCGCCGGCACGAGCCCGAGGTGTACGCGCGGGTCGAGCACGTGCTGCTTCCGAAGGACTACGTGCGGCTCAGGCTCACCGGAGAGCTTGCGACCGACGTCGCCGACGCCTCGGGCACGCTGCTGTTCGACGTCGGCAACCGGCGCTGGAGCGACGAGGTGCTGGGAGCGTTGGAGATCCCTGCCGACTGGCTGCCGCCCGTCGCCGAGTCCACAGAGGTCGCCGGCGCCGGCGACCAGGCGGCGGGTGCGATCGGCGTCGGCGTGCACGAGCCGGGGCCGGTCTCGGTGGTGCTCGGGACCTCCGGTGTCGTCTTTGCGCCGCTGGACGGGTACTCGCGCGATCCGCTCGGCCGCGCGCACGTGTTCTGCCACGCGGCGCCGGGCGTCTGGCACGCGATGGGCGTGATGCTGTCCGCGGCCGGGTCGCTCCAGTGGTTCCGCAACGAGCTCGCGCCGCGGGAGCCGTACGAGGCGCTTGACGCGGAGGCCGAACGCTGGGAGCCGGGCGCCGAGGGCCTCGTGTTCCTGCCGTACCTCGCCGGCGAGCGGACGCCTCACGCGGATCCGGACGTGCGCGGGGCGTTCGCGGGGCTGTCGCTCAGGCACGACCGCGGTGCGCTCGCGCGTGCGGTGCTGGAGGGCGTGGCGTTCGGGCTGCGGGACTGCCTCGAGGTGCTTCGCGGGCTCGGGTGCCGCGCAGACGTCGGTCGGGTGTCGGGCGGCGGCGCGCGCAGCGAGCTCTGGCTCCGGATCGTGGCGTCGGCGCTTGGCATCCCGCTGCAGCGGACGGCGGTCGAGGAGGGCGCGGCGTACGGCGCCGCGCTGCTCGCCGGGGTCGCGTCCGGCGCGTTCGCCGACGTCCGCGAGGCGGTCGAGCGCTGCGTGCGCGTCCGTGACGTCGTCGAGCCCGACCCGGAGTGGCAGCGCCGCTATGCGGAAGGATACGAGCGCTTTCGCGCGTTCTACCCGGCCCTGCGAGACCTGGAGGATCGATGAGCGTCCGCTTCGGAATCCTGTCGACCGCCCGGATCAACCGGCTCGTGCTGCCGGCCGCGCGCGAGTCGGATCGCGTGGACGTCGTGGCCGTCGCGAGCCGCGAGCCGGGGCGGGCGGAGGCGTATGCGCGGGAGCACGGGATCGAGCGCGCGTACGGGAGCTACGAGGAGCTCCTCGCGGATCCGGAGGTCGACGCGATCTACAACCCGCTGCCGAACTCGATGCACGTCGAATGGTCGATCCGGGCGCTCGAGGCCGGGAAGCACGTGCTCTGCGAGAAGCCGCTGTCGCGGCATCCGGCGGACGTCGAGCGGGCCTTCGACGCCGCAGAGGAGGCCGGGCGCGTGCTGACCGAGGCGTTCATGTGGCGGCACAACCCGCAGGCGGCGCGGCTGAAGGAGCTCGTCGAGGGCGGCGCGGTGGGCGAGCCGCGCGTCGTTCGCGCCGCGTTCAGCTTCACGATCACGGACGACGCGAACATCCGGCTGGCGGCGGATCTCGACGGGGGCGCGTTGATGGACGTCGGGTGCTACTGCGTCAGCGGCTGCCGGTTCCTGGCGGGCGAGCCGGAGCGGGTCTTCGGGACGGGCGTCTTCGAGCGCGGCGTGGACACCGTCTTCGCGGCGACCATGACGTTCGCCGGCGGGGTGGTCGGTCAGTTCGACTGCGGCTTCCGGCTGCCGGCGCGGGACGAGCTCGAGGTGGTGGGCACGGAGGGCTCGATCTTCCTCGACGACCCGTGGCACGCACGGGTGCCCGTGATCGAGGTGCGGCGAGGCGACGACGTGGAGGAGATCGTCCTCGAGCAGGTCGATTCGTACCGGCTGGAGCTGGAGAACCTCGCCGACGCCGTCGAGGGGAAGGGGGAGCTGCTGCTCGGTCGCGACTTCTCCGTCCTCCAGGCGCGCGTGATCGACGCCCTGTACCGCTCGGCCGAAGAAGCCGAGCCCGTTTCGCCCTAGCCCAAACGCGCCCTGCCGGGCCCTGTCCCGGGGTCTGACCCCGGGCGGAGCGAGGTGCGGTTGCAGGAGCCGCGCGGCCGGCCGAAGCGGACGATGCGTGAGGACATGTCCGGTGGACATGTCCGGACGTGTTACTTCTGGACGCGCTCCGGGGCGCCGAACTGCCGCAGGACGTCCGGCACGTCGCCCTGGAAGTTCTCCAGGATCGCGAGCGCCCACCGGTCCGTGACCGCGGTCCCGTTCAGCGTGTGGACGAACTCGGTGCCGCCGTCCGCCCGGTACCGGATCCCGAGCCGCCGCGCCTGGAAGTCCGTCGTGTTCGACGCGGACGTGATCTCCCGGTAGCGCTCCTGCGTCGGGAACCACGCCTCGATGTCGATCCGCTTCGCGGCCGCCGCGCTGAGCTGGCCGGCCGCGATGTTGACGACGCGGTACGGCACTCCGAGCTCCTGCACGAGCGACTCCTCGATCCCGACGAGCCGGTCGAACTCGTCCCACGACGCCTCCGGGAGGGTGTACGCGAACATCTCGACCTTGTTGAACTGGTGGACGCGGAACATGCCGCGGGTGTCGCGACCGGCGGCGCCCGCCTCCCGCCGGAAGTTGGCCGAGAAGGCCGTGTACTCGAGGGGCAGCTGCTCCCGTTCGAGGATCTCGCCCATGTGCAGCCCTGCCAGCGCGACCTCGGACGTGCCGGTCAGGAACAGGCCCTCGTCCGCCACCTCGTAGATCTCGAACCGCTCGGCCGGGAAGAACCCGGTGCCGTACATGGCCTCCTCGCGCACGAGCACGGGCGGGATCACGGGCGTGAACCCCTCCGCCACCAGCCGCTCGAGCGCCCAGCGGTAGAGCGCGAGCGACAGGCGCGCCGCGTCGCCCACGACATAGCCGAACCGGGA
>DATBMH010000022.1:0-13596 GCA_036554945.1 Gaiellaceae bacterium | reverse complement strand
AGGCGACAGCGCGACCCAGCGCTCGTCGATCGCCATCGCGGCGAGGTAGGCGGCGAGGACGCCGGCCATCAGCAGCCCGTGCTCGACCGGGCCTGCACGGGCGAGCAGCAGTGAGAGTCCGACGGAGAGCACGAGCACGAGTGCGTCCGCCCAGGCCTCGGTCGCGCCGGCCGCGCCGAGCGCGAGGTTCGCGAGGAGGACCGCGCCGAACGCCGGCAGGACCGCGGCGGGCAGGAACACTGCGACCGCGACGATCAGCGCCAGCGCGAGGAGCAGGACGACCGCCTTGGCGTCCCGGTTGGCGTCGATCCGGCGGTCGAGCTCGGCAAGGGCCCCGAGCGGGTCGTCGTCTGCGGTCGACCCGAGAGCGCCGTCCTCGCCGAGCGCCGTCGGGGCCACGTCGACGACCGAGACGAGGCCCGGGATGCGCGTCGAGCCCGAGGTCAGCACGCCGCGGTAGCCCTCTCCGACGACCGCGATCGGGTAGCGGCGGTCGTTCGGCTGCTCGCCGCCCTCGGGGAGGCCGAGCACGATGGCCGGACCGGTCGGCGGAGAGGCGGCCGTCTCGACGTCGAGCCGCGCCTCACCCTCGGGCAGCCCGCCGAGGATCGAGTTCCGGACGGCGCCGCGCTCGAGCGCCGCCCGCGCACGCTCGGCGCTCGTGTCCGGCCCGGCGTCCGGGACGAGCAGCCCGACGGCGGCGCGGTCCGTGAGCGCCGACAGGTCTCCCACCTCCAGCCCCGGGACGACGACGACGCGGAGCTGCGCAGCCGCGAGCCCCGGCAAGGTCGCGGTCACCAGGAGGCCCAGCACTACAATCGAAGCGATGCGCAGGGCGTACGGAAGAGACGTCGGACTGTCGGTCCGGTTGGTCGTGACGATGTTCCTCCTGGGAGCTCTCTACGTGGCGTTCTTCGTCGCGCTGCTGGCGTTCACGAACATCGGGATCGGCTTCCTGATCGTGATCATGGGCGTCCTCGCCTTCGTCCAGTACTACACGTCCGACAAGATCGCGCTGGCGGCCTCGGGGGCGAAGATCGTCGAGCGGGACGACGCGCCGGAGCTCCACGACATGGTCGAGCGGCTGTGCGCGATGGCCGATCTCCCGAAGCCGCGGGTCGCCGTCGTGCCGACGGACGTCCCGAACGCGTTCGCGACCGGGCGCAATCCGAAGAACTCCGTCGTCGCCGTCACCGAGGGCCTCTGGTACCGGCTGAGCAAGCCCGAGGTCGAGGGCGTGCTGGCGCACGAGCTCTCGCACATCGGGAACCGGGACGTGGCGATCATGACCGTGTCGAGCTTCTTCGCGATGGTCGCTGCGCTCCTCATGCGGATCGGCCTCTTCAGCGGGATGTTCGGCGGACGCGACCGGTCCGGCGGCACCCCCGTCTGGCTGATCATGTTCCTCGTCGCGATGCTGACGTACGTGATCAGCTACGTGCTGATCCTGATGATCTCGCGGTACCGCGAGTACGCCGCCGACCGCGGCGCGGCGCTGATCACGGGCGCCCCGGAGAATCTGATGTCGGCGCTGCAGCGGATCGCGGGGCAGATCCAGCAGATCCCGCAGCGCGACCTGCGTGAGGTCCAGGGCATGAACGCGTTCTTCATCGTCCCGACGAACGTCAAGGCGTCGTTCGCGGAGCTGTTCATGACGCACCCGCCGCTCGAGAAGCGGCTCGCCCGGCTCGCCGCGATCGCGCGGGACATGGGCCGCCCCGTCAACGTCTAGGTGGGGATCCGAGATGTGCTCTTCGGGCGCAAGCGCCTGAAGGAGGCGAAGCGCGACGCGCTGTTCGCGCTGCCGTCGGCCGCGGTCACGATGGACGTCGACCTGGGGCTCCGTCCGGCCGGGGTCGCCGCAGTCGTCTTCAAGCCGCTCTCGGCCGGCGAGTTCGTCCGCGCCGAGAACGAGATGCAGGAGCTGCTGGACGTGGCGGCGCGGGAGTCGTCGTCGAGGGTCGACCGGCGCAGCGACGACTTCGGCTTCGAGTGGCTGATCGTCCGCGACGAGCAGTTCGAGGATCTCGTCACGACGCTGCACCTGATCGCGTCGGAGCTCGCGGCGCGCGGGTTCGGCGAGCAGCTGCTCGCGGCGGTCGTCCGGTTCGAGGGCGGCGCTCGGCCGACCTACCTGATCTACGGCTACAAGCGCGGGGCGTTCTGGCCCTTCGTGCCGACCGGGGAGCGCGACCGCGACAACGCCGAGGAGCTGGAGCTCCGGGCGAAGCTGGAGAAGGAGCTGCCCATCGAGCCCGACATCTCGATGTGGTTCGCGCTGTATGGCCTCCCCATCTGAGCCATGTCCGAGTGACTGTCACTCGGCCGTGCCCGGAACGGGCACGGCCCGGCGCGTGGGACACGGCCGGGCTAGCCCGGCTCCTCCTCGCCGTCCCAGTAGTCGAGCGGCTCGAGGCGGGTCATCAGCCCGACCCCGCGGAAGCCGATCTTGTTCGAGCGCGGGTAGTAGGTGATGTCGTTCGTGTCGCGCCAGCCGTACATGAGCACCTTCATCCCGTGCTCGCCGCCGCGGAAGGCGTGCGAGATCTGCGTCCCGGCCGGCCGCGCGACGACGTGGCCGGCGCGGATCGGGACGTGCTGCTCCTCGTGACCCCGGTCGCGCGCCCTCGGGCTCGGGACGAGCTCGAGCGTCCCGTCACCCTCCAGCACCACGAAGATCTCCTCCTCGGCCGAGTGGCAGTGCGCCGGCGCCGGGAGCTTGCCCGCGCCGATCGTGACGACGTTCAGCCCGGACTTCACGGACCCCGCCGCATCCGCGAGGTCGATCCAGCGCTCCTGCGGGAGATCCGCGACGTTGACGACGTTCGCGGGCCGCTCCTCCGGCTCGCCGACCTCGGGCTCGCCGGCCGCCGCCTCCTGGTCCCAGGGATGCTCGCCCTGCCCGGACGCGACCCAGCTCGACCCCAGCCAGGTGACGCCCGCCCGGGGCAGCGTGGCGTGGCCGTCGCCTCCGGCCCGGCCGTAGACGAGGTACTCGAGGCCGTCGTCGCCGCCGCGGAGCGTGTGCGCCTCCTTCCGCGCCCGGTGGACGATGCAGTCGCCCTCCCGAACCTCGTAGACCTTGCCGTCCTGCCAGGAGATCCCCGACCCGCGGAGCACGAAGAAGATCTCCTCGTCCTCGACGTGCGCCGGCGTCGACCACCGCCCGGGCAAGACCTGCACCCGGTTCACCGTCACCTCGACGCAGCCGGCCGCCCGCCCGAGGAGCCGCAGGGCGATGCCGAAATGGCCCTCCTCGTCCCGGACCGGCTCGACGTCGTCCCAGTGGACGAGCCCGCCCTCGCCGTTCACGGAGCGGGCAGGTCCGGGACGAGCCCGTCCTCGGAGAACAGCTTGCGCGTCTCCTCCAGCGTCAGGTCGCTCGGCGGGATCGCGATGTCGGAGGCCGAGAGATCGTCGTCCGCGAGCCGCTCGCCCCGGGCCCGGACGAGCTGCCACATCTCGTCGAGGGCGGCGTCGAGCGTCGCCTCGTCCTCGGCGTCGATCGCGGCGACCGCGCGGTCGTCGAGCTCGTTGAGCTGCGTCCGAAGGTCGTCGTCGACCCGGAACTGACCCTCGCCCAGCAGCCGGACGATCACTGCTCGATCTCCTTCTGGCCCGCGCCCGCGCCGACCTCGGCGCGAAGCTTCTCGAGCTCGGCGTCGACCTGGCGATCTGCGCTGAGCTCGGCCAGCTCACGGTCGAGCTGCGTCTGGCCGCCCGCCGTGAAGTCCTCCAGCGTCCCTGCCTCGATCAGCTCGTCGACCGCAGCAGCCCGCGCCTGCATCTGCTCGGTCTTGTCCCGCGCCCGCTCGATCGCGAGCCCGGTGTCGGCCATCTGCTCGCCGATCCCGGTGGCCGCCTCGCCGATCCGGACCTGCGCCTCGGCCGCGGAGTACTGGGCCTTGATGACCTCCTTCTGCGACCGGAAGGCCTCGATCTTCGCGGACAGCTGCTTCTCGGACGCTGCGAGCTTCTCCTGCTGCGCGTCGAGCTGCGCGATCTGCGTGTCGAGGTCCTGGAGCTGCTGCTGCGCCAGCGCCTTGCGCTCGAGCGCCGCGCGCGCCAGATCCTCGCGGCCGGCGGCGACCGCCTCGCGCGCCTGCCCGTCGAGCTTGACGAGGCTCTGCTCGAGCTTGTCCGTCTGGAGCTGGAGCCGCTTCTTCGACGTCGCCACGTCGGCGATGCCGCGCTTCACGTTCTGCAGCAGGACGCGCTGCTGCTCGTACGAGTAGTCCAGCGTCTCGGCCGGATCCTCGGCCCGGTCGAGGAGCTTGTTGAGCTTCGACTTGATCACCAGGGACATGCGCTCGATCAATCCGGCCACGACACCCTCCCTCTCGCTTTGAGGCGTACCCTACGCATCCATGCTCATCGCGCGAAGCATGCATTCGAGCTGGCTCTCGAACGCGTATCTCCTCGCGGACGAGGAGGGTGGCGCGGCGGTCTACATCGACTCGGGAGCGCCGCTCGAGCCGCTTCGGGAAGCGGCCGAGCAGTGGCGCGTGGAGCCGAGCCACGTCCTGCGGACGCACGGTGACCCGGACCACGTCGAGCACGAGGGTGAGCTCGGCCTCCCGGTCGTGACCGGCCCGCTGGAGGTCGGCGGCCTGCGGATCGAGGCGATCGAGACGCCGGGCCACGCCGACGACCACCTCGCCTTCCTCGTCGGCGACGCGTTGTTCTCCGGCGACGTCCTCTTCAAGGATGCGGTCGGCGGCGGCGATCCCGACCAGGTCCGCGATTCGGTGATGCGGCTCATGGACCTCCCCAAAGAGACGCGCGTCTACCCGGGCCACACCGACGAGACGACGATCGGCCGCGAGTGGGAGGAGAACCCGTTCGTCCGCGTCTGGCGCGGCGTCGACCCGGAGGGCGACGAGCGCTGCAGCGTCGGCGGCCGGGAGGGTGTGATCGCCGTCTGGTCGCCGGACTACGACGGCAAGGGCAAGGCCTGGGTCCGCTTCGACGACGGCACCGGGCGGATCCTCGGCGCCTCCCGCATCGAGCGCACGTGAACGTCGGCCTGCTGTTCCCCGGCGAGATGGGCGCCGCCGTAGGGAACGCCGTCGCCGGAGAGGTGCTCTGGGCGAGCGACGGCCGCAGCGCCGCGACCGCCGGGCGGGCCGAGGCCTTCACCGACCTGGGCTCAGTCGAGCAGCTCGTCCGCGAGAGCGAGGTCGTCCTCTCGATCGCCCCGCCGGCGATCGCCGAGGAGACGGCGGAGCAGGTGTTCGGCCTCGGCTTCGACGGGATCTACGTCGAGGCGAACGCGATCTCGCCGGAGCGGATGCGCAGGATCGCGACGCTCGGGCCGCGGATCGTGGACGGCTCGATCATCGCGGCGCGCGGGATCAACCTCTACCTCGCCGGCCCGCAGGCGGAAGAGGTCGCGCCGCTGTTCTCGGGCGAGGTCACCGCGATTCCCATCGGCGAGGAGATCGGCGCCGCGTCTGCGCTGAAGATGGCGTTCGGTGGCTGGAACAAGATCGGCATCGCGCTCACCGCCCAGGCCCACTCGATCGCGAAGGCGTACGGCGTGGACGACCGGCTCGAGGCGGAGGGCGTTCCCGCCGACCGGCTGCAGTGGGTCGCAGACCGCGCCTGGCGCTGGGCGCCGGAGATGGAGGAGATCGCCGACATGTGCGGCGAGCTCGGGCTCGACGACGGGATTCCGCGAGGGGCCGCGAGCTTCTACCGCGCCGTCAGTCGAGAAGCTCCACGGTCGTGAAGCGGACGGTCGTCTCGCCGGCGTTCTCGAGGTCGTGGACGACGAGATCGTCCGGTCCGATCGCGTGGAAGTGCACCTCGTCGCGCGGGCTCTCGTACACGGCCTCGTCGCCGTCCGGCGTCCGCACGCGGACGGTGCCTCCCGCCTCGCAGCGGTAGAAGTAGCTCGTCCGGTGACGGTGGAACGGGAGCCGTTCGCCCGGCTCGAGCGTGATGTCCCAGACCCGGACCCGCTCGTTCTCGAACAGCAGCCGGGTCCCGACGACCGTGTTGCCGGTCACGCGAGGACCGACCGCAGCTGCTCGAGGCTGATGTTCCCGCCGCTGCACACCAGCGCCACGCGCCGCCCCGCGAGCCGCTCGCGGAGCTCCAGCGCGGCCGCAAGGGGTGACGCCCCGGCCGGCTCGACCAGGTTCCGCGTCCCCTCGATCATCTGACGCGTCGCCGTCAGGATCGCCTGCTCGCTGACGAGGACGAACTCCCGCAGCAGGTCCCACATGATCCGCTGGGGCAGCTCGAACGGCACGCGGGTTGCGAGGCCCTCCGCGCTCGTCCGCATCTCATCGGGCTCCAGGTTCCGGTTCTTCCAGGCGCGGTGCGCCGCCGGCGCCGCCTCCGACTGCACGCCGATCACCTCTGTCTCGCCGCCCATGCCCCGGGCGGCGATGCACGCGCCTGCCACGCCGCTGCCGCCTCCGACGGGGACGATCACGACCTCCATCCGCGGCTGCTCCTCGAGGATCTCGACCACCTCTGTCGCGACCCCGGCGATCAGGTCCGGCTCGTCCCCTGAGTGCACGTAGCGGTAGCCGTGCTCGGCCGCGAGCGCCTCGCAGTGCTCTCGGGCGTCGTCGAAGTCCAGTCCCTCGGCCACGATCTCGGCGCCGAGCGCCCGGATCGCAGCGACCTTCAGCGGGTTCGCCTCCTCCGGCACGCAGACGATCGCCCGGACGCCGAACCGCTTGGCGCCGAACGCGATCGACTGGCCGTGGTTCCCCGTGGACGCCGTGATCAGGCCGGCCCGCCGCTCCTCGCCCGAGAGCTGCGACACGAGGTTGACGCCGCCGCGCACCTTGAACGC
This sequence comes from Gaiellaceae bacterium, assembly GCA_036554945.1. Classification (GTDB taxonomy): domain Bacteria; phylum Actinomycetota; class Thermoleophilia; order Gaiellales; family Gaiellaceae; genus JACDAN01. The sequence continues at coordinate 6,785 of DATBMH010000022.1, read as the reverse complement.
GCCGACCGGCTGGTGGTTCTCGTGCTTGACCCAGACCTCGGCGCCGACGAGCTCGCTCAGCACCGGCCACGAGTAGAGCGGCGTCGGCCGCAGGTGCGGCGCGATCCGCTCGCGCGCTGCCAGGACGTCGTCGAACGTCGGCGGGTTCACTCGAGGAAGCCTGCCAGCCGCCGCGCCTCGTCCTCCACCTCGCGGCGGGCCGGGCGGGGGAGGGGCGCGAACGGCTCGGTCCTCACCCTGCCGTCCCCGTGCGACCAGAGCCCGGCGACGACGCCGTCGACCAGGAACGTCTGCCGCACGTCGCCGTTCTTCAGGATCACCGTGGACCGGTACTCGGCGGGCAGCGTCCGCGAGCGCTCGTCGTGGCCGAGGATCAGGTGATCCCACATCGGCAGGAAGCGCACCGGCGCCGGCGTGTCCGCGGGCGGCCGCGGCGCGCGCCGCAGGTCGTAGAGCGTGCGGCCGTCTTCCGTCTCGAAGCGCACCAGCTGTCCTTCGAGCGCCTCGAGGCCCGGCTGGACGTCCTTCACGCGGAGCCCGGCGAAGCGAAGGAGGTCCTCGCGGCTCGCCGGCCCGTAGGCGCCGAGGTAGCGCCGGACGAGGAGCGCCGCGCCCTCGGGGTGGGTCGGAGGAGGGACGCCGAGCCAGCGCTCGGCCGTCGTCGCCGTGACGCCCACCGTGCCCCAGGTCCCCGCGGGCGGGACGTGAACGAGCGGCGTCAGGCAGCGGACGCGCCACCGGTAGCGCTCGGGCAGCTCGGGGGTGGCGGCGTTCGCCTTCCCCATCTTGAACGGGCCGTCCTCGGCGAGCGCGCGGATCCGCCCGGCGAGCTCGTCCTGCGCGATGCCCCAGTTCGCGAACTCGTCGGTCCACCGGTTCTGCATCACGGCGGCGAAGCCGGGATGGTCCGCGGCCGAGACGAGCTGGACCGTGACCCGGAAGAGCGTCCCGCGCACGACGCGCCTCCGCTCGTAGGCGCGGGTCAACGTGTCCTTGCGGAAGCCGTCGAGCCGGCTCCAGAGCCCGATGTACGGCGCCTTCGGGTCCTGCGCCTGCAGCGCGCACAGTCGCTGGACCGCCTTCGGAACCGACAGCCGTGCGCGCTCCAGGAGCAGCTGTCGCGCGAGCGTGGCGCGATTCAGCTCACGCGTGGAAATCGGCGAGGCGCCTCGCCTCGTCGTCGAGCGCGCGCCGGTGCTTCCGCGGGATCCCGTCGAACGCATCCAGCGTGATCTTGCCCTGCTCGTACCGCCAGGTGCCGGCGACCTGGCCGTCGAGCAGGAAGGTGTTCACCGAGTGCGGCGTCTTGACGTGGAAGACCTTCGACCGGTGCTCCTCGGGGAGGATCTGGGTCCGGCGCGCATGGACGAGGAGGGTGGAGTCCCACACCGGCAGGAACCGCGGCGGGGCGGGCGTGTCGGCGTCCGGGAGCGGCGAGCGCGGCAGGTCGAGCAGCTCCTTGCCCTGCTCGTCGCGGAAGCGGCGCAGCTCGATGCGCTCGAGCGTCTGGCCGACCTTCGTCACCGGGACGCCGGCGAAATCCGCGATGTCCGTCTTGTACGCGGGGCCGAACCCGGCGAGGTAGCGGCGGACCAGCAGCTCGAGCCCCGACGTCTCGTCGGCCTCGTCCGGCCCGACCCAGTCCTCGGCGAGCCCGTAGAGGTCGGCACGCCGTTGCTCCCAGGTCCCGGACGGCGGGATGCGGACGAGGTCGACGTACGCGCCGACGCCGAGCGCCCTGTCACGGCCGAGGTGCTCCTCGATCTCCCTGCGGCGGCGCGGGCCGTCCTGCAGGAAGCGCCGGAGCTTCTTCGCGGCCGCCTTCATCTCGCTCGGCTTTGCGTTCGGGTGGACGCGCTCCCACCAGGCGAGCCGCGACGCCCGGATCCCCGCGGTGAGCGGCCAGTAGTCCGCGCGTGAGACGAGGTGGATGGTCGCGCGCATCATCGTTCCCTGGACGGCGCTCCGCCGCTCGAGCGCACGCGTGACTGCGGCGCGCTCGAGGGCGTCCATCCGCGACCACAGCCCGACGTACATCGCCGGCGCGTACTGCGCCTGGATCCCGCCGATCCGCTCCAGCGTCTTCGGGACCGAGATGCGGCGCCGCTCGAGCAGCAGCTGGCGCGCGAGGAGCGCCCTGTTCAGCTCCCGCTGCGTGAGGACACGCTCGGTCACAGACCGGCGAGGAAGACCATCATCGTCTCGCCGACGGCGTCGAGGCTCCGCTCCGACACGGCCGTCAGGTCGTCGCAGCGCTTGTGCCAGCAGGGGAAGTCGAAGTCGATCAGGTCGATCGCAGGCACGCCCTGCCGGATGAACGGGACGTGGTCGTCGAGGACAGCCCCCTGCTCGCGGGCGGGAAAGTAGCGGGCGAAGCCGGCGCGCGAGGCGGCCGTTCGGAGCCGGCTCCATAGCCGTCGGTTCGAAAGCTGCTCGCGCGGGATCGCCAAATCCTTGTCGCCGACGAAGTCGAGGACGATCGCCGCCTCGGCGGTGCGGAACGCGCGCGCGGCGACCTTGCTCCCGCGGAGGCCGAACCGCTCGAACTGGTTCTCCGGCCGGCCGCGAGGCACCTCCTCGCCGTCGACGAACACGATGATCAGCGTGGGGCGGACCTGGCGCGGCCGGATCGTCCGTGCGAGCTGCCGCACGACGGCCGTCCCGGAGGCGGAGTCGTTCGCGCCGACGAAGCCAGGGAGGTCCTTCGTGTCGTAGTGGGCGACCAGCACGACCTTTCGGGCGGGGTTCCGCCCGGGGATCGTGCCGACGACGTTCCGCAGCCGGCCGGGCACGGGCTGGAAGCGCCCGCCGGGGATCGAGCGGCGGAGGATCGCGGCGAGCTCGCGCGACTTCGAGGAGCCGGCCGGACGCGGCCCGAGCGCGACCTGGCGCTTCAGGAACGTCCACGCCGCCTCGGAGTCGAAGCGGTCCGGCCGCTGCGCGCCCTCCGAGCGCGTAAGTGTCCAGCCGGCGACGCCGGCGGCGAGGGCGACGAGGACGGCTGCGGCGAGCGCGCGGCGCACGACCGGCATGGTGCCACCACGCCGCTGCCGTGGCCCGCCTACACGCGGAGCTCGATCGTGCGCAGGCCGCGCAGGTCGAGCCAGACGCGCTCGTCGTCGGTCACGGCCTTGACGAGCACGGCCTCGCAGTGCGGGCAGCGGAGCACGAGCCCCGGGCCCTGCATGTAAGCCGCCACTGCGCCCATGGGCTCGGTGGCGCCGCAGCCGGCGCAGGTGCCGGACGCGGTGGTCACCTCGACTGCGAACACCTGCTGGAGGATCCCCGCGGCCGCGTTTCCGTCCAGCTTCAACACATCCATCTCAGCCTCCTGTCGGTCCGAAGCGTTCCGTGCGGATGCTCGCCGGCTCGTGCCCGAGCCCGACGAGTGCCTCCGCGACCGCCTCCACGAAGGGCGTCGGCCCGCAGACGTAGACGTGCGGCCGCTCGTCCGGGCCCGGGCCCGCCTCTGCGAGCATCGCGGCGTCGACCCGCCGGTCGTAGCCCCGCCACCCCCCGGGCTGCGACCGCGTCAGCGTGTGGACGACCCGCACGCCGTGTCCGTCGAGCCGCTCGAGCTCGTCGCGGTAGATCACGTCCTCCCACGATCGCGAGGAGAAGAGCAGGCTCGCCGGGACGCCGCCGCCCTCGTGGGCGAGGTTGCGCAGCATCGCCATCAGCGGCACGATCCCCGAGCCTCCGGCGACCAGGTAGAGCGGCCCGCCACGGGACGGCTCCCAGACGAAATAGCCGCCCACCGGCCCGCGCAGCTCGAACCGGTCGCCGGGCCTCAGCTCGTCGGTCAGGTAGGGCGAGACCTCCCCGTCCTCGAGCCGCTCGACGGTCAGCTCCAGGGCCTCCGACCCGGGCGCGGAGGCGATCGAGTAGCTCCGCTGCGCCTGGTACCCGTCCTCGGCCGTCAGGCGGACGTCGACATGCTGGCCGGGCAGGTGGCCGGGCCAGTCGGGGACGTCCAGGCGGAGCGTCTTGACTCGCGGCGTCTCGGGGACGAGCTCGACGACCTCCGCGGCGCGCCAGGTCAGTCGCCCCGGTACCGCTGCTCGCGCCATGGGTCGCCGTAGAGGTGGTAGCCGTTCTGCTCCCAGAAACCGGGCTCCTCGACCGGGGTCAGCTCGAGCCCGCGAACCCACTTCGCGCTCTTCCAGAAGTAGAGGTGGGGGACGAGCAGGCGCGCAGGGCCGCCGTGCTCGGGCTCGAGCGGCTCGCCGCCGTAGGCGAACGCGACCCAGGCCTTGCCGTCCAGCACGTCCTCGAGCGGCAGGTTCGTCGTGTAGCCGCCGTCGCAGAATGCGGTGAGGTACTCCGCGGACGTCTCGACGCCCTCGAGCAGGGTCTCGACCCGGACGCCCTCCCAGGTCGTGTCCAGCTTCGACCACTTCGTCACGCAGTGGATGTCGGTGGTGAGCTCCTCGCTCGGCAGCGCCCGGAACTCGTCCCACGTCCACCGGCGCCGCTCGTCGACCTCGCCGACGATCGTGAAGTCCCACTCCTCGAGCGGCGTGTGTGGCGTCGGCCCGGCGGAGAGGACGGGGAAGTCGTCGGTCACGTACTGCCCCGGCGGGACCCGGTCGGGCGGGCCGTCGTCGCGGCGCCGGCCGCGGAAGCCGCGGGAGATGATCGGGCTCACGTCACTCCTTTCTCGGGACGCGAAGTCTCGCAGCGCGGCGCCGGCCTGGCGAGTCCGGGGCGCCGCTAGACTGAGCCCTTCGCGGGGCTATAGCTCAGCTGGGAGAGCGCCTGGATCGCACCCAGGAGGTCGCCGGTTCGAGTCCGGCTAGCTCCACTTTCGACCGAAGTTCGGTCGCCTGCGGCGACCATGACGACTTCGGTCGAATCGCCTCTCCGACAGAGCCGGTATCTGTGTCCGTCACCCTGGTTTCAGGGTGACGACGGCACTAGCGCCCGGCGTCGCGGCGAGTCCCCGAGGTCCAGTCTGGACCCGTCTTGCCGAGCACCCGGTAGGTGTCCCGATCCTCTTGAAGCCGCCGGCCTTCCTCACGGGCCGCCAGCTCCTCCGGCGTGTCGAGATCCTCTGGGGGCTGTTCGCGCCTACGACGGAGCCATGCAGTCAGGCGAGCAAGCACGCCGCGATTCTACGTCCTGGCTCCGGCCCGGAAGAAAGCGCCGTCGTCGCCCGTCTTGACAAGGGAGCAGGAACAGGCGCACCCTCGCAGGAGGCACGATGCGGCGCGGAATCTGGTTGGGAGCAGCGGTCTTGGTCGCCCTGGCGGCGGCGCTCCCGCTCTGGCTCGTCATGGACGACGGTGGGGTCCGGAGGGTCGGAGCGATCGACGCGACGTCGGCGGGGCAGGCGGGGCAGCTGACGCTTGCCGGCGTCAACGGGGGCGCACCGTTTCCGATCGACAGCTTCGCGTTCCGCATCAGCCGTCCGCTCGGAGCCGCTCAGCCGGAGGCGGACTCGATCGAGGTGACGCTCCCGCTGGGCACGAGCATGCCGCAGCTCGTCAGTCGAGCGGCTCTGGGGTCGAAGGCGGCGACGGGCAAGGTGGAGCTCGTCAGGTCGAGCAACGGCGTGCTCTCCTCGTACCTGACGTTCGACCTCACCGGAATCACCCTCGAGGGCTTCGACGATTCCTATTCGACCCTCTCGGGCGGCACCGTCACCGACGGTGTGGAGCGAATCGTCCTTCGCTACGAGGGGATGTCGATGACGTGTCCGCTTTCCACGTGCTCGGAGCCGAGCCACCAGCAGGGCTCAGCCACGGAGCTCGCCGTCCCGGATTTCGGGCCCAACGCGGTCCGGCTCGTGTCGGGCGATTTCTCGGTGCCGACGAACCTCAAGGAAGCGGGCGCCGCTGCCGTCTCCGCCGAGATGCGGGCGAACTCCTTCCTGCCGGGACTGCTCTCTCGAGCGAAAGACGGCAAGGCGCTCGAGAAGACGGTTCAGGCCGACCTGGTCAGGTCGTTCCAAGGCGACACCCTTCGCAAGATTGCGACGTACAAGCTGGGAGCCGCGGCGGTGACGTCGCTCGCGATCAGCAGGACGTCCGACGACCTCCTGGACGTGAAGGTCGAGCTCTCGTCGCGTCACTTCGGCGTGACGACCTACACGTACACGAACACGGGCGCGCCCGACAAGTCGTCGACCTTCTGCCACACGAGCTGCTCCGGCCTCTGAGCCTCACTCGATCGTGAGGACGATCTTGGCCTTCGCGTGGCCCTCGCCGAGGTCGGCCAGGGCGTCGGCGGCTTCGCTCAGCGGATAGGTCTTCTCGACGACCGCCTCGAGCCGGCCTGACTCGAGGAGCTCTCCGAGGAAGGCCAGGTCGTCGGTGTTGATCTTCGCGACGAAGAACTTCACGCGCTGACTCCGGCCCTTCGCCTTCAGCATGGTCCCCGCGATGTGGGGGAGCGGGCCGAGGCCCCGGTAGGTGATCCGTCCGCCGATCACGACGACGGTCGCATCCGGTGCCAGCACCCGCCGGCAGGCCGTGAAGGAGCGGCTGCCGGCGATGTCCAGCATGAGGTCGTGGGGGTCACCGAGCTTCGTGAAGTCGTCCTCGGTGTAGTCGACGACCCGGTCGGCGCCGAGGGAGCGCACGAGGTCGACCTTGGAGCTGCTGCACACGGCGGTGACGTCGGCGCCGAACGCCTTGGCGAGCTGGACCGCGAACGTTCCCACCCCGCCGGAGGCGCCGTTGACGAGCACCTTCTGCCCGGGCTGGACCTGGCCCTGGTCGCGTACGGCCTGCAGAGCGGTCACCCCGGCGATCGGAACGGCAGCGGCCTCCTCGAACGAGATG
>DATBMH010000102.1:0-4521 GCA_036554945.1 Gaiellaceae bacterium | reverse complement strand
TGGGCGAGGCCGGGAGCGGCTCGGAAGCGCTGCGACACGTCCGCGAGTCCGCGCCGGACGTGGTCGTGATGGACCTGAACATGCCCGGGATGAGCGGTGTCGAGGCGACGCGCCACATCACGGCGGTGGCGCCGCTCACGCGCGTGCTCGTGCTGACGATCTCCGACCAGGACGGCGACGTGATGGATGCGATCCTCGCCGGTGCGTGCGGCTACCTGCTCAAGGACGCGTCGATCCAGGAGCTGATGCGCGGGATCGAGTCGGCCGCCTCCGGCGAGTCGCTGATCTCGCCGCAGATCGCGTCGAAGGTGCTGCAGCGCGTGCGGGCGAACACCGCGCAGCCGGAGATCGCGGACACGATCCGAGCCGAGCTCTCCGACCGCGAGATCGAGGTCCTGAAGCTGATCGCGAACGGCAAGGACAACGCCCAGATCGCGACGGAGCTGCACATCAGCCCGAAGACGGTGAAGAACCACATCTCGAACATCCTGATGAAGCTCCAGATCGAGAACCGCATCCAGGCCGCGGTGTACGCGGTTCGCTCGGGGCTGGTCTAGGCGACTTTCGGTTCCGCAGCCTCGCTGCGGAGGGCCGCGAGCAGGCCTCTGAGCGAGGCCAGTTCCCGCTTCGACCGCGCGAGCCGGCGTGCCGTTCTCGAGAGCTCCCGTGCCTGCTGCTCGCTGCTCTCGTGGTCGAGCTCCGCCGCGAGGGCGCCGATCGAGCGCTCGAGCCGGGTGCACTCCGCGTCGAGCTTGAGCGCCCAGGCGTAGCCGTCCGTGAGCGTCTCCTCGAGGCGCGCGCGGCCGGGATGCCGCCCGCTCTCGAGCGACGTCAACAGGTCTTCCAGACGACCTCTGACAGATGCGAGCTGATGTGACACGACGTCTCCCGAGTAGCTCGCTCGATTATCTGCCCTGCGTCGGTCGTTGCCTATAGGCCGACCGGCCCATCTTTCTCGTTGGTAGGACCTACAATGGACCGGTGCCGCGCCGGGTCCTCGCTGCTGTCGCCGTGTGCGCGACGGCGGCCCTGGCCGCCGCCTCGGCCCCCGCGCAGAGCCCCTCGCCGGCGCTGGCGAACCGGCTCGCGAAGGCACTGGCGGTCCCGCACGTGCCGGCCCGGCTGTCCGGCGCCGTCGCGTTCGACCTCCGGACCGGCCGGACCGTCTTCCTGCGCCATCCGACGCTCTCGCTCGTCCCTGCGTCGAACGCAAAGCTCGCCGTGGCGTACGCCTCGCTCGCCGCCCTCGGGCCTGATTACCGGATCGACACCGCGGTGTTCGGGGAGGGTCAGCAGTTCGGGACCACCTGGAGCGGTGACCTCGTCCTCAAGGGTTTCGGCGACCCGACGCTCTCACTCGGCGACATCCGCCGCCTGGCGCGGCAGGTCCGGGCGCTCGGAATCCGGCAGGTCACGGGCGGGATCGAGGCGGACGAGTCCTTCTTCGACAGCCGGCGCACCGGGCCGGCTTGGCGCTCGTACTACTACGTCAACGAGTCGCCGCCGCTCTCGGCGCTGACCGTCGACCGGGCGCGGTTCCGGGGCTACGTGGCGCGCGATCCAGCACTCTCGGCCGGGACGCAGTTCCGGCTGGCGCTGAGAGCCGCCGGCGTCGGCGTGAAGGGGCGCGTCGCCCACGGCGCCGCCGACCCCGTCGCGACCCAGCTCACGTCGACGGCCTCCGAGCCCCTCTCGCGGATCGTGACGTTCATGAACCGTGAGAGCGACAACTTCACCGCGGAGCTGCTGCTGAAGCACATCGGCGCCGTCCAGACCGGCGTCGGCTCCAGCGCATCGGGCGCAGAGGCGATCCGCAGGATCCTCGCGGACGCCGCCGTGCCGCTCGCCGGCGTGCGCATCGTGGACGGGTCCGGTCTCTCCGGCCGCAACCGGCTGACCGCTGCAGCCGTGATCGGCATCCTCGTCGTCGCCTGGAACGATCCGGTGATCCGGCCGTGGTTCGTGCGCTCGCTCGCCGTCGCCGGCGTCAGCGGGACGCTGGACGGGCGGCTCGAGCGGCCGCCGGCGCGCGGTGTGGTGCTCGCGAAGACCGGGACACTGCGCGAATCCTCGGCGCTGTCGGGGTTCGTGCGCAGCCGCTGGGCGTTCGCCGTGATCCAGAACGGCTCGCCGGTGTCGCAGTTCTGGGCCCGGCGGGCGCAGGACCGGTTCGTCTCGGTGCTAGCCGGCCAGTAGCTTCCCGAGCGCGGCCTCGTCCAGCAGCGGCACGCCGGCGCTCTGCGCCTTCGTGAGCTTCGACGCGCCCGGCTCCTCGCCGACGATCAGCCCCGTGGTCTTCTTGGAGACCGAGCCCGTGACCTTGGCGCCGCGTGCCTCGAGCTCGGCCTGCGCCTGGTCGCGCGACCAGCCCTCCAGCGTCCCGGTGATGACGTACGTCTGGCCCGTGAGCGGCCCCTCCGCAGGCCGTTCCTCCTCACCGGCCTCGAAGCGGAGGCCGAGCTCGCGCAGCTCGGCGATGAGCTGCCGGTTGTCGGCCTCCGAGAACCACTCGACGATCTTCTCCGCGCGCTCCGGGCCGAGCCCCTCGACCTCCATGATGTCCTCCTGCGTGGCCTCGGCCAGGCGGTCGATCGAGCCGAAGTGGCGGACGAGGCTCTGCGCGGTCCTCCAGCCGACGTCCGGGATGTTCAGCCCGAAGACGACGCGGCTGAAGGAGACCTGTTTCGAGGCCTCGATCGAGGAGACGACGTTCGTGGCGCTCTTCTCCTGGAAGCCGTCCAGCTCGAGGAGCTGCTCCTTCGTGAGCCGGTAGAGGTCGGGCAGCGAGCGGACGAGCCCGAGGTCCCAGAGCCTGCGCACGAGCTGCTCGCCGACGCCCTCGATGTCCGCGGCGCCCATGACCCAGTTGTTCAGCGTCTCGAGGCCCCTGGAGGGACACGCCCGGTTTGGACACCGGTGCATCACCTCGCCCTCCGGCTTGACGACCTCGGCGCTGCACATCGGGCACTGCGTGGGCATCTTGAACGGCTTCGTGCCCTTCCGGTGCGCGCCGGCCGGCCCGACGATCTGCGGGATCACGTCGCCTGCGCGCTGGACGATGACGTCGTCGCCCTCGCGGATGTCCTTGCGGTTGATGTCCTCCTCGTTGTGGAGCGTCGCGCGCGAGACGGTGACGCCGCCGACCTCGACCGGCTCGAGCATCGCCCACGGGTTCAGCGCGCCGGTGCGGCCGACGCGCACCGCGATCTTGTTGAGCCGCGTCGTCGCGGTCATCGGCGCCCACTTGTACGCGCGAGCCCAGCGCGGCTTCGAGTGCAGGGAGCCGAGCTCCGCCTGCTGCTCGAGCGCGTCGACCTTGATCACGATCCCGTCGATCTCGTAGTCGAGGTCGATCCGGGCCGTCTCCCACTCGCGGCACCGCCGGGCGACCGCTTCGATCGTGTCGAGACGCTCCGCATGGGGGTTCGTCCGGAAGCCGCGCTCGCGGAGCCACTCGAGCGTCTCGGAGTGCGTTCGGGCCTCCACACCGTCACGCACCCCCACGCCGTAGACCCAGAGCGACAGCGGCCGCGAGGCCGTGATCGCCGAGTTCTTCTGGCGGAGCGAGCCGGCGGCGGCGTTGCGGGGGTTCGGCGCGAGCTTCTGGTTCGTGCCGGCGAGCTGCTCGTTCAGCTCCCGGAAGCCGGACAGCGGAAGGTAGACCTCTCCGCGCACCTCGACCACCGGCGGCGGGTCGTCGCCCAGCATGCGCAGCGGGATCGCCGGGATCGTGCGGAGGTTGACGGTCACGTCCTCGCCCTGGATGCCGTCGCCGCGCGTCGTGCCGCGCACGAGGATGCCGTTCTCGTACGTCAGGTTGACGGCGAGCCCGTCGATCTTCGGCTCGATCAGCCAGGCCACCTCCTCGGGCGGGACGTCGAGCCGCTTGCAGACGTCCTGCGCCCACTTCTCGAGCGCCTCGTCCGTCGTCACCTTCTCGAGCGACCCCATCGGCGAGAGGTGCTGCACCTTCTGGAACTTGTCGGACGGCGGCGCGCCGACCCGATGCGTCGGCGAGCTCGGGTCGTCGAGCTCCGGGTGCTCCTCCTCGAGCGCCTTCAACTCGTCGTAGAGCCGGTCGTACTCGGCGTCGGTGATCTCCGGGTCGTCGAGCACGTGGTAGCGGTAGAGGTGGTGCTCGAGCTGCCTGCGGAGCTCCTCGACGCGGGCCGCGGCGCCGGAGCGGGTTCGGGTCGCCATGCGGCTGATGCTATCCGCGGCGGGATTCCCCGCCGTGTTGTCGAATCGTGCGACAGCAGGCGGATTGCCTCTCCCCCCGCCTGCGCGAGTCCCGGCGGTTGGCTGCAGACCGCCGGGCTCGTTTTTCTCGAGGGACTGTCCCTCGGACGCGGCTCGAAAGGCCATGGAGATCGTGCCGAGTGTGTGTCAATAGTGCACGCGCTCGAGGTACAGGCCCCACGGCGGTGCTGTACTGCCTGCCTCCTCACGGCCGTGGCCCTGCGTCAGGAGCCGCTCGAGCTCCGCCGGCCGTCGCTCGACCATGGTCCCGACCAGCGTCCG
>DATBMH010000058.1:0-22985 GCA_036554945.1 Gaiellaceae bacterium | reverse complement strand
GCGTGGCCGACCTCGTCCTGCACCTTCGCGGTGAGGGCGAGCTTGCGCTGCAGCGTCGGCGCGCGGAGGATCCACTCCCGCTCCGGCAGCACGCCCATGAGCTCGGAGTTGCCGTGCATCTCGATGAACTTGACGAGCTTGGCCCGGTAGTCGTCGGGCATCCAGTCGTCCGTCTCGACCTGGCCGCCGGACTGGACGTAGTCGAGGAATTCCTGCTCGGTCATCTCGCCATCCTTCCGAACGATCGTTAGGGTCTGATCGTAGCGTGTCCACGAGGAAGTCGGAGCTAACGCGCGAGGCCGCCCGGCTGTTCGCCGAGCGGGGCTACCACGGCACGTCCATCGGGGACCTCGCCAAGGCGATGGGCGTGCAGAAGGGCTCGCTGTACGCGCACATCGAGTCGAAGCAGGACCTCCTCTACGAGACGATGCGCGAGGGCGCGCAGGCGTTCCACGCAGCGCTCGACGGGATCCCCGACGACCTGAAGGCGACCGAGCGGATCAGGCTCGCGCTCCGGGCGCACCTGCGAGTCGTCGCCGAGCAGCTCGACGTCGCGACCGTGTTCATCCGCGAGTGGCGCTACCTCGAGGGTGAGCGGGCGGCGGAGTTCCTCGCCGAGCGCCGCCGGTACGAGGAACGGTTCCGCGCGCTGTTCCGAGAGGGCCGCGAGCTCGGCGAGCTCCGCACGGACCTCGACGACCAGGCGGCGACGCTGCTCGTCCTCTCCGCCGCCAACTGGGCCTACACCTGGCTGCCCCCGGACACCGACACCGACGAGCTCGCAGACCGCTTCTACGCGATCCTCGTCGACGGGGTCCGCGGGTACTCGACGCCGGTGTAGGGACCGGCCGCAGCCGGTCCCTACACGCGACGGTTCGGTCAGTCGTCGAGGTCCATGTCGGCCGTGACGGCAGTCAGTGCGTCGATGATGCCGTGGCCGTAGAAGCCGTTCAGCTCCGGCGTCCCCTCGCAAAGCGCGTCGAAGGACGGAGCGCGGAGCTTGTCGGCGTAGCTGTGCAGACGCGGCTCCGGGCACGGCGTGTCGGTCGCCGTCGCCTGGAGGATGGCCTGCGTGATCAGCGGGTTGAGCCTCGCGTTGTCGTGCTTCTCCTCGCCGAAGCGGGAGACGATCAGCGCGGAGACGCCGACGGCGTGCGGTGACGCCATCGAGGTCCCCTGGATCCACTGGTAGTACGCGCACGTGGAGCCGCGGCAGTCGCGGACGACCGCCGGGTCGTTCGGCGTGCCGTCCGGGTTCAGGTCGCCGTTCTCCTCGGCCACGTTCTTCGGATAGGCCGCGAGGATCTGGTTCGGGATGCCGGCGAGGTTCCGCACTGCCACCGGATCCGTGGCCTTCCACAGCGGGTCGTCACGGAAGAAGCCGCCCGGCGCTGCGACCGTGGTCTGCTCGAGGCCGTAGTTCGAGTAGTCGGCCTTCCGCTTCGACGGCCCGATCGCCGAGATGCTCATGACGTTGTTGCCCTCGGTCGGGAGGATGATGCAGTGGTTGTCGATGTTCCGCGGGTACGCCGGATTCGGCGGTGCGGGCGGGAAGTCGGGGCTCGTCGTGTCGACGAGCGGGTACCCGAGGTCCTCGTGCTCGTTGCCGGCCGAGCCGACCAGCGCGACGCCCTTCGAGTGCGCGTAGTCCAGCGCCCGCTGGGTCGCCTCGACGATCGTCTGCTGCTCGAGCTGGGCTGCGGGTGAGTCGGCCGCGTTTGCGGCGCAGTTGTAGCGCCACGGGTCGATGTAGTAGCTCATGTTGACCACGTCGACGCCGATGTCCCCGGCGTAGGTCAGCGCGTCGACCGACGGCTGGAGGAAGAAGTAGCCGGAGTCCTGCCCGGCCCGGATGTTGACGAGCTTGACGCCGGGGGCGACGCCCGCGACGCCGAGATCGTTGATCGGCGAGCCGATCGTGCTGGCGACGTGCGTGCCGTGGCCGTTCTCGTCGACGTAGCTCGGGTCGTTGCACGAGGCGTCGGATTCCTCGGCGCAGTCGCCGTCGGCGATCGGGATGTCGACCGTGAAGTTCCGGCTTCGCTTGAAGTCGAAGTTCGGCTTGATGTCCGGGTGATTTCCGTCGACGCCGGTGTCGAGGATGCCGACCAGGACGTCGGGGTCACCCTTCTCCTTCTTGTACGAGCCGTCGACCGTGGCGCGGATCATCTTCATGTCCCACTGGAGGTTCGCGAGCGGCTCGGGATGCTTGCCGTTGTGGGCGAGCCGGTAGCCGCTCGAGCGCTTGCGGCCGAGTGACTTGGTCACGCGGCGGAGGGCGCTCTGTTGCTCGACGGTGAGCTTGGGACGGAAGACCGGCGCCAGCTTGCCGAGGGGCCGGTTGCGGACCGCGCCGAAGAGCGCGCGGGTCGAGGCCGCCTCGTTGATGAACGACGGGTTCCGCGAGACGACGGTGGCGACGCCCACAGCCTTGTTCTCGCGGATGACGCGGCCGCCTGACGCCCGGATCGCGGCGCGCGCTGCGGCCTTCGAGATGCCTGCTTCATAGACGACCACGTACTGGGTAGCGCTCCCGCTCGTCCTGTTGCCTGGTCCTGACGGGGTTGCCACGGCATAAGCCGCCGTGCCCAGGGCAACAAGGGCCAGCGCGGAGGCAAGAACTGCTCGGCGCACTGAAACTCCTTTCGTCTGCGGTGTCGATCCCGGGCCGCCCCTCTCCCCGAGGCTTCACGGCCCGGCCGCGGCGCCGATCCTCTCACGTTCGGCGACGAAAAGCCCTGGATACCCGAACCTTTCTTGACAAACCTCTATAGAGGATCAAAGATCAACTGTTCTCTATCGGGGAACGGGATCTCCATCGAGAGGGGAGAGGTTGATGCGACTCACGTTCGGAAGCGGGGCGGCGCTGCTCGTCGCCCTGATGGCCGTGCTGCTGCCCGGGTCGGCACTGTCGGTCGCCCAGATCGGAGAGGACTCTGGGCTCGCCGATTTCGACAGCCGTGTCGGGACGATCGCGCCGACGAAGGCGCAGCGCGCGCACGCCAAGAAGCTCAAGGCGAAGGTCACGTGGGGGCAGTTCGGAACTCCCTCGACGATCTCGCGCCGCGGCAAGTTCCTCGCCCGCGGGATCCGCGGCAGGACCGCACCCGTCGCGGCCCGCTGGTACCTGAGTCGCCACAAGGCGCTCTTCGGCCTGCCCAACCTCAGGAACGTGGTGCTCGAGAGCGCCAACCGGCTCGTGGGCAGCAACGCCTACGCGGTCAACTTCCGGCAGGTCTTCAAGGGTGTGCCGGCGAGTGAGGGCGGACTCGTCACCGTCGGCGTCTCGGGAACGAACAAGCGCGGCTGGAAGGTCGCGTACGTGTCGTCGACGCTGACGCGCGCCACGGCGGTCGAAGGCTCGGTGCAGCTCTCGTCCGTCCAGGGTTGGGCCCGCGCCTCCAAGGCGAACCGGCTCACCCGCTCGGTCGCCAACGTCCTGACCCGCAAGCGGTCCGGCGCGTGGACGAAGCTCGGCGTCGCCGGGCTCGACCAGCCTCAGCTCGTCCGCCTCGTCGCCTTCCCGACGGTGCGCCAGGGCGTCGTGCCGGCGTACGAGTCCTACGTCATCGACGGGAAGAAGAGCGTGAGCCTGCGGACGTTCATCGACGCCCGCAACGGCCGGCTCCTCGCCCGCTACAACACGACGGACAACCTCTCCTCCGGCCTCAAGCAGATGGCCGTCGTGGTGACGCCGTTCAGCGGCTCGCTGCCGGCGGTCGACGGAGGCTGCGGCCCGAACCACCCGATTACGGTCCCGGCCGGGATCCGGGCGTTCAGCGGCATCGCCGACGCGACCAACCCGCTGACGGACATCGTCCTCGAGCTCTGGCGCGTGGGCACTCCCAACGTCCGGCTGCTCCAGGCCGACACGGTCTTCACGCCGGAGCGCTTCCGGCTCGAGCCGGCCGGCGGCGTCCCGCCCGGCGACTACTTCGCCCGGGTCTGCGACTTCCCGGACGGCGGTGCGCCTCCCGCGCCGCTGACCTACACCGGCTCGTTCACGCTGGACGACACGCCCGCTCCGCCGGCGTACCTGGCGAAGTGGTCGACCACCCCGGCGAACTTCCCGCTCGGCGCGATCGGCCAGCCTCCGTGGAACCGACCGGCGATTGACACCCGTGAGACGTGGTGCTGGCGGCCGTCGCCCGAGTGCGACCGGGTCGTCGGCAACCTGGCGTCGCGGGCTCCGTGGGACCACGACATGCTCACGGACACCCCGACGTTCACCACGGTCGGCAACAACGCGATCACGGCCGAGTCCTGGACGAATCCGAACGTGCCGGCCGCGTTCCAGTTCCGGCCCACCGCGGGCCCGGACCGGAACTACACGTACCCGTGGACGGACTCGTGGAACCAGTCCAGCTGCAACACGTCACTCGGCTTCACGCCCGGCGTCTCGTGGGACGTCTCGGCGTCGGTGACGAACCTGTTCGTCGCGCACAACCGGATGCACGACTTCTCGTACTTCCTCGGCTTCACCGAGGAGAACTGGAACGCCCAGGACCACAACTTCGGCCTGACCGAGAAGTGGCGGCAGGGCGACGCGCTCCTGGGGGACGTCCAGTCCGGTGCGATCGGCGGCACGCGAAACAACGCGAACATGTCGACCGTTCCCGAGGGCGGGCACTCCGTCACGAACATGTATCTCTGGGGACCGACGGCCGGCAGCTTCTACGCCCCGTGCGCCGACGGGGACTTCGACATGAGCGTCATCGGCCACGAGTTCGGCCACATGATCGAGAACCGGATGATCGGCAAGGGCGTCGCCCGGTCCGGCTTCCACGCCGGATCGATGGGCGAGGCGCTCGGCGACCTCGTCGGGATGGAGTACCTGACGGAGAACGGGTTCGACGGCGGCGCCAACACGCCGTACGTCGCCGGCGCGTACGACACCGGCAACCCGCACCACGGCATCCGCAACTTCGACATGAGCGGACCGATGGCCGGCGGCTCCCCGCAGCCCGGCAGGGACGTCGACGTCAACACGCTCAACTTCAGCGGCATCGGCTACGACGTCACCGGCAACGAGGTGCACTCGGACGGCGAGATCTGGGTCGCGACCAACTTCCGGCTCCGGCAGCTACTGGCCGAGAAGTACGACGACGACTACCCGGCCGACGACCAGGAGCTCCAGACGGAGTGCGCCGAGGGGCTCCTCCCCGCGCATCGCTGCCCGGGGAACCGCCGGTGGATGCAGCTCTACTTCGACGCGATGCTGCTCATGCCGCCGAACACCTCGATGGTCAACGGGCGGGACGCCATCCTGGCGGCCGACCTGCTGCGCTTCGGCGGCGCCAACCAGAAGGAGCTCTGGCTCGGCTTCGCGCGGAGCGGGCTCGGCGTTGGTGCGGCGAGCTCGAACGGCTCCGTCAACAGCGACATCGATCCGCTGCCGGACTTCGAGCCCGTCGGGACGAGCCCGGCGACGGTGACGTTCCAGGCGCGCAACGCCGACGGCGACCCGGTCAACGCACGGGTCTACGTCGGGCACTTCGAGGCGCGCATCTCGCCGATCGCCGACACGAACCCGGCGACGACGGCCTCGGCCAACGTTGACGCCGTCGCGAAGTTCGCACCGGGCAAGTACGAGTTCGTGGCCCACGCGCCCGGCTACGGGCACGTGCGGTTCAGCGAGTCGTTCAAGGCCGGCAAGAGCACCACGCTGAAGATCACCTTCCCGACGAACTGGGCCTCGCTCGCGTCGGGCGCAACCGCGTCGACCACCGACGGGGCCGCGACGGTGAACAACCTGATCGACGACACCGAGACCACGAACTGGAACGCGCCGGCGACGAACGTCGGCGGGAACGTGACGGTGGACGGGAAGCGGGCGACGATCGACCTCGGAGGGACCGAGTCGGTCCGGGTGCGCTACGTCCAGGTCAGCGCGTTCGTCGCACCCGGGAACAACCGGTTCGCGGCGCTCCGCCAGTTCGAGCTCTGGGCGTGCAACAACAAGGGCGGGGTGTCGTTGCAGCACGACGAGCCCGGCGACTGCACGACCGACGCGGGGTACACGAAGGTGTACACGAGCCCGGCCAACGCCTTCCCGGGCAGCGCGCCGCGGCCGGTCGCACCGCAGTTGCTCCTGCGCCAGTTCAACGTGCCGGACTTCACCGCGACGCACCTCCGCTTCGTCGTCAAGGCGAGCCAGTGCACCGGCGGTCCGGGCTTCCAGGGCGACCAGGACGCGGATCCGTCGACAGCGACGACGGACTGCGACTCCAACGTCGCCGCGAACTCCTCGAGGAGCCTCGTCCGGACGGCGGAGCTGCAGGTCTTCCGCCTCCCGGCCGAGATCGACGACTAGGCGCACAAGTCGCAGCCGTCCCCCTCCGGACGGCAGCAGCGAGCGGGGCCGGTAGACGCCGGCCCCGCTTGATCTCTGGGTGTTTTTCCCGCCCTCGCCGAGTGGCTAGTTCGCGATTGCAGGCGCCCCTCGATGCTTGACACGGGGGAATAGACGTTCGAAGATCGCTTTCCGTTCTCAGACCTGCAGCACGAGAACGGGCTGTTGCTGTTTCCGGAGGGGAGGGCTATGCGACTCAAGTTCCTCACAGGGGCTGCCCTGGTGGCTGCCCTGGGCGTGGTGCTCGTCCCCGGCTCAGCGCTGCCGGTCGTGCAGATCCACGATCAGACATCCGTGGAGATCGCCGACTTCGACAGCAGGGTCGGGACCATCGCGCCAACGAGGGCCCAGCGCGCTCACGCCAAGCGAATCAAGGCGAAGGTGCGTTGGGGTCAGTTCGGAACTCCTACCTCGGTCGCGAGGTACGGCAAGTTCCTGGCCCGCGGCGTCCGCGGCAAGACCGCGGCCGTAGCGGCAAGGTGGTATCTGAAGCGTCACAAGGCGCTCTTCGGTCTCGGGTCGGTCAACGGCTTGAGGGTCGAAGGCGTCAACAGGCTGGTCGGAAGCAAGGGCTACGTCGTCAACTTCCGACAGGTCTTCGGCAACCTCGCGGCCTCTGAAAGCGGGCTCGTGACGGTCGGTGTGACCGGCTCGAAGAACCGCTGGAAGATCGCGTACGTCTCCTCGTCGCTCACGCGCGACCGGGCGCTGGCGGGCACCGCCAAGCTCTCGGCTGCCGGGGCGTGGGCGGCCGCTGCGCGGAACGCGGGGCTCACGAAGACGATCGCGAACGTGCTCACCCGGAAGAACGCCCGTGGGTGGACGCAGCTCGGAGTCGCCGGGTTGCAGGGCAACCAGATGAGCAAGCTCGTCGCGTTCCCGACGCTGCGGCGCGGGGTCGTTCCCGCCTACGAGACGGTCGTCGTCGACCTGAAGAAGCCGCTCGCGCTTCGGACGTTCGTCGACGCCGCCACGGGCAGGATCCTCGCCCGCTCCAACCTCGTCGACCACGCGGCCCAGGGCAACACCGCGCTCGCGGCTGGCGAGTCGTTTACGTACAGCGGGGAGCTCCCCGCGACCGACGCGGCGTGCGTGACCAACGGTCCGTTCGCGGTCGGCACCGGGAACCGGGCGCTCGACGGCTTCGCGGCCGCGACCGTCCCGACCAACGACCTCGTTCTCGAGCTCTGGAAGGACGGCGTCCGCCTCGTGCAGGCAGACACGCTGTTCTCGCCCGAGCAGTTCCACTACGAGCCCGCTGGCGGCATCGTGGCGGGCAACTACGAGATCCGGGTCTGCGACTTCCCGGGTGGTGGCGGTTGGGCAGCACCGCGCACCTACACCGGCACGCTGAACGCGGATGCATCGCCTCCGCCGCCGGCGTACCTGGCGAAGTGGAAGGTGTTCCCGAACCTGCCCGAGCTGTACACGGTCAACCAGGATCCCTGGAACATCCCCGACGTCGACACGCGTGAGACGTGGTGTTGGATCGACGCACCCGGCTGCGACAGGCTCGCCGGCGGGGCGCTCACGTCACGGGGCTCGTGGGATCACGACCACAAGCTGAACACTCCGACCTTCACGACTCGCGGCAACAACGCGAAGTCGGCGACCTCGTGGACGCACGACCTGCTCCCGAGCCCGCCGCAGCACATGCCGACGAGCGCGGATCGGAACTACAGCTACGACTGGACGAACGACTGGGAGACCGGCGACTGCGAGCCGACTCCGGGGGCGCCCGGCGCCACCTGGGACGACTCTGCGGCCACCGTCAACCTGTTCATGGCACACAACCGGATGCACGACTGGTCGTACCACCTCGGGTTCACCGAGCGGAACTGGAACGCCCAGGACTACAACTTCGGTCTCACCGAGCGGCGTCAGGAGAACGACCCGATCCTCGGTGACGTTCAGGCCGGAGCGCTCATTCCGGGCGTGCGCGACAACGCGAACATGATCACGTTCGCGGACGGGACTCCCTCGGTCACGAACATGTACTTCTGGCAGCCGATCGCGGGTGCGTTCTACGCCCCGTGCGTCGACGGTGACTACGACATGGGCGTCATCGGCCACGAGTACGGCCACATGATCGAGAACCGCATGATCGGCAAGGGCAACGTCCGCGCCGGTCACCACGCGGGTGCCATGGGCGAGTCCCACGGCGACCTGTTCGGGATGGAGTACGTGAACTCGAACGGCTTCACCCCGATCTCGGATGAGAACCGCTACGCGGTCGGCGTCTACGACACCGGCAACAAGCAGCGGGCGATCCGGAACTACGGGATGAACTTCCCGACCTCAGGCGGTGTGCCCGAGCCTGGCAAGCAGCTCATGATCAACGCGCTGAACTTCAGCGACATGGGCTACGACGTCACCGGCCCGCAGGTGCACGCCGACGGTGAGATCTGGAGCAAGACCCAGTTCTCGATCCGGAAGGCGCTCATCGAGAAGTACGACGACGACTATCCCGCCGACGACCAGGATCTCCAGACGGAGTGTGCGGAGGGCTATCTGCCTGCGCATCACTGCCCGGGCAACCGGCGCTGGATCCAGCTGGTCTTCGACGCGATGCTCCTGATGCCGACCGCTCCGTCGATGCTGAACGCCCGGGACGCAATGCTCCAGGCGGATCTGATGCGCTTCGGCGGCGCGAACCAGAAGGAGCTGTGGCTCGCGTACGCACGGCAGGGCATGGGCGTCAACGCTGCGAGCTCGAACACGACCGCCAACACCGACACCGACCCGACCCCGGACTTCGAGCCGGTCGGGACGGACCCGGCGACGGTCAAGTTCGAGGTCGAAAGCTCCGACGGCGACGCGGTCTCTGCCCGCATCTACGTCGGCCACTACGAGACCCGCGTCTCGCCGATCGCTGACACGAACCCGGCGACCACGGGTCCCATCAACCTCGACGACACGGCGAAGTTCGCGCCCGGAACGTACGAGCTGATCGTGCATGCACCCGGTTACGGGTTCCATCGCTTCCGCGAGACGTTCAAGTCGGGTCGGAACTACACCATCGAGGCAGAGCTGCCCACCAACTGGGCATCCCTCACGTCGGGGGCCACCGCCACGACCGCCGATGGGGCGGCGACGGTGAACAACCTGATCGACGACACCGAGGGCACGAGCTGGAACGCTCCGGCGACGAACGTCGGCGGCGCGATCTCGGTGGACGGCAAGACCGCCACGATCGATCTCGGCGGGACCGAGTCCGTCCGTGTCCGCTACATCCAGGTGAGCGCCATGCTGTCGGCCGGCAACAACCGGTTCTCGGCACTGCGCTCGTTCGAGATCTGGGCCTGCAACAACAAGGGCGGGATCAACCTGGCGCACGACGAGCCCGGCGACTGCACCGTCGACGCCGGCTACAAGAAGGTGTACTCGAGCCCGGACAACGCTTTCCCGAGCGATCCTCCGCGGCCCGTGGCACCGCACCTGATCCTCAGGCAGTTCAACGTGCCGGACTTCACCGCCACGCACCTCAAGTTCGTCGTCAAGACGAGCCAGTGCACCGGTGCCCCGGCCTTCCAGAACGATCAGGACGCAGATCCGGCGAACAACTCGGACTGCGACACCAACGTTGCCGTGAACAACACGCGCAACCTGGTTCGCTCCGCGGAGCTGCAGGTCTTCCGGCTTCCGCTGGAGATCGACGACTAGGTCCCGGACCTAGCCGACGAACGCGAGAGGGCCGGCAACCGCCGGCCCTCTCCGCATGGTCCCTCGGCTCTGGGGAGGGAAGGGCAGCTTGACTTTCCTCTATAAAGGTTTGAATATCAAGGCCGAATCCCCTGAAACGCGGGGGAATTTCTTCTCAGAAGGGGAGGGAGATGCGACGCAAGTTCTTCGGAGCGGCTGTGCTGACGGTCGCTCTCGGCGTCCTCCTTCCCGGCTCCGGCCTGTCGAGCGTCAACGTCCTCGAGCAGCAGGGCGCGCAAGAGTTCGACAGCCGGGTCGGGACGGTCGCGCCGACCAAGGCCCAGCGTGCGCACGCCAAGCGGATCAAGGCGAGCGTGACCTGGAACCAGTTCGGAACGCCCGCCACCCTCGTGCGGCGCGGCAAGTTCCTGGCCCGTGGGATCCGCGGAAAGACCGCGGTCGTCCCGGCCAGGTGGTACCTGAACCGCCACAAGGCGCTCTTCGGGCTCCGCTCCCTCGCGAGCCTGCGGTTCGAGACCGCGAACCGGCTCAGCTCGAGCAACGGCTGGGCGGTCAACTTCCGGCAGGTCTTCGGCGGCATCGAGGCGAGTCAGGGCGGACTCGTCACCGTCGGCGTCGTCGGGACGAGAGGACGAGGCTGGAAGGTCGCCTCCGTCTCGTCGTCGCTGACGCGGGACCGGGTGCTGGGCGGCAGCCTGCGGCTGTCCGCCGCGAGCGCCTGGGCGACGGCCGCGAAGCGGGCCGGTCTGACCCGGTCGTTGGCGAACATCCTGTCCCGGCGGAGCTCGCGCGGCTGGACGCAGTTCGAGGTCGCCGGCCTCCAGGGCACGCAGCTCGCCAAGGTCATTGCCTTCCCGACCGTCCGCGCGGGGATCATTCCGGCGTACGAGACGATCGTGAGCGACGTCAGGAACGCGATCGGGATGCGCACGATCGTGGATGCCCGCAACGGCAAGGTGCTGCTGCGGAGCAGCATCGTCCACAACCTGGACGGCGGCTCGTCGACGCTGCGGCTCGCCGCCGCACCCGAGTTCAGCTTCAGCGGAGAGCTGCCGAGCGGCGTCGACGGCGTCTGTGACGTCGATAAGGGCCCGTACACCGTCGGCGCGGGCATCCGCGCCCTCGACATCTTCGCGGCCAACACGCAGCCGTCGAACGACATGGTCCTCAGGCTCGTCCGGAACGGGGCCGTGATCGCCCAGGCGAACAACCTGTTCTTCTCGGGCGAGCAGATCCACTACGAGCCTGCCGGCGGCGTGCCGGCGGCCGACTACTTCGTCCGGGTCTGCGACTTCGACAACGCTCCGGCCGGGCCGGGCGGCCCGGGGTGGGCGGAGCCGCGGACGTTCACGGGCACGATCGCGTTCGACGACTCTCCTCCGCGGCAGCCCTACCTCGCGAAGTGGAAGGCGTTCCCGAACCTGCCGCCGCTCTACACGCTGGACCAGGACCCGTGGAACCTTCCGACCGTCGACACCCGCGAGACGTGGTGCTGGGTCGACGCGCCGGGCTGCGACCGGCTCGCCGGCGGCGCGCTGACGTCACGCGGTCCGTGGGATCACGATCACAGGACCAACTCGCCCACGTTGACGACGAGGGGCAACAACGCGCGGACGGCCACGTCGTACTTCGACGCGAACTTCCCGAGCCCGCCCGCCTACTCGCCGGTGAGCACCACCCGGGACTTCACGTACCCGTGGACGAACGACTGGGCGAACCGTGACTGCAACCCGGATCCGGGCCCGACGACCTGGGATCACGACGCATCCACGGTCAACCTGTTCGTCGCGCACAACCGGCTGCACGACTGGGCGTACCACCTCGGCTTCACCGAGCGGAACTGGAATGCCCAGGACTACAACTTCGGGCTGACCGAGCGGGTGCAGGAGAACGACCCGCTGGTCGGCAACGTCCAGTCCGGCGCCTTCGTCGGCGGACGGAACAACGCCAACATGTTCTCGCTGCCCGACGGCTTCTCGTCGATCACCAACATGTACTTCTGGCAGCCGCAGGCCGGGGCCTACTACCCGCCCTGCGTCGACGGTGACTACGACATGACCGTCATCGGCCACGAGTACGGCCACATGATCGAGAACCGGATGATCGGCAAGGGCAACGCGCGAGCCGGACATCACGCCGGCGCGATGGGCGAGGCCCACGGCGACCTGTTCGGGATGGAGTACGTGAACTCGAACGGCTTCGGCGGCGCCAGCGGCGAGAACCGGTACGCGGCCGGTGCCTACGACACCGGGAGCCGGACGCGTGCGATCCGGAACTACGGGATGAACTTCCCGATGTCCGGCGGCGTGCCCGAGCCGAGCAAGCAGCTCACCGTGAACACGCTGAACTTCAGCGACCTGGGCTACGACGTGACGGGCCCGACGCTGACGTCCAGCCAGCAGGTGCACGCGAACGGCGAGATCTGGAGCGCGACGAACTTCCGGATCCGCGATCTCCTGGTCGACAAGTACGACAAGCAGTACCCGTACGACGACCAGGATCTCCAGTCCGAGTGCGCCGAGGGCTTCACGCCCGCACACCGGTGCCCCGGGAACCGGCGGTGGATCCAGCTCGTGTTCGACGCGATGCTGCTCGCCCCGGTCAACCCGAGCATGCTCCAGGAGCGCGACATGATGCTCCAGGCGGACCTGATGCGCTTCGGCGGCGCGAACCAGAAGGAGCTCTGGCTCGGCTTCGCCCGCAGCGGGATGGGCATCGGAGCGACCAGCTCCAACAACTCGCTGAACGAGTCGGACACCGACCCGGTTCCGGACTTCGAGTCGCCGCTGCAGGAGCCGGCGACGGTGAAGTTCATCGTCAAGAACCTGGACGGCGACCCCGTCTCGGCTCGGATCTTCGTCGGTCACCACGAGGCGCGCGTCTCCCCGATCGCGGACACGAACCCCGCGACCACGGGATCGCCGAACCTCGACGACACGGCGACGTTCGCCGCCGCCCAGTACGAGTTCTCCGTGCAGGCGGCGGGCTACGGCCTCGTCCGCTTCCGCGACAACCTGCGGAGGGGCGAGGACGAGACGATCACGATCAAGATGGCCCAGAACTGGGCGTCGACGGCCTCCGGGGCGACGGCGACCGGTGACGGCGGGGCCAGCTTGGGCAACCTGATCGACGACACCGAGCGGACGATCTGGACCGCGCCGGCCGACGACGTCGGCGGGCAGGTCGTCGTCGACGGCAAGAAGGTGACGATCGACCTCGGCGGGACCGAGTCGATCAACGTCAAGTACGTCCGGGTCAGCGCGATGCTGACGAACAGCCTCAGCCGCTTCACGGCGGTCCGGCAGTTCGAGGTCTGGACGTGCGACGCGAACAAGGGAGCGGACTGCTCCACCGACGCGGGGTACAGCAAGCGGTACACGAGCCCGGCGGACGCCTTCCCGGGCAACTCGCCGCGGCCCGTCTCCCCGCATCTGCTGCTCCGCGAGTTCAACATCCCGGACACCAAGGCCACCCACGTGCGCTTCGTCGTCCGCTCGACGCAGTGCACCGGTGGGCCGGCGTACCAGGGCGTGCAGGACACGGACCCGGCCAACCCGACGGACTGCGACATGGAGCCGTCGGTCGGGGGCGACCCACGGTTCGCCAGGGCCGCCGAGTTCCAGGTGTTCCGGATGGAACCGGAGATCGACGACTGATCTCTCCCGCCCGGTGAGAGACGCGGAGAGGGCCGGTTCGCCGGCCCTCTCCGTCTGTCATCGTCCTCCTCGATGCCGGACGTGCTCCTCGTCGTCAACCCGCGGGCGAGCGCCGTCACGGACGAGCGGGCGGAGCGTGTCGCTGCCGCGCTGGGGGAGGACGTGGCCGTCGTCCGCACCGAGCGGCAGGGCCACGCCACCGAGCTCGTGCGGGACGCGGACGCCGGCGCGGTGGTCGTGTTCGGCGGCGACGGCGCGTTCAACGAGGCGCTCAACGGACTGCGGGCGGAGGTCCCCCTGGGGCTCGTTCCGGGCGGGGGCTCGAGCGTGCTGCCGCGGGCGCTGGGCCTGCCGGCGGAGCCCGAGCGGGCGGCGCGCGAGGTGGCCGACGCGCTCGGGGCCGGCCGGACCCGGACGATCTCGCTGGGACGTGTCAACGGCAGGCGCTTCGGATTCGCGGCGGCGCTGGGCTTCCCTGCGGAGCTCGTTCGTCGCGTGGACGGCCTCCGGGACGGGCCGCGCCCGCCGGATCGTGTCTTCCTGACGACCGCGATACGGCTGCTCGCAGAGCGGCGTGGCCGCATGGAGCCGCAGCTCGAGGTCGAGGGCCATGGGCGGGCGGCGTTCGCCCTGGTCGCGAACGGCGATCCGTACACGTACCTCGGTCGCCTGCCGGTGCGCGCGACCCCGCTGGCCGGCTGGGCCGAGGGCCTCGACCTCGCCGCGCCGCGCTCTGTCGGCCCGCTGGCGATTCCGCGGCTGACCTTCGCCGCGCTCACCGGCAGGACGCCCCGGGCGCGCGGCGTCCTCTACCTCCACGACCTGGACGAGGTTCGGCTGGCAGCCGACCGGCCGCTGCCGCTCCAGGCGGACGGCGAGGACCTCGGCGACGTCGAGCGCGCCGAGTTCTCGTCCGAGCGCGAGGCGGCAAAGATCCTCCTCTAGACGTCTAATAAGAGACGTGGCCGCGCCCCCCAAGGACCCCGGGTTCGATCCACTCCGCGCCGCCGGCGTCGTGCTCGGCGCGCTCGCACTCCTGGCCGTGGTCTCGCTGGCGGCGTCCGCCGGCGGACCGGCCACGAGCGGCGCCGGGCGGGATCTCGTCGACCCGCTGGCGACGATGCTCTTCGTCTTCGGCGGCATCTGGGTCGCCGGCCTGCTCGTGGCGTCGCCGATCATGTCCGGGCTGACGCTGACCGGCGGCGAGCCGAAGCCGCGGCGCTGGCACGGCAACGTCCTCGCCGGCGTCGTCTTCCTCTCGCTGATCCTGGTCGGGATCGCGCTGCTCCGGAAGCTGCGGCCGGGCGGGCCGGACGAGGTCGGGCCGGAGGGCCCGGCCGGGCAGGCGCCGACCACGCCGGAGGGGACGGCGCGAACGCCGCTGATCGACCCCGCCTCGATCGACTGGCTCGTCGTCGGGCTCGTGTTCGCCGCCGCGCTCGTGGGGTTCGCGATCCTCGCCGCGGTGCTCGTGCGCCCGAAGGGCCGCCCGCTCCCCGAGCTCGAGGCGCGGAAGCGGCTCGAGCAGGTTCTCGACGAGACGCTCGACGACCTCAGGGCGGAGCGCGACCCGCGCCGGGCGGTGATCGCCGCCTACGCGCGGATGGAGCGGGCGCTCGGCACCTATGGGCTCCCGCGCCGGCCTGCGGAGGCGCCGCTCGAGTACCTCGGACGCCTGCTCGCCGAGCTGACCGGCAGCGCGTCGGCCGCCAGGCGCCTGACCCGCCTCTTCGAGCGCGCCAAGTTCAGCGAGCACACGGTGGACGTGCGGATGAAGGAGGACGCGATCTCGGCCGTCTCCGACGTGCGGGACGAGCTGCGCGCGCTCACGGCCACTTGAGCCGCAGGCTGCTCCCCATCCTCGGCTTCGGGCTGCTCGCGACCTTCGTCGCGGCCGTGGCGCTCGTGGTCGCTCCCGAGCGGCGCGATCTCGTGCTCGACCTCTACGTCCTCGCGCTCGGCGGGATCGCGGTCGCCCGGCTGGTGACGCTGCTGCGGCGGCGCAGGCAGCCCGGTGAGCGCTCCGAGTTCGACGACGCCCTCCACCGGCCCGCCCAGCGCCTGGTCCGGATCGCGGAGCGGGACAAGCTCGCGCGGGAGGTGCAGCTCGGGATGCAGACGGCGTTCGACCTCCACTACCGGCTGCGGCCGACGCTCGTCGAGATCGCCGAGAACCGGCTCGCCGGCCGCGGGGTCCGGCTGGAGAGCGGTCGCGCCGAGCAGCTCCTCGGCGAGGAGGCGTGGGACCTGCTGCGGCCGGCCCGGCCCGCTCCCCGGGACCGGAACGCCCCGGGGATCGACGCGGACGAGCTGGGCCGGGTCGTCCGCGCGCTTGAGAGGATTCGCTGATGGATGCCGAGGCGTTCGGCGAGCGCTGCGACCTCGTCCTGAGCGAGGTCGAGCGGGCCGTGGTCGGGAAGCGCGACGCGCTCGAGCTCGTCCTGCTCGGGCTTCTCGCCGACGGCCACGTCCTGATCGAGGACTACCCGGGGCTTGCCAAGACGCTGATCGCACGCTCCTTCGCGCAGGTGACGAGCATGGAGTTCTCGCGCATCCAGTTCACGCCCGACCTGATGCCGTCGGACGTCACCGGCGCCTCGATCTTCGACCAGCGGTCGGCGGAGTTCGAGTTCCGTCCCGGGCCCATCTTCACGAACCTCCTCCTCGCCGACGAGATCAACCGGGCGCCGCCGAAGACGCAGGCCGCGCTGCTCGAGGCGATGCAGGAGCGGCAGGTGACCAGCGAGGGCGTGACGCGGCCGCTCGACCGGCCGTTCCTCGTGCTCGCCACGCAGAACCCGATCGAGTACGAGGGCACCTACCCGCTGCCGGAGGCGCAGCTCGACCGCTTCCTGCTCCGGATCGGCGTGGGCTACCCCGGGCGTGACGAGGAGTGGCAGATCGTCGAGCGGCGGGTCGAGCGCGAGACGGACGAGGTCGTCCTCGGGCCGGTCGTGAACCGGGAGGAGCTGCTCGAGCTGCAGGGCGCGCTCGAGGGCGTCCACGTGGCCGAGTCCGTCGGGTACTACATCGTCGACGTCGTGGCGGCGACGAGGACGGCCGCCGCCGTCGAGGTGGGCTCCAGCCCACGCGGCACGCTCGCGATCCTCAAGCTCGCCCGCGGGCACGCGCTGCTCGACGGCCGCGACTTCGTGACCCCGGACGACGTGAAGGCGGTCGCGGTGCCGGCGCTCGCCCACCGTCTCACGCTTCGCCCCGAGCTCTGGGTGCAGCGGATCCCGGCAGAGCAGGTCGTGCGGGATGTCCTCGAGCAGGTGCCGACGCCGGCGGCCGAGGACGTCGCGCCCGTGTCGGATTGAGGACGACCGCTCCGAAGCTGACGGCGTACGCCGGGCTCGCCGCGTTCGGCCTGCTCGCGGGGGTGGCACTCGGGCGGCCGGAGCTCGCCGTGCTCGCGGCGCCGTTCGCGCTCGTCCCCGCGCTGGGCCTCCCGCTCGCCCGCGAGCCGTCCTTTCGCGTCTGGTCGACACCGGAAGCGGAGCGCACCGTCGAGGGCGCGACGGTCGGCCTCGAGCTGGAGCTGCGCCCGGACGTCGGGCTGCCCATCGCCGAGGTCGCGGTCCTGCTGCCCGAGGGTGGACGCGTCGTCGAGGGGCCGAGCCCGGCGCTCGTCAGGGCGGGGCCGGGCCAGACCCTCGAGCTCGCCTGGCGGATCGAATGCGGCCACTGGGGCGCCTACGACCTCGGCGAGGCCGTCGTTCGGAGCCGAGACGCGCTCGGGCTGTTCGTCTACGAGCAGCGCGTCGGCCAGGCCCAGCCGCTCAAGGTCTACCCGTCGGCGGAGCGCCTCCGGTCGGTGCTCCGGCCGCTCGAGACCCAGCCGTCGGCGGGGAACCAGGTGGCGAGGGAGCGCGGCGAGGGCATCGAGTTCGCCGACCTCCGGCCGTTCGTCCACGGGGACCGGCTCCGCCGCGTCAACTGGCGGGCGACGGCCCGGTCCGGCGAGCTCTGGGTGAACGACCTGCACCCGGAGCGCAACACCGACGTCGTCCTCTTCCTCGACACGTTCGTCGAGGCCAGGCGCGGCGACGCCGGGACGCTCGATCTCGCCGTGCGGGCGGCGGCGACGCTCGCGGAGCAGTACCTCGCCCACCGCGACCGCGTCGGGCTCGTGGTCTTCGGCGGGGTCCTGAACTGGCTCACGCCGGCGACGGGGATCGTCCAGCGGTACCGCATCGTGGACGCGCTGCTCGATGCCGAGATCATGCTCAGCTACGCCTGGAAGGACATCGACGTCGTCCCCCGGCGGACCCTGCCCCCGCAGGCGCTGGTGGTCGCGCTCTCGCCGCTGCTCGACGACCGCGCTCTGGCCGCGCTGACCGACCTTCGCCGGCGCGGCTTCGACGTCGCGGTGATCGAGATCTCGCCCGTGCCGTTCGCGCCGCCGGCGGACGACGACGCCGAGCCGCTCGTCGAGCGCCTGTGGCTCCTCAGGCGCGATGCACGACGGACGGCGTTCCACGCGCTCGGCGTCCCGGTCGTCGAGTGGCGCGAGCACGAGGCGCTCCAGGCCGTGATCGAGGAGGTGGCCGCATTTCGACGGGCCGCGCATCTCGCACGCC
Organism: Gaiellaceae bacterium; assembly: GCA_036554945.1. Lineage (GTDB taxonomy): Bacteria > Actinomycetota > Thermoleophilia > Gaiellales > Gaiellaceae > JACDAN01. Next base: position 4,731 of record DATBMH010000058.1, on the reverse strand, counting down.
GCTAGCCGCGGGCGCGGTCGCGGTGCTCGCGGCGGCGCTCGTCGGCGGCGTCGCGTTCCTCGGCGCCGGAGAGCTCGAGCCGGTCGCGGCGGGACTGGCCGTCGCCGGCACGGCCGTGCTCGCCGCCGGGCTCTGGCGCGGCCGGTCGATCGTCGTCCCGTGGGTCCTGCTCGGCCTCGGTGCCGCGGCTGCGCTGTCCTTTGCGGAGGAGGCGGACCCCGGGCGCTCACCGCTCTACGCGGCCGGGCTGCTCGCGGTCGGGGAGCTGTCCTACTGGTCGCTCGAGGCGCGGCAGAGCCGACCGGCGGTCGGCGGGATCGCCGCGCGGCGCATCGCGCTCCTCTCGGGCCTCCTCGCCGGCACGATCGCCGTGGGCGCCGTCCTCGTCTCGGTGGCGCGGATCGACGCCGGCGGCGGGCTCGTCCTCGAGGCGGGCGGCGTGGCCGCCGCCGTCGCCCTCGCCGCCGCGGTGCTGGCGCTCAGCCGCCGCGTCGCCTGACTCGGGTAGATTCGCGGCTGCCATGGCGCAAGTCCTGCCCGACGAGCGCGAGCTTCGCCGCGTCATCGGCGACGGAGAGGGCATCCCGGACGGCGAGGTCGAAGGGCTCGACGAGAGCGACCTGATCGAGCTCTACCGCTCGATGGTCACGCTCCGCACCTACGACGAGCGGTCGCTCGTCTACCACCGCCAGGGCCGGATCGGCACGTACGCGATCTTCTGGAACCACGAGGCGATGCAGGCGGGCTCGGTGTACGCGCTCGAGCGGGAGGACTGGATCTTCCCGAGCTACCGCGAGTCGGCGATCGGGCTGCTGCGCGGGATGCCGGTCTCGACCGTCCTCTCCTGGTGGCGCGGCCACCCCGCGGGCTGGTGGAACCCGCTGGACTACAGCGTCGCGTCGATCTGCGTGCCGATCGGGACGCACGTGCCGCATGCCGCCGGCCTCGCATGGGGGAAGAAGCTGCGGGGCGAGAAGACGGTGGCGATCGCGTACTTCGGCGACGGCGCCACCTCGGAGGGCGCGTTCCATGAGGGCGCCAACTTCGCCGCGGTGATGAAGGCGCCGGCAATCCTCCTCTGCAACAACAACCAGTGGGCGATCTCGACGCCGCTCTCGGCGCAGACCGCCGCCCAGACGCTCGCGGACAAGGCCGCCGGCTACGGCATGCCGGGCGTCCGGGTCGACGGCGGCGACGTGCTGGCGGTGTACGAGGCGACGCGGACGGCCGTCGAGCGCGCACGGGCGGGCGCCGGCCCGACCTTCATCGAGGCGGTGACGTACCGTGCCGCGCCGCACGCGACCGCCGACGACCCGAGCGCGTACATCGACCTCGAGCGGGTCGAGGAGGAGAGGCAGAACGAGTGCCTGGGGCGGTACGAGGGCTACCTCCAGCGCGCCGGCGTCCTGACCGACGAGCGCGCGGAGCAGATCAAGGCCGAGGCGCTCGACCGGATGCGCGAGGGCATCGCCGCCGCCGAGGCCGAGCCGCCCGCGGATCCGGGGCTCGTCTTCGAGCACGCGCTGGCGAACCCGCCCGCGTCGTTCGCGGAGGACCTGGCGGAGCTGAGGAGGATCCTTGGCTGAAAAGCTCCTGGTCGAGGCGATCAACGACTGCTTCCACGTCGAGCTCGACCGCGACGAGAGCGTCATGGTCATGGGCGAGGACGTCGGCCGCGCAGGCGGCGTCTTCCGCGCCACAGCCGGCCTGCTCGACCGGTTCGGCCCGGACCGCTGCGTCGACACGCCGCTGGCCGAGGCCGGCATCCTCGGCACCGCCGTCGGTCTCTGCATGGCGGGCTGGCGGCCCGTCTGCGAGATGCAGTACGACGCCTTCAGCTACCCGTGCCTCGACCAGCTGATCACGCACGTGGGGCGGTACCGCTGGCGCACGGGCGGCGCGATGGAGTTCCCGGTCACGATCCGCATGCCATACGGCGGCGGCGTGCGCGCACCGGAGCTCCACGACGACTCGCCGGAGGCGTACTACGCGCACACGCCGGGCGTGAAGGTCGCGATCCCGTCGACGCCTGCGGACGCGAAGGGCCTGCTGGCCTCGGCGATCCGCGATCCCGATCCGGTCGTGATCCTCGAACCGAAGCTCCACTACCGGACGCTCCGCGGCGAGGTGCCCGAGGGCGAGCACACGGTGCCGCTCGGCGAGGCGCGGATCGCGCGGGAGGGGACGGAGGTCACGCTCGTCGCGTACGGGTCGATGGTGCCGCTCTGCGAGCAGGCGGCGGACGAGCTGGCGGGCGAGGCGAGCACCGAGGTGCTCGACCTGCGGACGCTCAAGCCGCTCGACGAGGACGCGCTGCTCGCGTCCGCCGCGAAGACCGGGCGCGTCGTGATCGTCCAGGAGGCGCCCCGGACCGCCGGGTTCGGCGCCGAGCTGGCGGCGATCCTCGCCGAGAAGGCGATCCTCGACCTGCGAGGCCCCGTGATCCGCGTCACCGGCTACGACGTGCCGTATCCGTACTGGCAGATCGAGGACGCGTACATGCCGTCCGTCGAGCGCGTGGTCGCCGCGGCGCGGAAGCTGCTCGAGTTCTGATGGTCCACGAGCTTCCCTGCGAGCCGTGGGCGCTGCACGGACACTTCTCGCGCGAGCTCGAGCCCGTGCTCTCGGTCGATCGCGGCGAGTCCGTGCGGATCTCGGTGCCGAACCACGCCTGGGACGTCGAGTGGGACGAGTCGGTCGTCGCACGGAATCCGGAGATCGACACCGGGCACGCGCTCGCCGGGCCGATCGAGGTGCGCGGGGCGAAGGCCGGGCAGACGCTCGTCGTCCGCATCGAGGAGGTCCGGCCCTCGCACTGGGGCGTCACGCACGGCGGCGAGGAGCACTCCGTCTACTGGGATCTCCGTGCCGGGATCGGCCGCGCGCTCGACCGGGAGCTCGACCTCGCGCCGTTCCTCGGCGTCATGGGCATGCCGCCGCCGGAGCCCGGCGTCCACTCGACGATTCCGCCGCGGCGCTGGGGCGGCAACCTCGACTGCAAGGAGCTCGTGGCCGGGACGACGCTCTACCTCCCGATCCCGGTCGACGGCGCCCTGTTCTCGGCGGGCGACGGGCATGCGGCGCAGGGCGACGGCGAGGTCTCAGGGACCGCGATCGAGACCCCCGTCCAGGCGCGGCTGACGCTTGACGTCGACGAGTCGCTCGAGCTCGAGTGGCCGGTCGCGCGCATCCAGGGCGCCTGGCTGACGTTCGGGCTGGACGAGCACCTCGGACGGGCGGCGAGGATCGCGGTGGACGGGATGGTCGCGCTGATGGGCCGCGAGCTCGGCGTCTTCGGCGGCGACGCGCTCGTCCTCGCGAGCGTGGGCGTCGACCTGCGCGTGACGCAGGTCGTGAACGGGACGCTCGGCGTCCACGCCGTCCTCAGGGACGACGCGTTCCGCGTGTGAGCGAACGCCTGCGCCTCTGGCTCGAGCGCGGCGGGTCCGGCTACCTCCTCCGGGATGCGGCCACGGGTGAGCCGGTGCGCTGGGAGGACGAGCGGATCCGCGTCGTGCCCGCGGCGGGCGTGTCCTACCGGCCCGAGGCGCTGCCCGACCCGTCGTTCGACCCCGGTCGCCGCCTCGCCCTCGTCCCGGAGCCGGAGAACGAGCACGACCCGAACGCCGTCGGGATCTGGAACGAGGAGCGGACGCTGCAGGTGGGCTACGTCCCGCGCGAGGTCGCGCCCGAGTTGTGCGGCGACGAGCAGGCGGTGTCCCTCTGGCGCTTCGAGGGCGGCCTTCGAGTGCTGATCGCCCCGGCCGACGCCTGGATCGGGACGCCGCGCTGAGCCAAGTGACACTGTGTTACTTGCTCGCTGGGACCGCTCGGGAGGCTGGTTCGAGCCGGTTGTAACACTGTGTTACTAGGCGCTTTCGGTGAGAATCAGGGTGTGGCGTACGAGTTCAAGCTGCCCGATCTCGGCGAGGGCCTGACCGAGGGCGAGATCGCTCGCTGGCTCGTCCAGGAGGGTCAGGAGATCGCCGAGGACGACCCGCTCGTCGAGGTGCACACGGACAAGACGACCGTCGAGATCCCCTCGCCCGCCTCGGGCACGGTGGCCCACATCCTCGTCCCTGCCGGCGAGCTCGTCCCGGTCGGGACGCCGCTCGTCGTCATCGGAGACGGCGAGGCGCCGGCCCCGGCCGGGCCTGCGGAGCCCGCCCGGCGCGTCCAGGCGACGCCCGTCGTCCGCAAGATCGCCGCGGAGCTGGGCGTCGACCTCGCGCTCCTCGCCGGCACCGGGCCGGGTGGGCGGGTGACCGAGGAGGACGTCAGGCGCTTTTCGGCCCTGTCCGGGGGCCGGGCACCGGGGCGTGGCCCCGAGCGCCGTGTCCCGCTGCGCGGCACGCGGCGGGAGATCGCCCGCCACCTGGCCGTCGCCCACCGCGAGGTGCCCGCGGTCACGGTCGTCGAGGAGTGCGACTTCACCGCTCTCGCGGCTGCGCGCGGCGAGCGCTCGTACCTGCCGTACCTCCTGCAGGCGGTCGTCGCCGGGCTCAAGGACGTCCCCGAGCTGAACGCGACGCTGGACGGCGAGGAGATCGTCCTCTGGGAGCGGTACGACCTCGGCGTCGCCGTCCAGACCGACGAGGGCCTGGTCGTGCCCGTGCTGCGGGCCGCGGACGAGAGGTCGCTGGAGGAGCTCGAGGCCGAGGCGGCCCGGCTGGCGGAGAGCGCCCGCGCCGGCACGCTCGAGCCGGCGGAGCTGCGCGGCTCGACCTTCAC
>DATBMH010000105.1:0-62305 GCA_036554945.1 Gaiellaceae bacterium | reverse complement strand
GCGATCGGCCTCGTCGTGCCCGAGCTCGCCGGCAAGCTTCACGGCTTCGCGGTGCGTGTCCCGGTCCCGACCGGATCCCTGGTCGACCTCACCGTCGAGACCGAGCGGCCGACATCGGTGGAGGAGGTCAACGCGATCTTCGAGGCCCGTGCCGACCGCGGCGAGCTCGAGGGGATTCTCATGTACAGCGAGGAGCCGCTCGTCTCGTCGGACGTCGTGAAGTCGACCTATTCGTCGATCTTCGACGCGCCGCTCACGACGGTCGTGGACGGGACGCAGGTGAAGGTCGTCGCGTGGTACGACAACGAGTGGGGCTACTCGAACCGGCTCGTCGAGCTCGCGCAGCGCGTCCTCGCGCCGGTCGAGGCAGCCGTCTAGCACCGCGGGAAAACGCGCAGGCGCGATCAGCGCCTGCGCGGATGCCCGCCGCTCCCCGCCGCCGGATGCTGGGCGCAGATGGAAGGAGGACAACCATGAAGCGCATCGTCATCGCAACCGACGGAAGCAGCGGCGCGGCGGACGCGCTGGAGGCCGGCTACGAGCTCGCGTCCCGGCTCGACCTCGAGGTGATCGTGGTCTACGCCCGCCACTCGCCGCTCGGATTCCTCGGAGACCCCTACTACCAGGACGCCGTCACGGAGGAGGGCCACCACGCCCGGGCGGTCATCGCCGACGCGAAGCTCCATGCCACCCGGTTCGACGTCGAGCCGGAGTACGTGGTCGTGGAGGGAAGCCCGGCCGAGGCGATCCTCGAGATCGCCGACGCCCGGGATGCCGACCTCATCGTCGTCGGGCCCCGCGGCCTCGGCCGGATCGCCGGAACGCTCCTCGGCAGCGTCTCGCGCGACATCATCAACGGTGCCGACGTGCCCGTCCTCGTCGCGAAGACTCGGGCAGCGGTCGCTGCTCGGTAGTAATCCGCACTGCGGAGCCGCGCCGCCGCGGATGGCGGCCCGGCTTCGCGTGGCGACCCTTGGAGCATGGCGTCGCTCCCTCATATCCTGATCGCCGGTGCCGGGGTCGCCGGCCTGGAGGCCGCCCTGGCGCTGAACGCTCTCGCCGACGAGCGGGTCGACATCGAGCTCCTGGCACCGGACGACGACTTCGTCTACAAGCCGCTCGCCGTCGCCGAGCCCTACGCCAAGGGCGAGGTGCGGAGATTTCCCGTGCGGCGCCTGGTCGAGCTCGCCGGTGCAAGGCTGACGGAGGGAACGCTGGCCCGTGTCGACCTCGACCGACGCCTGGCCTACACGGCGGACGGCGACGAGCTTCCCTGGGAGACGCTCGTGCTCGCGGTCGGCGCGCGGACGCGGGAGGGTGTTCCCGGCGGTCTCACGTTTCGTGGCCCGGAGAATGCAGACGAGCTCATGGCGGTCGTCGAGGCGGCCGCGACCGGCGGGCTCGGCTCGCTGACGTTCGCGCTGCCGTCGCAGGCCGCCTGGCCGCTACCGCTCTACGAGCTGGCGCTGATGGCGAAGGCCGGCCTCGAGGATCGCGGTGAGACGCAGGTCCGGGTCTCGGTCGTGACGCCGGAGCGCGCGCCGCTCGCCATCTTCGGAACCGCGGCGTCCACGGCCGTCTCGGAGCTCCTCGAGGAGCGGAGCATCGCCGTGCAGGCACAGACCACGCCGGTCGTGTTCCGCAGCGGCGCCCTCGTCGTCGTTCCCGGGCGCGCGCTCCGCACCCAGCAAGTGGTCTCCGTGCCGGTCCCCGAGGGGCGCCGGATCCCCGGTGTCCCGCAGAACGGACGGGGCTTCGTCCGGGTCGACGAACGTGGCCGTGTGGACGGCCGCGACGACGTCTTCGCCGTCGGCGACATGACCGCGTTCCCGATCAAGCAAGGCGGGATCGCCGCGCAGCAGGCCGACGCCGCCGCCGAGTGGATCGCGGCGCTCACGGGAGCCCCTGTCGAGCCGAAGCCGTTCCGGCCGGTGCTCCGCGGGCTCCTCCTGACCGGGCTCAGCCCGCGCTACCTGCGCGCCGGGGTCCTCGACGCCTCGTCGGAGGTCGACCTCCAGCCGCTGTGGTGGCCGCCGGGGAAGATCGCCGGCCGCTACCTCGGTCCGTTCCTCGCAGAGCACATCGGCCTCTCGGCCGAGCCGCCGCCCGCGATGCTCGCCTCCGCGCACGCGGAGCACGTGGACGTGGAGCTGGGTCGCTCCGGCGGCGCGTGGGTGGAAGACTGACTCCCATGACAGCCGTGACGACGGCGGCGCGGGACGTCATCCTGCGCGACGGCACGACCCTCCGGCTCCGTTCCCCGGCGGCGGGAGACACCCCGGCGCTGCTCGACTTCTTCGGCGGCTGCTCGGACCAGAGCATCTACCTCCGCTTCCACGGACACCCGACGGTCGACACCCAGCTCGTCAGGCAGTTCGTCGACCCCGACTGGCACGAGCGCGGCCACCTCGTGGGCGAGCTGGAGGGACGCATCATCGCGCTCGCCAGCTACGTGCGGCTCAGGGATCCCTCCACGGCCGAGGTGGCGTTCCTCGTCTCGGACGCGTACCAGCGCCGCGGGATCGGCACGCGGCTGCTCGAGCAGCTGGCGGAGCGCGCGGCGCAGGTGGGGATCGAGCGCTTCGTCGCAGAGGTGCTGGCCGAGAACCGCCAGATGCTCCACGTCTTCGAGGCCGTGGGCTTCGAGCTGGCTCGCACCCTGGAGAGCGGCACCGTCGAGGTCGAGTTCCGGATCGCCCCGACCGAGACGTACCTCGACCGCGTCGACCAGCGCGACCACCTCGCAGCGGTCGCCTCGCTCCGCCCCTTCTTCGCCCCGGCGAGCGTGGCCGTCCTCGGCGCGTCGCGGCGGCCGGAGGCGATCGGAGGCCAGCTCTTCCGGAACATCATCTCGGGCGAGTTCGACGGCGTCGCCTACCCGGTGAACCTCACCGGCGACGCGGTCGCCGGTGTCCGCGGGTACAGCTCCGTCGACGAGCTGCCGGAGGCGCCCGACCTGGCCGTCGTGTGCCTCCCGGCGAAGCACGTCCTCGGGGGCGTGGAGGCCGTTCTCCGCAGGGGAACCAGGGCGATCTGCGTCATCTCCGCCGGCTTCGCGGAGGTCGGTGCCGAGGGCCGCGCCCTGCAGGACGAGCTCCTCGCCCTCGTCCGGGCGCACGGCGGGCGACTCGTGGGGCCGAACTGCCTCGGGATCGCGGTGTCCGCGCCGCGTCTGAACGCGACGTTCGGCCCGCGCGCGCTGCCCGCCGGCCCGGTGGCGTTCTCGTCGCAGAGCGGGGCGCTGGGCCTGGCGCTGCTCGAGCGGGCGAACGAGCGTGGGATCGGCCTCTCGGCGTTCGTCTCGATCGGGAACAAGGCGGACGTCTCGTCGAACGACCTCCTCGAGTACTGGGAGGACGATCCGGAGACCGGCGTCGTCGCCCTCTACCTGGAGTCGTTCGGCAACCCGCGGCGCTTCGGCCGCATCGCGCGGCGCGTCGCCCGGCAGAAGCCGATCCTCGCGATGAAGAGCGGGACGACGACGATGGGCGCCAGGGCCGCGAGCTCGCATACGGCGGCGCTGGCCGGCTCCGACGACGCCGTCGAGGCGCTCTTCCACCAGGCAGGGGTCATCCGTGCGACCACGCTCGAGGAGCTGATCGACGCAGCCGCCCTCTTCGCGACGCAGCCGCTGCCCGCCGGAAACCGCGTCGGTGTGATCACGAACGCCGGCGGGCTCGGAATCCTCTGCGCCGACGCCTGCGACGCGGCGGGGCTCTCCCTGCCCGGGCTGAGCGAGCGCACGGAGGAGGCCTTGCGGGCCGTGCTGCCGGCCGAGGCGAGCGTCGCGAACCCGGTCGACATGCTGGGCTCCGCCACGGGCGCGACCTACGAGCAGGTCGTGCCGGTCGTCCTGGCCGACGAGAACGTCGACGCGCTGATCGCGCTCTTCGTCCCTCCGGTCGTCGCCGGCGCCGACGAGATCGCCTCGGCGATCGCACGATCCGTCGCCGGCGGCAGCGACAAGCCCGTCCTGGCGTCGCTGATCGCAGAGGGGGAGATCCCGCCGATCCAGGGCGTCACGAACTTCCCGTACCCGGAGTCCGCCGCGCGGGCGCTCGGGCTGGCGGCCGCCCGGGCCGAGTGGCTCCGGCGTCCCGCCGGATCGGTGCCAGAGCTCGACGGGATCGACCACGCCCGCGCCCGGGCGGTCGTGGACGGCGCCCTCGCCGCTGCCGACGACGTCTGGCTCGGGCCGCGCGAGGTGCGCGAGCTCCTCGAGGCCTACAGCGTCCCCGTCGTGCCGGAACGGGTCGTCGCGACGGCCGACGACGCGGTCGAGGCGGCCTCCGAGCTCGGCTTTCCCGCCGTCGTCAAGAGCGCCGCCCCGGGGGCGCACAAGACCGAGAGCGGCGGCATCGCGCTCGGCCTCTCGAGCCCGGACGAGGTGCAGTCGGCGGCGAAGCGGATCGGCCTGCCCGTGCTCGTGCAGCCGATGCTCGAGGGAAGCGCGGAGCTGCTCGCGGGCCTCGTGCAGGACCCGGTCTTCGGCTCGCTGGTCGCGTTCGGTCCCGGCGGCGTGTTCGCCGAGCTGATCGGGCAGGCGGAGTTCCGGATCGCGCCGCTCACGGACGCCGACGCCGACGAGCTCGTCCACGGCGGCAAGGCCGGCCGGCTCGTTCGCGGCTTTCGCGGCAAGCCTGGCGCCGACGACCGCGCGCTCACCGACCTGCTCCACCGGCTCTCGCGGCTGGGCGACGACCTCCGTGAGGTCGCCGAGCTCGACCTGAACCCGGTGATCGCCTCACCGGACGGCTGCGTCGCCGTCGACGCGCGGATCCGGGTGTGCCGGGCAGACGTGTCGCTTCGGACGAAGACCTGGTAGCCGGTCAGGCGCCCGGCCGGACCGGTGTGAAGCCGGACCGGATCTGCCGCACGACCGCCAGGAGCTGGTCCGGCGGCAGCTCGGGATTGAGGAGCGGGCTCTGCGACACGTCGCTCACCAACCGGGCACAGGCGACGGCGGCGGCGGGGTGCAGGTCGAGGGACGGGTCCTCGAGCTCCGAGGCGAGCGCTTCGAGGTCGTCCTTCGCGGCGGCGACGCTCGCCTCGAGGCGATATCCCGGGTCCTTCGCGGCGCTACGGACATAGGCCGCAAGGGTCTGCCGCCGCTCGATCCTCGCCTCCCGCGAGGCGTGGTCGAAGACCTCCGTGATCACGTAGGCGTCCCGCTCCTCGGTCAGGTCCTCGAGGAGGTCCCACCGGCGCCACAGCGCTCGCACGCCGAGGAACCCGACGCCGAGCCCACCGAGAAACAGGGGAAGCGCGACCGACGGCCGGAGCTGTGCCGCGGCGACAGCGCACGCGAGGACGACTCCCGCAAGGCCGAGGTCCTCCCATTCCTCGCGGCGGAGCTCGCGAAGGCGGGCCTCGGCGTCCTCGATCGCTCGTGCGTACATGACCTGAGCTTGTCGGGCGCCCGCCGCCGCCGGCATCCGGGCGCCGACGGACCACGGTCGCGGCTTTGCCGAAGAAGCACGCGTCAGTAATCGCCCACAGGGCCGATCCGGCGCGCCGCCGATGCGCGCTCCGGCCTCGCAGCGGACGATGAAGCCGTATTCGAAAGGAGGAGCGATGGAGACGCTCACAGAGGTCCCGCTCCGGACGGTCCATGCCTACGAGACCGACGAGGACACGGTGCTCGAGGTCGAGCTGCCCGCCGAGTCGGCGAGGCTCACCTTCGCGCTCGACGGCCGCACGCTCACCGTCCGCATCCCGCGGGCCGACCGGAAGCCGGATCGCTGGCGGATGCACGCCGACGTGACCGGCGTCTGAGGTGCGGAAAGGGGGAGTCATGGAAACCATCGAGAGGACGGGCGAGACCCGTCCGCAACTGAAGCGATCGCTCGGCCTGTGGATGGCGACCGCGCTCGTGGTCGGCAACATGGTCGGCTCGGGCATCTTCCTGCTGCCGGCGAGCCTCGCCGGCGAGGCGGGCCCGGTGTCGATCTTCGCGATGCTGGCCACCGGCGTCGGGGCCATGCTGCTGGCCGGCGTCTTCGCCACGCTCGGCCGTGCGTACCCGCGCACGGGCGGGCCGTACGCCTACACGCGGAAGGCCTTCGGCGACTTCGCCGGGTTCCTGACCGCGTGGGGCTACTGGATCGCCGCCTGGGTCGGCAACGCCGCGATCGCGATCGCGTTCGTCGGCTACCTGGGCGTCTACTGGGATCGCGTCAACACGAGCAACCTCACCGCCATCCTCGTCGCCGTCGGGCTGATCTGGCTGCTCACGCTGGTCAACGTGCTCGGCACGAGGGAGACGGGCTGGGTCCAGCTCGTGACGACGGTCCTCAAGTTCGTCCCGCTCGCCCTGATCGGACTGATCGGGCTTGCGTGGATCAACAGCGACAACCTGACGCCCTTCGCGCCGGAGTCGGGCGGCGACTGGCACATCGGCGCCGCCGCGACCCTCGCGCTGTGGGCGTTCATCGGGCTCGAGTCCGCGACGATCCCGGCCGAGGAGGTCAAGGATCCCGAGCGGACGATCCCGAGGGCGACCATGCTCGGGACGCTGATCACCGCGCTGCTCTACGGCGTCGCCACGTTCGCGATCATGGGCATCCTCGCCCGTGACACGCTCGCGGCGTCCGGCAGCCCGTTCGCCGATGCAGCGGGCGAGATCTGGGGCGGTGACTGGGGCAAGGTCGTCGCGCTCGTCGCGATGATCTCGACCCTCGGGGCCCTGAACGGGTGGATTCTGATCCAGGGCCGCATCCCGATGGCCGCGGCCGAGGACGGGCTCTTCCCGAGGCAGCTCGCGAAGGTGCACGGAAGCCGGCGGACGCCGGTGACGGCGCTGGTCGTCTCCTCGGCGCTGCTGACCGCGCTCATCTTCATGAACTACTCGGAGCGAGGGACGATCGTCGACCTCTTCACCGACATCGTCCTCCTCGCGACCCTGACGACGCTCGTGCCGTACGCCTGGTCGGCCGCGGCCCAGGTGACGCTCTTCATCACCGACCGCGAGCTCTTCTCGGGCGTCCGGCTCTTCCGCGACTCCGTCATCGCCACGCTCGCCTTCGCCTACTCGGCGTGGGCGATCTGGGGCGCGGGCGAAGAGGTGATCGCGAAGGGCTTCATGCTCCTGACCGCCGGCATCCCGGTCTACGTCTGGATGAAGTGGCAGGAGAAGCGCGAGGCGCCGGTCGTGACCGTTCCCGACTACCCGCCCGAGGAGGCCGAGCGGCCTCTGGTCATCCACTGAGCGACAACCCTCCGGCCCGGCTCCGGCCGGGCCGGAGCCCGAAGGGAGAAGCCATGAAGAAGATCATCATCGTGGGGGCCGGGGGCCGGGACTTCCACAACTTCAACGTCGCGTTCCGGAACGATCCGGACGTCGACGTCGTCGCCTTCACCGCGACCCAGATCCCCGGCATCGACGAGCGGCGCTACCCGCGCACGCTCGCCGGGGAGCTCTATCCGGTCGGCATCCCGGTCTTCCCGGAAGACCGGCTGGCGGAGCTGATCCGTGAGTTCGACGTCGACGAGGTCGTCTTCGCGTACTCGGACGTCTCGCACGAGACGGTCATGCACAAGGCCTCGATCGCAGTCGCCGCGGGCGCCGACTTCCGCCTGCTCGGGCCGAAGTCGACGATGCTCGAGAGCCAGAAGCCCGTCATCGCCGTCGGGGCCGTCCGGACCGGTGCGGGGAAGAGCCAGACCAGCCGGCGGATCGGGCAGATCCTGATCGAGCAGGGCCACCGGGTCGCGCTCGTCCGGCATCCGATGCCGTACGGCGACCTGGAGGCGATGCGCGTCCAGCGCTTCGCGTCGCAGGAGGACATCGACATCTCCGACCCGACGATCGAGGAGCGCGAGGAGTACGAGCGCCCGGTCGAGCTGGGGATGGTCATGTACGCCGGCGTCGACTACGGCGAGATCCTGTCCGAGGCGGAGCAGGACGCAGACGTGATCATCTGGGACGGCGGGAACAACGACTTCCCGTTCTTCCGTCCCGACCTGTTCGTGGTGGTTGTCGACCCGCTCCGCGCGGGCCACGAGCTGCGGTACCACCCGGGTGAGGCCAACCTGCGGATGGCCGACGTGGTCGTCGTCAACAAGGTCGACTCGGCCGAGCCGCAGCAGGTGAGCCGGGTCATGGCCGACATCGAGCTGCTGAACCCCGGCGCGACGATCGTGACGGCCGAGTCGCCGGTCACGCTGGCCGATCCGCTGGCGCTCGCCGGCAAGACGGCGCTCGTCGTCGACGACGGGCCGACGATCACGCACGGCGAGATGGCGTTCGGCGCCGGCACCGTCGCCGCCCGCAACGCGGGCGCGTCGGAGATCATCGACCCGCGGCCGTGGGCGGTCGGCTCGATCGCCGAGATCTACGACCGGTTCCCGCACATCGGCCACGTGCTGCCGGCGATGGGTTACGGGGACGAGCAGCTGCGGGAGCTCGAGGAGACGATCAACGCGATCCCCTGCGACGTCGTCGTCACCGGGACGCCGATCGACCTCGGGCGGCTGATCCACTCCCGGCATCCGATCATGCACGCGACCTACGAGCTGCGCGAGGTCGGCGAGCCGACGCTCGCGGACGTGCTCGAGCCGGTGCTCCAGCGGATCCCGGACGCGGTCGCGCTCTACTAGGCAGACCAAGGGCGGCGGGCGTCCGCCCGCCGCCCTCCGAAGGAAAGGAGGTCCGATGAGCACCCTGCTACACACAGAGCTGGCGGCCGTTCCGCACGGGCTTCGCCACGTCGCGTGGTACTCGTTCGTCGCAGCGGCTGCCTTCCTCGTCCCGTTCGTCGGTGTGTCGGTCCTCGACCTCCACCACGATCTTTACTACCTCATCTACTTCTCCACGACCGCCGCGCTGCTGCTGGCGTACGTGAGGACCGAGCACGTCGCCGTCCGTTCGATCGTCCACCACGCGTGGCCGTGGAGCCTCGGGCTCGGCATCGTCGTTGCGGCGGCCGAGGTATGGAACGTGATGGGCGAACCGGCCACCGACCGGCCGAGTGGGCCGTACTTCGCGTTCGAGCTGCTCTGGCGCGGCGTGACGTACGGCGCGGTCGATGCGCTCCTGCTCAGCGCCTTCCCCGGCCTGATCGCGTACAGCCTGCTGCGCGGCAGGATCGGAGGGGTCGTGGGCAAGCTGCGGTTCGCGGCGCTCGCGCTGCCACTCGTCCTCCTGATCACCGCCACGTACCACCTGGGATACCCGCAGTACCGAGAGGACGGCGTCGGCAAGCCGGAGACCGGGAACATGATCATCTCCGTGCCGATGCTCGCGACCGCGAACCCTGTCGGCGCCGTCGTCGCTCATGCCGCGATGCACACGACGGCGGTGGCGCACGCCTACGAGACGCCGCAGTTCCTGCCGCCGCAGACCGACTCGGACTGAGAGAGGCCGGAGCGGGTCAGCGCTCGCAGCGCTCGACCAGCTCCGCCCAGTCCTGGTCGACCTGCTGCTGGATCCGCTCGACGAGCTCGCGGCTCTCGGGCCGGAGGAGGTGCGCGAACCGCTTCTGACCGGCGAGCCAGTCCTCGATCGGCAGCGGATGCTTCGGCTCGTAGGTGAGGCGGTGGACACCGTCGACCACCTCGTAGAGCGGCCAGAAGCGCGTCTCGACGGCCGCGTTCAGGATCCTCGGGCCGAGGCGCGGCTCGTGGCCCCAGCCGACCGGGCAGTCCGTCAGGACGTTGAGGAACGCGGGGCCGTCGGCCGCGACGGCGCGCTCCACCTTCTGGCTGAGGTCGAACCAGTGGGCGCCGCAGGCCTGGGCGGCGTAGGGGACGTGGTGGGCCACGGCGATCGCCGTGAGGTCCTTGCGCTGCTGCGCCTTGCCGAAGCTCTCGAGGCCGACCGGGCTCGTCGTGGTGCCGGCGCCGAACGGCGTCGCGCCCGAGCGCTGGACGCCCGTGTTCATGTACGCCTCGTTGTCGTAGCAGACGAACAGGAACCGGTGGCCGCGCTCGAGGGCGCCGGAGAGCGCCTGGAAGCCGATGTCGTAGGTCCCGCCGTCGCCGGCGAGCGCCACGAAGGTGACCGGCTCGTCGGGGGGGAGCTTGCCCCGGCGGGCGAGCACCCGGTGCGCCGTCTCCACGCCGCTCGCGACCGCGGCCGCGTTCTCGAACGCCACGTGGATCCACGGGACGTTCCAGGCCGTGCCGGGATAGCGCGTCGTGGCGACCTCCAGGCACCCGGTCGCGTTGATCACGACGACCGGCGTGTCGATCGAGCCGAGCACGGTCCGGATCACGAGCGGGACACCGCAGCCCTGGCAGAGCGAGTGGCCGCCGCCGAGCGACGGCGTCGCAGCCTGCCGGCGAGCGATCGTCTTCAGCCTGCTCATCGCTCGCTCCTCAGGCCGAGGTAGGTCGTGCCGCCGTTGCGGCGGGCGAAGGCTTCGAACACGCTCTCGACGTCGTGCGGGTGCAGGTCGCGCCCGCCGAGCCCGTACACGACGCTGCGGAGTCGCGTCCGCTCGCCGTGGAGCGCCGCCGCCACCTCTGCGAAGAGCGGCGCGGCGCCGCCGAGCGACTCCGCCCGGTCGAGGACGGCGAGCTCGGAGACCCCGCTCAGCGCCCGGCGGACCCGGTCGGCGGGGAAGGGGCGGAACGAGCCGATCCGGAGCAGCCCGACGGGACGCGAGCACCGTCGGAGGTCGTCCACGACGTCCTTCGCGGTGCCGGCCGAGGAGCCCATGAGCACGATCGCGCGCGCCGCGTCGTCGAGCCGGTACTCCTCGAGGGGCTCGTACCGGCGCCCGGTGAAGGCGGCGAGCTCGTCCACGAGCGCGTCCAGCACGCCGACCGCAGCCTCCATCGCTGCGACCTGCTGATGCCTGAGCTCGAAGTAGTAGTCGGGCATCGCGAACGGGCCCTGGCTCGTCGGCTCCGAGTGGAGGAGCGGATGCGGCAGGCGGTAGTCGCCGACGAACAGCCGCACCTCCTCGTCGGTGAGGAGCGTGACGGGCTCCGCCGAGTGCGTGATCGTGAAGCCGTCGAGGCACACGAAGACCGGAAGGAGCACGTCGGGGTGCTCCGCAAGGCGCGTCGCAAGGAGCGTCGCGTCGTAGGCCTCCTGCGCGTTCTCGACGAAGAGCTGGATGACCCCGGAGTCACGGATCAGCATCGAGTCCGAGTGGTCGCAGTGGATGTTGATCGGCCCGGAGAGCGCGCGATTTCCGAGGGCGACGACGATCGGGGCGCGCATCGAGGCGGCGATGTAGACGATCTCCGCCATGAGCGCCAGGCCCTGGGACGAGGTGGCCGTCATCGTCCGCGCGCCGGCGAGGGCGGAGCCGATTGCCGCGCTCATCGCCGAGTGCTCCGACTCGACGTTGACCAGCTCGCCGCTCGCTCGGCCGTCCGCGACGAACTTCGAGAAGACCTGGATGATCGGGGTCTGCGGCGTGATCGGGTAGACGGGGACGACGTCCGGGTCGATCTGGCGCATCGCGTGCGCGACCGCCTCTCCGCCGGTGAGCAGCTCGGGACGGATCGCGGTCTCAGTCGACACGGGTCTCCTCCGGCACCAGCTCGATCGCGCCCGCAGGGCACATCTCGGCGCAGATCTCGCAGCCCTTGCAGAAGTCGTAGTCGAAGCCGACGAAGCGCCCGTCCTCGACGACGATCGCGGCGTCGGGGCAGTGGAGCCAGCAGAGCAGGCAGTTCACGCAGGCGCCGAGGTCCGCACGCGGCTTGACACCCGTGCGCCAGCCGCCGGTGCGCTGGCGCGGCGCGTCGGCGTCGACGACGCCGCCTGCCGGAAGCTGCTGCCAGGGCCTCAGCTCAGCCATCGATAGCCCTCCTCCACGGCCGCGCGGGCCGCGGGGCCGTCGGCCTTGGCGCCGAGGACCTCGGCGGCCGCCTCCTCGACGTTCTCGAGGGGCGGAACGCCGAGCACGGCGGCGAGCGCGCCGGCCATGACGAGGTTCACGTACGTCGTCCCCGCCTTGCCCGCGAGCTCTGCGGCCGGGACGTGGACGATCCGAGCCCCGTCGAGGCCCGGCCGGCCGCTGTCGGCGTCGGCGAGCACGACGGTCGTCGCGTCGACGCCCTCCGCGACCGCGGGCTCCGCCAGGAGCGACGGGTCGAGGACGACGACGGCGTCCGGTTCCGTGACGGAGTCGTGGCGCCGGATCGGCCGCTCGTCGATCCGCGTGTACGCGCGGACCGGCGCTCCGCGGCGCTCGGGCCCGTACTCGGGGAACGCCTGCGCGCTCTCGCCCGCACGGAGCGCTGCAAGCGCGTAGAGGTGGGCTGCGGTCTTCGCGCCCTGCCCCGCACGCGCGTGCCAGCGGACCTCGATCATCTTGCGCCTCCGAGCTGCGAGTGGATGGCGCGCGCCGCGACCTTCGCGCCGCGGACGGCCTCGACGACCGTCGCGCCGCCGTTCACGGCGTCGCCGCCGGCGAAATACCTCGGGTTGCCCGTGCGGCCGGTGTCCGCGTCGACGGCGATTTGGGCGCCCTCGAGCTCGAGGCCCTCGATCCAGCCCAGGAAGTCCCGGCGCGGCTGCTGTCCGATCGCGACGATCGCGGTGTCGGCCGGGACGACGAAGTTCGCTCCCGGCACCGGCCGGGGCCGGCGCCGGCCGCTGGCGTCCGGCTCGCCGAGCTGCATGAGGGAGCACTCGACGCCGGTGAGGTGGTACGAGCCGAGGAAGCGGACCGGTGCGGCGAGCCAGTGGAACTCGACGCCCTCCTCGCGAGCCTCCTCGACCTCGTGCCGGTACGCCGGCATCTCGGCCTCGGTGCGGCGGTAGGCGAGCGTGACGACCTCGGCGCCGAGCCGCACCGCCTCGCGCGCGACGTCGACGGCGGTGTTGCCCCCGCCGATCACGACGGTGCGCGAGCCGACCGGCAGCGGTCGCCCCGTCTTCAGCCTCTCGACGAAGTCGAGCGAGCGCCAGACGCCGCGGAGGTCGCTTCCAGGCAGCTCCGGCTCGACGTCTGCGCCGAGCCCGACGCCGAGGAAGACGGCGTCGGCGTCGTCCTCGATCGCGCGAAGCGCCTCCGGCGAGTCGATCTCGTGGCCGAAGCGAAACTCCACGCCGAGCGACTCGAGCATCGTGACCTCCTGCGGGAGGGGCTCGCTGCGCTGGCGGTAGGGAGCGATGCCGAAACGGACGAGCCCGCCCGCCTCCGCGCGTCCGTCGTAGACCGTGACGCCGTAGCCCAGCGAGGCGAGCTCCCCGGCGCAGGCGAGCCCCGCCGGGCCGGCACCGACCACGGCGATCCGGAACGGCTGGGTGCGCGCCGGGGGATCTCGCGGCTCGAGCCCGTGCGCGTGGGCGACGTCCGTCGCGAAGCGCTGCAGCGCCGCGATCGAGACCGGGCGCTGCCCTTCGTGCGTGAGGACGCAGGCCCCCTCGCAGAGCAGCTCGACGGGACAGACCCGGGCGCAGGTGCCGCCGAGGAGGTTCTCGGCGAAGATCGTGCGGGCCGCGCCGAGCGGGTCGTCGTCGGCGATCGCGCCGACGAACGAGGGCACGTCGACGTCGGCCGGGCAGGCAGTGACGCACGGGGCCTCGGCGTACGGCCCTCCGCAGTCGAGGCAGCGATCGGCCTCGACGAGCGCGCCCGGTCCCGAGAGGGACGGTCGCAGCTCCTCGAAGGGATCAACCGAGGGAAGCGCCGTGGTCACACCCGAAGCCTCCGCCCCTACGGGGCGGAGAGCATCCGCGCCCTCGCGGAACCGCCTGCGGAGAACCCGCAGGCGAGAAGGCCGCCGCCGAGGCCGGCGGCGGCCTTCTTCGGCCCCCGAAAGGGCTACTTGCGGGCGATCTCGACCTTCGTCGGCGCCGCGAGCTTCGTCTTCGGCGCGTGGACGGCCAGGATCCCCTTCTTGAACTCCGCTTTCACCTTCGCGGTGTCCGCCTCGGGCGGAAACTCGAAGCGGCGCTCGAACGTCCGAGCGAGCCGCTCGTGGAGCCAGAAGGACTTCTCCTTCTCGTCCGTCTCCGCGATGCGCTCGCCCTTCACGGTCAGCACGTGGTCGGTGACCTCGATGTCGAGCTCCTTCTCCTCGAAGCCCGGAACCTCGAGCTCGTACACGTACTCGCCCTTGCGCTCGTAGACGTCGGCAGCCGGGATGACGGTCTGGGCGAAGCCCAGCTCGTCGAACAGCTTCCGCGTGCGGCGCTCGAAGGCCTCGAGCTCCTGGAACGGAGTCCAGCGGGTAAGGATCATCACACCTCCTTTCCGCGAACCCATACCGACTCCATGGTCGTCCGAAAGCCCGCAGCGCGCATCGGTTGCGGTGCCGATCCGATCTGTGGGGGAATACCGATTCGCCGCGGCGCTTAGGGTCCGCGCGTGGACGGGGAGACCCTCGCGTGGATCCTCGCCGCCGGTCTCGCGACCGCGGTGGGCGGCCTCGCGCTGCTGCTCGTCCGCGATCCCTCCGAGCGGCTGCTGGACGGGCTCCTCGGCTTCACCGCCGGGATCATGCTCGCCGCCACCGCGTTCAGCCTCCTGGTGCCGGCGCTCGATCTCGGCACGGTGACGGAGGTGGTCGCCGGGTTCGCGATCGGCAGCGCGGTGCTCTTCGGCCTCGACCGGGTCGTGCCGCACGTGCACGCCCGGTTCGCGGAGCCGGGGCACACGCTCGACCCGCGCAGGCGCCAGGCCGGGCTCCTGCTCTCGGCGCTGACGATCCACAACGTGCCCGAGGGCGTCGCCGTGGGTGTCGCCTTCGCGGCCGGCGGCACGGAGCTCGGCGTGCCGATCGCGCTCGCGATCGGGATCCAGAACATCCCGGAGGGGTTCGCCGCGGGCGCGCCGCTCGTCCGCGACAACCGCTACCTCGCCGCCGGGATCGCCGCCCTGACCGGTCTCGTGGAGCCGCCGGCGGCGCTCCTCGCGTTCGCCGCGTTCGAGCTCGCCGAGTCGTTGCTCCCGCTCGGCCTCGGCTTCGCCGCCGGCGCGATGCTCTACGTCATCGTGGACGAGCTCGTTCCCGAGAGCCACCTGCGCGGCCACGACCGGCTCGCCTCCGCCGCGCTGCTCGCGGGGTTCGCGCTGATGATGACGCTCGACACCGCGCTCGGCTAGCGGCGCAGCGCCTTCGCGAGCTCGAGCAGGATCGTCGGCAGGAGCGCGAGGACGATCACGAGCGAGAGCTCCGACCCGTCGAGCGAGACGGTGTCGAGCAGGTCGTGCCCGACGGGCAGGTAGATCCCTGCGGCGACGAGCGCGACGGACAGGCCGACGGCGCCGAGGAGCGCCGGGTTCCGGCCGCCGTGCCAGGCCGGGCTGCGGGGCACCCGGACGGAGAAGACGAGCGCGAGCTCCGCAAGCGCGATCGTCGCGAACGCCATCGTCTGGGCGGCGCCGGGGTCGAGCTCCCGGCCGGCGAGGAAGGCTGCGGTGGCCGCGAGCCCGACTGCGAGCCCGGCCGTCCCGAGCAGCACCGACAGGTCCCGACCGAGGAGCGTCCCGAGGCCGGCCGGCGGCCTGCGCATCGTGTCGCCCGACGCCGGGTCCCGCGCGAGCGCGACCGCCGGCAGGCCGTCCGTCAGCAGGTTCACGACCAGCACCTGCACGACCGTCATCGGCGCGCCGAGCCCGGCCAGGATCGCAACCGCGAAGAGGACCACCTCCCCGAAGTTCGCCGAGAGCAGGAACGCGACGAAGGTGCGGATGTTGTCGGCGATCCGGCGGCCCTCCCGGACGGCGGCGACGATGGTCGAGAAGTCGTCGTCGGTGAGCACGACGTCGGACGCCTCGCGCGCCGCCTCCGTCCCGGAGCGCCCCATCGAGATCCCCACGTCGGCACGGCGGAGCGCCGGAGAGTCGTTGATCCCGTCCCCGGTCACGGCCACGATCTCGCCGCGGCCCTGGAGGCGCTCCACGAGGCGGAGCTTGTCGGCCGGTTCGACCCGCGCGTGGACGGCGTCCTCCCGGTCGGCCGGGATCCCGACCGAGCGGGCGACGGCGTGGGCGGTTCCCGCGTGGTCCCCGGTCACCATGACGACGTCGATGCCGGCGCCGTGCGCCGTCTCCACGGCCTCGGGGACCGCGGGACGGACGGGATCCTCGAGCCCGACGATCCCGACCGGGACGAGCCGCTGCTCGGCCGCCTCGAGCGGGACGCCGTCGTCGAGGCTCCGCTCCGCGACCGCGAGGACGCGGAGGCCGCGCTCGCCCCACTCGGCTGCGACCCCGTCGAGTCGGGTCCGCTCGTCCGCGTCGAGCTCGCTGAGCGGGAGCACGGACTCCGGGGCGCCCTTGACGACGACGCGCGGGCCCTCCGGCCCGCGGAGCAGCACGGTGACGCGGCGGCGGACGGCATCGAACGGGATGTCTGCCACCCGCTCGTGGCCCTCACCCGGGTCGAGGCCCGCCTCGTAGGCGGCCTGGAGGAGCGCGACGTCGAGCGGGTCGCCGAGGAGCTCGTCGCCGTCTCGCACCGGCTCGGCCGTCGAGGCGAGCGCGCCGGCGGCGAGGACCTCCCCGACGTCCCGTCCGGCTGCGGCCTCGGCCGCCGCCACGCGCAGCCGGTTCGCCGTCAGCGTGCCGGTCTTGTCGGTCGCGATCACGGTCGTCTCGCCGAGGGTCTCGATCGCCGGCAGGCGGCGGACGATCGCGCCGCGCCGCGCCATCGCCGTCGCCCCCTGCGCCAGCGCGATCGTGACGACCGCCCCGAGCCCCTCCGGGACCGCCGCGACCGCGACGGCGACGCCGACCAGGAACGCCTCCTCGAGCGGCTCGCCCTGGATGAGCATCGCGGCCGCGAGCGCAACGGTGAGCAGCGCGCCGCCGGCGGCGAGGCGCCGCGAGAGGCTGCCGAGCCTGCGCTGGAGCGGCGTCGCAGGCGCCCGCGCCGCCTCGGCGAGCTCGGCGATCCGCCCGATCTCCATCGACGGCCCGGTGCGGACGACGACGCCGGTGGCGCGTCCTCGGGTGACGCCGGTGCCGGCGAAGACGAGCGAGGCTCGCTCGGCGAGGGGTGCGTCCGCGGCGACCGGGGCGGCGTCCTTCTCCACCGGCACCGACTCACCGGTGAGCGCGGACTCGTCGACGGCCAGCGCGCTCGAGTCGACGAGTCGCGCGTCGGCCGGGACCCGGTCGCCTGCCCGGAGCCGCACGACGTCGCCCGGGACGAGCTCCCGTGCGGGGAGCGTGACCTCGCGTCCGTCCCGGACCGCGATCGCATTCAGCTCGACCGCGCGTCTGAGGGCGAGCACCGCCCGCTCTGCACCTGCCTCCTGGACGAAGCCGAGCACGGCGTTGAGCACGACGATCGCGGCGATCACCGCCGCCTCGACGTGCTCGCCGATCGCAGCCGAGATGACAGCGGCGGTGACGAGCAGCGCCACGAGCGGGTCGGCGAGCTGGCGCAACGCAACCGCGGCGTAGTTCGGCCGCGCTCGGGCCGCGAGCTCGTTCGGGCCGATTTCGTCGAGGCGGCGCGCGGCCTCGGCCGACGTAAGCCCGAGGCGTCCGTCCACCCCGAGCCGCTCCGCGACCTCTTCCGACCGAAGCGCATGCAGCGGCTCCGCGATCACGGCTTCAGCATGGCCGGTCCGGCGCGTGACCGTAATCGGTGTGAGGCACGCGGGCCCTTGTGGAAAGGCCGCAGCAGCGGTCGTCGGCGGCCCTGATGGCGTCCACGCACGCCCGGTCGAAGCTGAGGGAACGGTGACCGTGATCCAGGCAGTTCAGCCGGAGCGCGCTTCGCCGGGGCTTACCTCCGCCGAGGCGCAGCGCCGCCTGGCGACGTTCGGCCCGAACGTCCTCGCGGAGCCGCCGCGGCCCTCGGAGCTCCGCCGGTTCGTCGCGCAGCTCTACCACCTCTTCGCGCTCCTGCTCTGGGCCGGCGCCGTGCTCGCGTGGCTCGGCGGGATGCCGCAGCTGTCCGCCGCGATCGTGGTCGTGATCCTGGTCAACGCGGGTTTCGCGTTCGTCCAGGAGTACCGGGCCGAGCGCGCCACGGAGGCGCTCCGCAGGATGCTGCCGACGCTGGCACGGGTGCGGCGGGACGGCCGAACGACGGACGTGCCGGCCGAGCACCTCGTGCCCGGCGACGTTCTCCTGCTCGAGACGGGCGACCGGATCAGCGCAGACGCCGAGCTCCTCGGCGGTGCGACGCTGCGCGTGGACAACTCGACACTGACGGGGGAGTCGGTCCCGGTCCCGACGTCGGAGCAGGTCTTCGCCGGCACGCACGTCGTCGCCGGCCGCGCCGAGGCGCTCGTGCGGGAGACGGGCATGCGCACCGAGCTCGGCCGGATCGCCGAGCTGACGCAGCTCCGCCGCGCCGACCCGAGCCCGCTGGAGCTCGAGCTGCGCCACGTCACGAAGCTCGTCGCGCTGCTCTCGATCGGGATCGGCACGACGTTCTTCTTCCTCGCCGGCGCGCTCGGCATGGGGCTGAACGAGCGGTTCGTGTTCGCGATCGGCGTCATGGTCGCCAACGTGCCGGAGGGGCTCCTGCCCACCGTCACGCTCGCGCTCGCACTCGCGACGCAGCGGATGGCGAAGCGCAACGCGCTCGTCCGCCGCCTCTCCTCGGTCGAGACGCTCGGCGAGACGACGGTGATCTGCACCGACAAGACCGGCACGCTGACCGAGAACGAGCTCACGGTCCAGCGGATCTGGACGCCCTCGCGGGAGATCGAGGTCGAGGGGGTCGGCTACGAGCCGTTCGGCCGGTTCCACGAGGGAGGCGCCGTCGTGCATCCGCGCGAGCTCGCCGAGCTCCTGCGCGCCGCCCTGCTCTGCAACGACAGCCGCCTGGTCTCCACCGAGGGAGGGTGGACGGTCAGGGGCGACCCCACAGAGGGCGCCCTCGTCGTGCTCGCCGAGAAGGGGGGCCTCCGCCACGAGCAGGAGAGCGCGCACGCACCGCGGATCGCCGAGGTGCCGTTCGACTCCCATCGCCGGCGCATGACGACCGTGCACCGGACGAACGGCGCCCTCGTTGCCTACGTCAAGGGCGCGCCGGAGGAGATCCTGGCCCGCTCCCAGCTCTCCGCTGCCGAGCGCCGGTCGGCCGCGGAGGCCGCCGACCGCATGGAACGGGACGCGCTCCGCGTCCTCGGCGTCGCGCGTCGCGCGCTGCCCGCCGGCTCGGCGCTGGAGCCCGAGCTCGTCGAGCGCGAGCTCGAGTTCCTCGGGCTCGTCGGCATGATCGATCCGCCGCGCCCCGAAGTCGGCGAGGCCGTCGACCGCTGCCATCGAGCGGGGATCCGGATCCTGATGGTGACCGGCGACGCAGGCCCCACCGCGGAAGCGATCGCCCGGCGGATCGGGCTCGTCCGCCGCCGCGCACACGTCGTCACGGGCGCCGAGCTCGCCGACCTGGACGACCTGCGTCTGACCAGGCTGCTGCAGGCCCGGGACGTGATCTTCGCCCGGATCGACCCCGAGCAGAAGCTCCGGCTCGCGGCGCTGCTCCGGAGCAAGGGCGAGGTCGTCGCGATGACCGGCGACGGCGTCAACGACGCGCCCGCGCTCAAGGAGGCGGACATCGGCGTCGCAATGGGCCTCCGCGGCACCGACGTCGCCAAGGAAGCCGCGGACATGATCCTCCTCGACGACAACTTCGCGTCCGTCGTGGCCGCCGTCGAGGAGGGGCGGGCGGTCTACGACAACATCCGCCGGTTCTCCGTCTACCACTTCTGCTCGAACGTCGGCGAGCTGATCCCGTTCCTCGTCTGGGGGCTCTCGGGCGGGGCCATCCCGCTGCCCCTCGTCGTCATGCAGGTGCTCGCGATCGACCTCGGCACCGACATGCTGCCCGCGATCGCGCTCGGAACCGAGCGCGCCGAGCCGGGGACGATGACGCGGCCGCCGCGGCCGCGCGAGGAGCGGTTGCTCAGCGCCCGGGTGCTGTCGCGTGCGTACGGGTTCCTCGGCCTCTTCGAAGCGCTCGCCGGGATGCTCGGCTTCTTCCTCGCGTTCGTGCTCGGCGGCTGGCGACCGGGCACGGCGCTTCCCTCGAGCGGCCCCCTCTACGTCCAGGCGACGACGATGACGCAGACAGGCATCGTGATGGGCCAGGTCGGCGCCGGCATGGCGATGCGGACGAATCGCCGCTCCGTGTTCTCCATCGGCCTGCTCTCCAACCGCCTGCTCCTCGCCGGAATCGCGTTCGAGGTGGGGCTTGCCGTAGCGCTCATCTACGTGCCGGGGCTGAACTCCGCCTTCCACCAGGGACCGATCGGTCTCGAGCACTGGGCGTTCCTCGTCCTCTGGCCGCCGATCGTGTTCGGCGCCGACGAGGCCCGGAAGGCGTTCCTCCGCCGCCGGCGTCAGACGAGCGCGGTCGCGACCGTGAAGTAGACGATCACCGACAGGAGGTCCTGAATCACGGTGGCCAGCGGCCCCGAGCCGTAGGCCGGGTCACGCCCGAGGCGCGACAGCGCGTACGGCAGGGCCATCGCGACGACGGTCGCGATCGAGCAGCTGAGCCCGAGCGCGACGGCCACGCTCGCTGCAACCGAGGCGTCGCCCCAGACGGCGACCGCGAAGGGGAAGAACGCTACGCCGACGAGGATGCCCGTGATCACGCCGGTGGTCAGCTCGCGAACGAACACCTCCCGGATCGAGATGCCTGCGGAGAGGCCGCGGATGACGAGGGTCTCCGTCTGGGTGCCAACCGCGTCCGCCATGTAGACGACGGCCGGGATGAAGAGGGCGAGCAGCACCTCCTTGCGCAGCTCGTCCTCGAACCGGCCGACGATGACGGCCGAGCCCATCGCTCCGAGCAGGCCGATCGCGAGCCACGGAAGCCGGTGCCAGAGACGCCGGCCGAGGGGCTCGTCGGCGGCGGTACGGGCGACCGAAGCCCGCGACAGGAAGCCGCCGAGCCGCGCGAGGTCCTCCTCGTGCTCCCGCTCCAGGAGCTGCAGCAGCCGCGCCGGGGGGACGAGGCCGACGAAGTCGCCTCGCTCGCCGACCACTGCGACCCCACGGCCGCCGTTCAGCGCGGACTGCCGGGCGGCGATCTCGAGATCCGAGTCGGGCGTGACGGCCGGGGTCGGCTCGAGCAGCTCGCCGAGCGGCTGCTCAGGGGAGGCGGCGAGCAGACGCTCGATCGGGACGCAGCCGACGAACGCGCCCGCGTCGATGACGACGACCTGGTCGACGGCGCTGAACGAGCCGCGTCGCAGCGACGCAACCACGTCCTCGGCGCGCGCCGACGGCGGCGCGAGCGGCACGTCCGACGCTGCGAGCGCGCCGGCGGTCTCAGGTCGCTGTCCGTCCACGTCTACACCGTCCCACCGGCCGCGTCGAGCGACGTCCGTACTCGCCCGAAGAGCCCATCCGTGACGCCTCCGATGCTCGCAGCCGCGCCGGAGGCCATGCTCTTAGGGCCGAGAGGAGGTGATCTGGGATGCTGACCGAGCAGAAGAACGCCCGGCCCGCGATCACGGTCGGGAGGCCGACCTCTCCCGATGACGAGGCGCTCCGGCGCACGGCCGTCCACCAGGCGGAGCGGATCCGGAACCTGAAGCTCCACGCGGCGATGTTCGCCGTCGGAATGCCCGTCGTCACGGGCATCTGGGCGCTCACCGAGTACCTGAACGCGGACGGCTGGCCCGAGCGCTTCAGCGAGAGCGCGGGCGAGGGGAACTGGAATCCCTGGATCGTCTGGGTCTTCCTGATCTGGGGCGGGCTCCTTGCGATCCAAGCGGTTCGCACGTACGTCGGGCGTCCGCCGACCGACGCGGAGGTCGAGCAGGAGCTCAAGCGTCTTCGCGCACGCGGGTAGACCGATCTGCCGGGTGCCGCGTGAGCGGCGCCCGGCACCCGCCTACGAGTGCGGCACGATCACGACCGGGCAGGGCGCGTGGTGCGACACCTGCTGGCTGACCGAGCCCAGGAGCAACCCGGTGAACCCGCCTCTGCCACGAGTGCCGACCACCAGCAGGTCTGCGCCTCGGGCCACGTCCAGGAGCGACTGGGCGGCCGGGGCCATCGGCGTGATGCGCTCCACCGTCAGGCCTTCCGCGTCCACCGACTGGAGCTGGCGGTCGAGCAGGTGCTCGGCCTCCTCCCGGGCCCGGTCGACGTCGTCGGCGCTCTGTGCCCCGGGCACCACGTACGGGCCGGGAAGCATCTGCGCCGGCGCGTGCCACGCGTAGACGACGTCGACCGCGGCATCGCGGACCCGCGCCTCGGCGAGCGCCCACTCGAGCGCCGAGCGGGCGCCCTCCGAGCCGTCGACTCCGACGACGATCCGGCCGCTCACAGCGCCGGGGAGAGTCGCGGGTTCCCGGTCAGCGCGCGGGCGACGTCGAGCGTCGAGATGACCCCCACCGGGGTCGTCGTCTCGGTGTCGACGACGACGAGATGCGCGACCTCGTGCTCCGCCATCAGCTGTGCGGCGCGACGCAGCGTCTCGTCCGGCGTGATCATCGGCGCCGGCGTTCTCGCGCTGCCGCCCGCCGTCCGCCCGCCGACGTCCTCCCCCGCCGCGACCTTCACGAGGTCGAGGTCGGAGACGACGCCCCAGAGCTCGGGGCCCGCGCCTGTCGCCGGCTCCTGCCAGACGACCACGCAGTGGATCCGCTGCTGCGCCATCGTGCGCGCGACCGACGTGAGCGGCTCGTCGACGTCGCAGGTGACGACGCCTTCGTGCATCGCTTCGCCGACGGTTGTCGTGTCGATGGTCTTCATCGTTCCTCCCTTCCGGTCCTGCCTGCCGATACGACGGGCGACCCGTCCGCCAGCTCCGCGACCGCCCGTGCCACGTCGAGCGTGGAGAGGACGCCGATCGGCCTGGCGGCGTGGTTGACGACGACGAGATGCGTGATCTCATTGTCGCTCATCACTCCCGCGGCCTCGCGGAGCGAGTCGCGGTCGCGAACGGTAAGCGCGGGCGTGGCGGCGCTCTCACCCGCCGTCCGCCCGATGACGCCGTCCGCGGCGACCAGCCGGACCAGGTCGAGGTCCGAGACGACGCCCCAGAGCCCTGCACCCGGCGTCTCCGACCAGCTCGCGGCGTCGTTGCGGACGACGACGCAGTGGATGTGGTGGCCGGCCATCATTCGGGCCACCGCCGAGAGCGGCGCGTGCACGTCGCACGTCACGATCCCGGCGTGCATCGCCTCACCGGCGGTGAGGTGGTCGAGCAACTCGGCGTCCATCGGAAACCTCCTGGGTCGCTGATCGAGATCGTGCGTCTGCCGCCGCTTGGCGGCATCGGAGCGCCCCACGATGGAGTTGCGGGTTTGTACCGACCGCCGACCCGTGGCCCGCCCGATGGCCCGAGCACCGATCCGGGCGACATTCGGAGCATGGCCTCGACCGTCGAGCCGCTCTCCGATCCCGAGCTTGCCGGTGCCACGACGCTTCGGCCCGTCGCGGAGGTCGCGGCCGACCTGGGTCTGGACGACGACGAGCTGGAGCTGTACGGCCGCCACAAGGCGAAGGTGCGGCTCTCGGCGATCGACCGCAGGCGCAACGCCGCGCCCGGTCGCCTGGTGACGGTCACCGGCATCACGCCGACACCGCTCGGAGAGGGGAAGACGACGACCGCGATCGGCCTCGTGGACGGCCTCGTCCGCAACGGCCTGAGCGCGGTCGCCTGTCTTCGCGAGCCCTCGATGGGGCCGGTCTTCGGGATCAAGGGCGGCGGCACCGGCGGCGGGCGGGCGCAGGTCGCTCCGATGGAGGAGATCAACCTCCACTTCACGGGCGACCTCCACGCCGTGACGTCGGCGACGAACCTGCTCGCCGCGATGGTCGACGCACACCTCTTCCACGGGAACGAGCTCGGCATCGACGCCGCCACGGTCACGTGGCACCGGTGCCTCGACGTCAACGACCGGTCGCTGCGCGAGGTGACGACCGGCGCCGGGCTCCGCACCGGGTTCGACATCACCGCCGCGTCGGAGACGATGGCGATCCTCTCCGTCGCCCGCGATCTCGCCGACCTCCGGCGCCGGCTCGGGCGGGTCATGGTGGCCCGCACCGCCGACGGGGATCCGGTGACCGCCGAGGACCTCGGCGCGGCCGGGGCCATGACGGTGCTCCTGAAGGACGCGCTGAAGCCGAACCTCGTGCAGACGCTGGAGGGCAGCCCGGCGCTCGTCCACTGCGGGCCGTTCGCGAACATCGCCCACGGCAACAACTCGGTGGTCGCCGACGCGCTGGGGCTCGGCACGGCCGACCTGGTCGTCACCGAGGGCGGCTTCGGGTCGGACATGGGCTTCGAGAAGCACGTGCATCTCGTCTGTCGGCAGTCAGGCTTCGAACCGAGCGCCGCGGTCCTCGTGGCGACCCTGAGGGCGCTGAGCCACCACGGCGGCGGCGACCTCGCCACGGGGGCCGACAACCTCGGGCGTCACATCGACATCGTCCGCGGCTTCGGGATCGACCCCGTCGTCGCGATCAACCGGTTCCCCGGCGACTCCGACGCCGACGTCGACCTCGTGCGGCAGATCGCCCTGGATTTCGGCGCCTACGCGGCCGAGGCCACTTCCGCGTACGAGCGTGGCGGCGCGGGCGCCGACGCGCTCGCCGAGGCCGTCGCCGCCGCGGCGAAGCGCCCGACGCGCCTCCGCTTCGACTACGAGACGGACGACCCGATCGCCGTCAAGATCGACCGGCTCGCGCGTCGCGTGTACGGCGCCGCCGGCATCGAGCTGAGCCCTGACGCCGAGCGCGCGATCGAGGCCTGCGAGGCGGAGGGGCTCGGACGGCTGCCGATCTGCATGGCGAAGACGCCGCTGTCGCTCTCGCACGATCCGGCGCTCCTCAACGTCCCGCGCGGCTTCACCCTCCCCGTGCGCGAGATCCGTCCATACACGGGCGCCGGCTGGCTCGTCGTCCTCTGCGGCGACCTCATGACGATGCCGGGCCTCAGCGCGCACCCGGCGGCGCTGACGATCGACCTCGACCCGGACGGAAGGACGGTGGGACTTCGATGACGCAGGACGACCATCACGCATTGCACCAGTCGGCGTCGTACAGCGCGACGCTCCGCGTCCGGCTCGAGAACCATCCCGGCGCGTTCGCGGCGCTCGCAGAGGCGATCGCCGAGGAGGAGGGGCTGCTCGGCGCGATCGACCTCGTTCGCGCCGAGTCCGACCACAAGGTGCGCGACGTCACGGTGCTCGCCGACGACCTCGCGCACATGGAGCGGATCCTCGAGGCGGTGCGCAACACCGACAACGTCGAGCTCGTCCACTGGTCCGACCGGACGTTCCTGCTGCACCTCGGCGGCAAGCTCGAGGTTCGACCGCGCTCGCCGCTGAAGACGCGCGACGACCTGTCGATGGCCTACACGCCGGGCGTGGCGCGCGTCTCACGCGCGATCGCCGACGAGCCCGAGAAGGTCTGGAGCCTCACGATCAAGCAGAACACCGTCGCCGTCGTCAGCGACGGCACCGCCGTCCTCGGGCTGGGCGACATCGGCCCCGAGGGGGCGCTCCCGGTGATGGAGGGCAAGGCGGTCCTGTTCAAGGAGTTCGGCGGCATCGACGCCTGGCCGGTCTGCCTGGCCACCAAGGACGTGGACGAGATCGTCGACACGGTGGTCGCGATCGCGCCGGTCTTCGGCGGGATCAACCTCGAGGACATCTCGGCGCCGCGCTGCTTCGAGGTGGAGCGGCGGCTGCGCGAGGCGCTCGACATCCCGGTCTTCCACGACGACCAGCACGGGACGGCGATCGTGACGCTTGCGGCGTTCATCAACGCGCTCCAGGTCGTCGGGAAGCGCCCCGGTGACGTCCGGGTCGTCGTGACGGGCGTCGGCGCGGGCGGGACCGCGGTCACGAAGGCGCTCCTGGCCGCGGGGGTCCGCGACCTCGTGGGCTGCGACCGGCAGGGCGCGGTGTACCGCGGCCGGCCGAGCCTCTCCCCCGCCAAGACCGAGTACGCCGCGCTCACCAACCCGCACAACTTCGCCGGCTCCGCAGACGAGGCGCTCGAGGGCGCCGACGTCTACATCGGCCTCTCCGCACCCGGGGCGGTCAGCGCCGGCGCCGTCCGGCGGATGGCGCCCGACGCGATCGTCTTCGCGATGGCGAACCCGACGCCGGAGGTGGTTCCCGAAGAGATCCACGACCACGTCGCGGTGGTCGCGACCGGCAGGTCGGACTACCCGAACCAGATCAACAACGTGCTCGCCTTCCCCGGTGTCTTCCGCGGGGCGCTCGACGTCCGCGCCCGGGAGATCACGCCGGCGATGGAGCTCGCCGCTGCCGAGGCACTCGCGGGCGTCGTGTCCCCGGCGGAGCTGTCCGCCGACTACATCGTCCCGAGCGTGTTCGACCGGCGGGTCGCGCCCGCGGTCGCGGTGGCCGTCGCCGCCGCAGCCGAACGGTCTGGCGTCGCCCGGCGCACGACGTCGAAGGCCGACGCGGCCGCGCTCCCGGTCTAGCGATGGCGATCCGGCTTCTCGTCTTCCTCCAGGGCACCGTGCTGATGCATCCCGACGGCGTGCGGCACACGCGTCGCGAGCGGGTCGCGCAGGCGCGCAACCGCATGCATCCCGGGCTCTACGACTTCGCCTCCTATGTCCCGGTCGACGGTGCGGCCACGAAGCTGCGGCGCTGGGCCGATCGAGGCGCGGAGATCGCGTACCTCAGCTCCCACCGCGACTCGAATCACCTGCTCGAGGACGCGCTCGCGCTCCGACGGTGGGAGTTCCCGCCGGGCCGCGTGCTCGGCCGGAAGCGGGGAGAGAGCTACGGCACCGTGGTCGAGCGCGAGCTCCCCGACGTGCTGATCGAGGACGACTGCGAGAGCCTCGACGGCCGCTCGCACATCGCGTCCGAGCAGATCCGTCCGGAGCTCCGCTCCCGGATCGCGGCGATCGTCGTTCCGGAGTTCGGCGGCATCGACCATCTTCCCGACAAGCCCGCCGAGTTGCTCGGCTTCCGGGCGAAGGGAAGGAGGAGGTCGTCCGCGACCCCTGCCCGTTGGTCGCGTGTGCTCACGGGCCGTCCGTAGTTCGCCGAAGCGAGGTACGGGGCGCGCCCGATGTCCGGTCTGCTCGCGGGGGCGAGACTCGAGCCATGATCGACCGCCACGCGACGCTCTCCGCCCGTGCCGCCGGGCGCGAGGTGGCGCTGATCGCAGTCGCCGCCTTCGTCTACTTCGGCGTCCGCGGCTCCACGCAGGACAAGATCGGCCGCGCGTTCGAGAACGCCGACTGGATCCTCCGCGTCGAGCGCGCCCTCGCGATCGACTGGGAGCGAGCCCTCCAGGATCCGCTCCTCGAGCACCAGTGGCTGCTCACCGCCACGAACTGGGTGTACGTGTACGGCCACTGGCCGGTGATCGCCGCCTGCGGCGTCGCCCTCTATCTCTGGCGTCGCGACCGGTACGTCCTGCTCCGTAACGCGATGTTCATCTCGGGACTCATCGGCTTCGCCTTCTTCGCCGGGTTCCCGACGGCTCCGCCGCGCTTCGCGGACCCCGGGGTCGTCGACACGGTCAGCCAGTACTCGCACGGCTACCGGGCGCTCCAGCCGCCCGCGCTGACGAACAAGTACGCCGCCTTCCCCAGTCTCCACCTCGGGTGGAACCTCCTCGTCGGCATCGTGCTGTTCGGTGCGACCAGACGGCCGGCGATTCGTGCCTTCGCAGTGGTCATGCCGGTCGCGATGGCGTTCGCCGTCGTCGCGACCGCGAACCACTTCGTCCTCGACGTCGTCGGGGGAACGGCCGTCGTCCTCGTCGGCTTTTTCGCCGCGAGGCACCTGAGCGTCCGTACAATCGAGCGCGAAGGTGGACAGCCCGCACGCCGAGTCGAGGCTGCCACGTCGCCCGTTCGTCGTCGCTCATCGGTCGGGGAACTCCCTCGCGGGGTTGCGGGAGGCCGAGGCGCTCGGCGTCGGCGCGATCGAGGCAGACGTGCACCGCTATCGCGGCCGCCTCGAGGTGCGCCATCTGAAGACGCTGGGGCCGGTTCCGATCCTCTGGGACCGGTGGAGGCTCGCAAACCCGTTCGCGCCGCGCCTTCTCGTCACTGACCTGCTCGCCGCCTCGAGCCCCGGAGAGCTCGTCTTCGACCTGAAGGGACGCGACCGGCGGCTCGCCGAGGAGCTCGTCGCCGCGCTGGCGGCGCGGCTCGCCCGCGGATGGCCGACGACGGTCTGCGCCCGCCACTGGCCGCTGCTGGAGGCGTTCGCCGGCGTTCCGGGAGTACGGCTCGTCCACTCGGTCGGGAGCGCCCGAGGCCTCCGGCGGCTGCGCCGCCGGCTCGGGACCCGGCGGATCCAGGGGATCACGATCCACGAGCGGCTTCTCGACTCCCGGGCCGTGACCGACCTCCGGAGCCATGCGGACACGATCATGACCTGGCCCGTGAACACCCTGGAACGTGCGCAGGAGCTCGCCCGGTGGGGCGTGGACGGGCTGATCAGCGACCGCCCGGGGCTCATCAAGTCGGGCATCGGAGCCGACGTCTAGCCCGTGGGCGATTTCGTCGACTTCTTCGCCGCGGCCGACCCGAGGCTCGCGCTCGTCGCGCTCGCCTTCCACCTGTCGAACGTGGGGCTCCGCTCGCTCGCGTGGCGGAACGTCCTGCGCGCCGCGTACCCCGACCGCCGCGTCCCCCTGCTCGGGATCGCCGGCTCGTACGCGGCCGGGATGGCGCTGAACTCGTTCGTCCCGGCCCGGGGAGGCGACGTGGCGAAGATCGGGCTCGCGCGCACGCGGATCCACGGCTCCTCCGTGACCACGATCGCGTCGTCGATGGGCGTGCTCTCCGCGTTCGACGCGGTGGTCGGCGGATCGGTGATCCTGACCCTGGCCGCCTTCGGCCTCCTTCCGAGCCCTCCGGGACTGCCCGCGCTGCCGGCGCTACCGCACCTGCTCGCCGGCCAGTCGCTGGCGGTCGCCGCCGCAGCGCTCGTCCTCGCCGGCGTGGCGGTGCTGGCGGGACGCCGCTTCGCGCCGCGCCTCCGCTCGCTGTGGGCCGGCGTCAGGCGGGGGTTCGCGATCTTCGGGTCTCCGCGCCGCTACGCGACCGAGGTCGTCCCGGTGCAGCTCGCCGCGTGGGGGTGCCGGATGGGCACCGCCTACTTCCTGCTCGCCGCGCTCCACGTCCCTGCGACGCTCAGCGCCGCGGCGATCGTCGTCATGGTCGGGGGCCTCTCGACGCTCGTCCCGACGCCGGGCGGCGTCGGGACGCAGCAGGTGATGCTCGCCTACCTGCTCCACACGACCGCGTCGACCGCGACGATCGTCTCGTTCTCGATCGGGATGCAGGCGGCGGTCACGACGCTGAACGTCCTGCTCGGCATGACGGCTGCGATGCTCATGCTCCGCACGGCCAGCCCCGCCGGCGCGATTCGCTCTCTACGGAACCGCTAGCCGCTCGTCCGCGTAGTGCGGCTGGAGCTGGCGGAGGATCGTCAGCCCCGTGGCCCTGCGCAGGTTCGTGTACGGGTACTCGACGATGCCGCCGGGCCGCCTGTCGCCGACCGCGCGCCGCTCGTTCTCGATCGCGTGCTCGACGCAGATCGCGGGGCAGCTCTCGTCGGGCTCGTAGACGACGGCTCCCTCGGCCACGTCGAAGTCGTAGTGCACGACCTCGTAGGCGGCGAGGTTGGGGCAGCCGTCGACCGAGCACCGGTGCGTCTCGACCCACATGCTTCACCTCCTGTTCCGCCCAAGCGTTGCTCCGAGGGCTCGAAGCGGCATCCGGGTGGAGCCGCAGGTCGCCTCAGCGGCCGCCCGGATGGCGCCGGCCACGCCCCGGACGAAGCTGAAGGGGTCGACAGAGGAGTCAGCCATGGCAATCGCACAGGAAACCGCAGTCACGGAGGTGCTCGACGAGCGCGGCGCGCCGTATGAGCTGCTGCTCCACAGCCACACCGAGACCGCCAAGGCGGAGGCCCGAGCCCTGGGGCTCGAGCCGGACGAGGTGGCGAAGACGGTGATCGTCATGACCCCGGACCGCTACGTCCGGGTCGTCGTCCCGGCCTCCGAGCGAATCGACCTCGGGAAGCTCCGCGGCCTGCTGCTGCCGCGAGGAGAGATCAGGCTCGCGACGGAAGCCGAGCTTGCCGCCGCGTATCCAGGCTTCGAGCTGGGCGCCGTCCCGCCGATCGGGGGGCCCGGCGGCGACGACGTCGTCGTCGACGTCAGGCTCACGATCCACGGCCGGGTCGCGTTCGAGGCAGGAACGCACGACGAGTCGCTTCGCCTGAAGACGGACGACCTCGTGCGCCTGACCGGCGCGACGGTCGGCGACGTGTGCGAGGCGTGACCGCACCCGCCTCCACGATGTGGGCGATTCGGAAGCCGCGCCCGGCGCCGGGGCTCGTTCTCGACGAGGTCCCGGTCCCGCGCGTCGGTGACGACGATGTCCTCGTCCGGGTGGAGGCGGCGAGCCTCTGCGGCACGGATCTCCACATCTTCCACTGGGACGAGTGGGCCCGGCACCGGATCCGGCCGCCGCTCACCCTCGGCCACGAGTTCGCCGGCACCGTCGTCGACGTGGGGCGCAACGTCCGTCACGTCGCGCTCGGCGACTACGTCTCCGCGGAGAGCCACGTCACCTGCGGCATGTGCTTCGAGTGCCGGACCGGTCAGGCCCACATGTGCGAGCGAACGCAGATCCTCGGCGTCGACCGCGACGGCGCGTTCGCCGAGTTCGTCGCCGTCCCGGAGTCGGTGATCTGGCTCAACGACCGCTCGAAGCTGCCGCCGGAGATCGCGACCCTGCAGGAGCCGTTCGGGAACGCCGTCTTCGCCACGAGCCTGCACGACCTGGCCGGGCGCACGGTGGCCATCCTCGGCTGCGGCCCGATCGGGCTCTTCAGCATCACGATCGCGCGGGCCTCGGGCGCAGGCCGCGTGCTCGCCTCCGACCGCGTGCCGTTCCGGCTCGACCTGGCGCGGAGAATGGGCGTGTCCGACGTCGTCGACGTGGACGCGGTCGACGACGTCACGGGCTGGTTCCTCGAGCGAAACGAGGGAGAGCACCTCGACGTCGTCTTCGAGATGTCCGGAGCGCCGAGCGCGATCGCCGACGCCTTCCGCATCGCGCGCAACGGCGGGCAGGTCGTGCTCTTCGGCATCCCCGCGCGACCGGTCGAGATCGACGTCGCGGAGTCGCTGATCTTCAAGAACCTCTCGGTGACCGCCGTGAACGGCCGCCGGATCTTCGCCACCTGGTACAAGACCCGCTGGCTGCTGGAGCACGGGGTCGTCGACCTCGGGCCGCTGATCACGCACCGCTGCGCGCTGGCCGAGTTCGACCGCGCGCTCGCCGAGCTCGACGCCGGTCTGGCCTGCAAGGTGGTCTTCTTCCCGTGCGAGGGCGTCGAGGCGGCCGCCGAGGCCGAGCCCGCCGAGGCTCGCCCGCCGGCCCAGCTTCGCGAGCTCGCCCCCTGGGCGCACCGATGAACGAGCGGCTGCGCGAGGAGCTCGGCGCCGAGCTCGAGGGGCTCCGCGAGGCCGGAACCTACAAGCGCTTCCTGACGCTGCAGTCGCCGCAGGGCCCGGTGGTCGAGATGGAGGGTCGCGGTGAGGTGCTCGTCCTCTCGTCGAACAACTACCTCGGGCTCGCGGGTCACCCGGAGGTCGTTCAGGCTGCGCGGGAGGGGCTGGAGCGCTACGGGAACGGCACCGCGTCCGTGCGCTTCATCTGCGGCACCTTCCAGCCGCACCACGAGCTCGAGGCCGCGCTCGCAGACCTCGTCGGCGCCGAGGCGGCGCTGACCTATGCCTCCTGCTGGAACGCCAACGAGGCCGTGATCCCGACGCTCACCGACGAGCGGACGGTGCTGATCTCGGACGAGCTGAACCACGCGAGCATCGTCGACGCGATGCGGCTCGCGAAACCGGCGCGCAAGGTGGTCTACCGGCATTCGGACTTGGACGGGCTTCGCGATGCGCTGGCCGCGTGCGAGCCCGGGCAGCGCAAGCTCGTCGTCACGGACGGCGTCTTCAGCATGGAGGGCGACCTGGCGCGACTCCCCGGGATCGTGGAGCTCGCGCGGGCCCACGACGCGGTCGTCGTCGTGGACGACTCGCACGGCACCGGCGTCATGGGAGCGACGGGCCGGGGGGTCGCGGAGCACTTCGGGCTGGTCGGCGAGATCGACGTGATCACGAGCACGCTCGGCAAGGCGCTCGGCGGCGCAGCGGGCGGCTTCGTCGCCTCGAGCGCCGAGGTCGTGGACGTGCTCGCGCAACGCTCCCGGCCGCAGCTCTTCTCGAACGCGATCCCGCCGTCCGTCGCCTGCGGGGCGCTGCGGGCGGTGCAGGTGCTGCGGGAGCAGCCGGAGCTCGTCCGGCGGCTGCACGCGAACACCCGGACCTTCCGCGAGCGCCTGCGCGAGGCCGGGTTCCGGCCGCTCGACGGCGAGGCGGCGATCATCCCGATCATCGTCGGCGAGACGGCTGCGGCGATCGACGTCAGCCGCCGGCTGCTCGACGAGGGCGTGTTCGTGACCGGCTTCGGCTACCCGGTCGTCCCGGAGGGGACGGCGCGCGTCCGCGTCCAGATGTCGGCCGCGGCGACCGAGGAGCACCTCGACCGCGCGCTCGCTGCCTTCGAGACGGTCGGCCGGAGCGCCGGCCTGCTAGCGGCCTAGCAGCGAGTCCAGGACGAACGCCACGGCGTACCCCTGGACTCTCTCGGCTACCGCCGCCAGGTGGAGCCGAAATCGGTCAGCACCTTGCCGTCTCGTCCAAACGTTCCGTCAAGCGTGCCGCGGTCTGTGTAACGAGCCAGTGCGAAATCCTGACGGGCGACCGTGCCCGCGGCGACGATCTTGCCGTCCGCCTGCACGACGACTCCAGTGGCCTCCGCGGTGATGCCGAAGTCCGTCAGCAGCACGCCGCTGTCGCCGAAGTCAGGATCGAGACTGCCGCTCTCCAGCCGGCGGGCAAGCCCGAACTGCCGGTACCTCGAGGCGTCCCGCGTGCCTGCGGTAACGAGCTTCCGGTCGGGCTGGATCGCGAGCGCCTGTGGGTTTCCGAGGCTGGCGACGACGACGCCCCCGACCCCAAAACTCACGTCGAGCTTGCCCTCGCCCGTGTACCGGACGAGCGCAAGGTCGGTCCGGAGGCCTTCGTGCATCGGTCCCGTCGCTACGAGCTTGCCGTCCGCCTGGACAACCAGCGCCGCCGCGTAGCCGTCGCGGCCGAAATCGGTCGCGATCCAGCCGTTTGTTCCGAAGCGCCGATCCAAGGTGCCATCAGGCCGGTAGCGGGCGAGAGCGAACTTCACCCCGTCTCGGTAGCCCGGTGTGCGCGTGAGGACCGAGCCGGCGACGACGATCTTGCCGTCCGGCTGAATCTTGACTGCCCGTGCCTCTGCAGACCTGCCGAAGCCCGTCAGGACGGTGCCGCCGCGACCGAAGGTCCGGTCGAGCCTTCCCGCCAGGGTGTAGCGGGCGAGCGCGAAACGCGACCGGTCACCGCTGATGAAGAAACCGGCCGCCACGACCTTGCCGTTCGACTGAATCGCGACCGAGGCCGCGGACGAGCGGCTCCGGGGGCCACCGAAATACGTCAGCACCCTGCCGTTCCGCCCGAACGTTCGGTCGAGCTTCCCGCGGGCGGTGTAGCGCGCGAGGGCGAAGCCGAGGTCGCGAGGTCCGACGACAGCCCAACCCGCGACGATGGTCTTGCCGTCCCGCCCGACTGCGAGCGAGCTCGCGCCGCTGCCGCTCCGCGCACCGAAGTCCGTGAGGACCCTGCCGCCGATCCCGAAGCTCTGGTCGAGCGTGCCGGCGGCCGTGTAGCGGGCGACCGCCACTTTCTGACGGCCGGCGCCCCGCGTGACGGCGTATCTACTCAGTCCGGCGACGGTGAGGGTGCCATTCGGCCCGGCGCCCAGGGCGTAGGCGAGGTCGACGCTCTGCCGCCCGGCGCCGCGATCGCTGGCGCTCGAGCCGAGCGCAGGGACGGCGAGCAAGGCCAGGGCCAGACCGATCGCGGCTGCGCTCCGCCAGTTACGCATCGACGGCCAACCGTGTCGGCGCCGTCTCGAAGGCCGGGAACGGCGCCAGCGGCGCGAAGCGGGCCTGGAAGAACCGGAGGTACTCGGGCTCGTAGACCAGCTCGAGGCCCGGGACCTCGTCCGCGACGGCCAGCACCTCGTCGATTCGCGCGGCCACGTAGGCCAGGTGCTCGCCGGTGTAGACGCGCCGCGGCAGGGTCAACCGGACGAGCTCGAGCCCGTCGTAGGGCTCGTGGCCGTGCTGGCCGGAGACGATTCCGCGCTCCATCGCCCGCACGCCGCCCGCGAGGTAGATCGCGGCGGCGAGCGCCTGCGCGGGGAACTGCTCCTGCGGCAGGTGGGGAAGGAACCGCTTCGCGTCCAGGAAGACCCCGTGGGCGCCGACCGGCACGACGATCGGGACGCCGGCCTCCTCGAGCAGCTCGCCGAGGTAGGCAGCCTGGTCGACGACGTGCCGCACCATCGGCTCCTGGGCGGACTCGACGATCCCCTGCGCAAGCGCCTCCATGTCGTGCCCGGCCATCCCGCCGTAGTGGGGGAACCCCTCGTAGACGACGAGGAGCTCGCGCGCCCGGTCGGCGAGGCCGTCGTCGTTCAGGGCGAGCACGCCGCCGATGGGTACGAAGTGATCCTTCTTCGAGGAGAAGACGGCGCCGTCGCTGAGCGCGGCCATCGCGCCGATGATCTCCCGGAGCGACCGGTCCGACCACCCCGGCTCGCGATCCTTGACGAAGAGCGCGTTCTCGGAGAGACGCGTGGCGTCCAGGAAGAGGGGCACGCCGTGCTGAAGCGTCAGCCCCCGGACGGCGGCGAGATTCTCGATCGAGAACGGCTGGCCGCCGGCCATGTTCACGCACGCCTCCTGGCGAACGAAGGCGATCCCCTCGGGGCCGTGGTGGCGCAGCACCTCGTCGAGCGCGTCGACGTCGATGTCGCCCTTGAACGGCGAGTGCGAGCCGGGGTCGCTCGCCTCCGCGCAGGAGACGTCCACCCAGATCCCGTCCAGCAGCTCCACGTGCGCGCGCGACGTCGTGAAGTAGAGGTTCGACGGCACCCGCTGGCCGGGCCGCACGAGCAGCCTGGACAGCAGATGCTCCGCGCCCCGCCCCTGGTGCGTGGGGATGACGTGGCGGTAGCCGTAGAGGTCTCGCACCGCCCGCTCGAGGCGGAAGAAGCTCCGGGACCCCGCATACGCCTCGTCGCCCAGCTCCATCGCCGCCCGCTGCTCCTGCGAGAGCGCCGACGTGCCGCTGTCCGTGAGGAGGTCGACGAAGACGTCCTCCGAGCGGAGCAGGAAGGTGTTGTAGCCCGCTTCCGCAATCGCCGTCCGCCGCCGCTCGATCGAGGGCAGCGCGATCGGCTCCACGACCTTGATCTTGAAGGGCGGAACCATCGCTCCCAGCATCACGGCCGGGACGGCACGTGACATCGGGACGTCCGCCGATGCGCCTGTGTGGACAACTACGGAGCCGTCGCTCGATGATTGGGCGATCGTGGAGCTTTGGCTCGCCGTTTCCTTTGCGCTCGCGTTCGCGCTCACGAACGGCTTCCACGACGCGGCGAACGCGATCGCGACGCTCGTCGCGTCCCGGGGCGCGGCACCCGGCCCGGCGATCGCCCTCTCCGCGGTCTTCAACCTGCTCGGGGCGATCCTCGTCGGGACGGCCGTCGCGAACACGATCGCGGGGATCGTCACCCTCGGCGGGGACGAGGCCGTGGCCGCGATCGGCGCCGGCGCGCTCGCGGCGACGACCTGGAACCTGGTCACGTGGTGGCGAGGCCTGCCGTCGAGCTCGGGACATGCGCTCGTCGGCGGCCTGGCCGGCGCCGCGCTCGCGTCCGGTGGCGCGGACGCCGTGCGCTGGGGCGGGCTCGACGGGTGGAAGCCGGTGGGGGTGCTGGGCGTCCTGATCGCGCTCGCCGTGTCGCCGGTGCTGGGCCTCGCCTGCGGCGTCGCCGCGATCCGCCTGACCCGGACCGCCCTCCGCCGTGCGACGCGGCGCGTCCGGCGGCCGATCGACTGGGCCCAGTGGGGCATGTCGGCGGCGCTCTCCTTCAGCCACGGGGCGAACGACGCGCAGAAGGCGATGGGCGTGGTCGGCGCGCTCCTCGTCGCGGCGGGACGGCTCGACACCTTCTCGGTTCCACCCTGGGCGATGCTGGCCTGCGGCGCCGCCCTCACGGTGGGGACGGCGCTCGGGGGCTGGCGGATCGTCAGGACACTCGGCCGGCGGATCTTCCGGCTCGGGCCCCTGGACGCGTTCTCCAGCCAGGCGGCGTCGACGGCGGTGATCCTCAGCTCGTCCTTCGCGGGAGCGCCGGTCTCGACGACGCACGTCGTCGCGTCGTCGGTGATCGGGGTCGGCGGCGGCCGGCGCCGCTGGGCACACGTACGGTGGGCCGTCGTCCGCTCGATGGCGTTCGCCTGGCTCCTGACGCTCCCCGTGAGCGCCGTCCTCGCAGCGGCTACCTTCGAGGCCTGGACGAGCATCGCGTGAGTCGACGCCGCGCCTGGTTCCTGCCGGAGACCCCCGACGTGCTCGCCATGCTCGCCGACCAGGCAGCGATCACCATCGAGGGGATGGACGCGCTCGTCGCGTGGTCGCGGGGCGACCCGAGCGCCGCCGGCGCGGTCCGCGAGAGCGAGCACCGGGCCGACGACCGCAAGCGGGAGCTCCGCCGCGCACTGACGGTCGCCTTCTCGACCCCGCTCGAGCCGGAGGATCTCTTCGAGCTCTCGCGCGGGCTCGACCGCGTCCTGAACAACGCCAAGAACGCCGTCCGCGAGGCCGAGGTCATGGACACGGCGCCGGACGACGCGATCGCGGAGATGGCCGCCGAGCTCGCGCTGGGAACGAGGGAGCTCGCGGACGCGATCGGCGCGCTCGGACGGAACGACCCTGCGGTCACGACGCGGTCGGCCGACCGGGCGGCGAAGAGCCAGAGCCGCCTGGAGAAGGTCTACCGCGGCGCGATGTCTTCCCTCGTCGCGGCCGACGACCTGCGCGAGGTGGCCGCGAAGCGCGAGCTGTACCGGCGCCTCGCCAGGGCGAGCGACGACCTGCGCGAGGTGGCCGAGCGCGTCTGGTACTCGGTGCTGAAGCAGCGCTGAGGCCGACAAGAGGAGGGCCCGCTTCCGGCGGGCCCTCCTGACCTTCGGAGAGTCAGTGCCGCTTTCGTCCACTCCCTC
The DNA here is from genome assembly GCA_036554945.1 of Gaiellaceae bacterium. Taxonomy (GTDB): domain Bacteria; phylum Actinomycetota; class Thermoleophilia; order Gaiellales; family Gaiellaceae; genus JACDAN01. The sequence continues at coordinate 25,269 of DATBMH010000105.1, read as the reverse complement.
GGGAAGGTGTTCGGGTGGTTCTTCCTACTGACCTTCTCGCTGGAGCTTCGTCCTAGTCGCGGTCTGTGCTCTGAGCATCACCATGATGACGCCGGTCGACCGGAGCGGCATCGGTGGATTCCCTGATTCCGCCGTTCGGTTGGCAGGCGGCGCTACTCGACGTCGATGCTCTCCAGCCGGATCCCCGACGCGTCGGGGTGCGTGATCTCGTCCGACAGCTCGACCAGCACCTCGGCGCCCTCGGCGGCCGTCCCGGCCGACGCCCGCTCGAAGTGCTCGCGGAAGTGCTCCGGCGTGAAGTGGGAGAGCGCGCCGCACCAGACCCGGAGCCGCGTCACCCGCAGCGCGCCCTCGGCGGCTGCGACCTCTTCGATCTGCCGCATCAGTCCGTCCATCAGCGCCTGCTCGTGCATCACCCCACCTCCTCGAGCAGCCGCTCGACGACCTCGTCGACCGCCTTCTCCACCGGCGGGGTGAGCGACGCGCCCGCGGCGATGCTCTCGGCCTCGATCCCGTAGAGGACGATCCGGCCGGGCAGGCGGCCGAGCGCCCGGGCCAGCTCGATCGCCTCGCCGATCCCAAGTGTGTGCGTGGACGCCGCCGAGAGCGTGGCCGGCAGCGGCTCCTCCGTCGCGTCGAGGCGATGCACCGTGCCGGGCGGGGAGCCCGAGCGCACCGCGTCGACGACGAAGACGTCCTCCGCCCCGTCCCAGGCGTCGACGAGCGACACCGGCTCGCCTTCGAGCGCCTTCACCTCGACCCCGTCCGGCGAGCGCTCGCGCAGGCGCTCGGCAGCGACGAGGCCCGCGCCGTCGTCGCCCTGCCAGGCGTTTCCGATCCCGAGGACGAGGGTCAGGCCCGGTCGACCTCGAGCTGGAGGAAGTGCGTCGCGCACGAGATGCAGGGATCGTGGTTCCGGATCGCCTGCTCGCACCTGAGGCCGAGCTCGTCGTCCGGGAGGTCCACGTGCCGCTCCACGAACCGGTACAGGTCGCCTTCGATCGCCTTCTGGTTCTGCGACGTCGGCGGGACGATCTTCGCGTCGAGGATCGTGCCCTCGCCGTCGAGCTCGTAGCGATGCCACAGGGTGCCGCGCGGCGCCTCCGTCGCGCCGGAGCCGACGCCCGCGCGCGGCGGCGTCTCGACGAACGGCCGCTCGGGCTCGTCGTACGCGCCGATCAGCCGCAGCGCCTCGTCGCAGGCGTAGACCATCTCGACGCTCCTGATGACGATGCTGCGGAAGGGATTCGCGCTCGGCGGCGCCAGGCCGGCCTCGGCGGCCGCCTCCTTCGCGAGCGGCGAGAGCTCGTCGAACGCGAGGTTGAACCGCGCGATCGGCCCGGTGAGGTAGACGCGGCCGTCGAGCGTGGCGTGCAGCGCGTTCGAGCGCTCGACGTGCTCCTCCACGACGTGGTCCTGGAACTCGTCGACTCCGAAGTCGAGGCCGGAGGAGCTCCTGAGACGGCCCCGATCGATCGGATACTCGCCCGGCGACGAGAGGGCGAGGAGCTCGTAGTCGAGCTCGAGCTCCGGCATGGGCAGCGACGCCGCCAGCCGAACGGTGTCGAGCGCGATCTCGCGCGCCCGCTGGAGCGGCTCCACGAGCTCGCGGAGCTCGCGCGGCGAAGGCGCCTTGTAGAACCCGCCGACACGGACGTTGACCGGGTGGATCTCCCGCCCGCCGACGACCCGCATGATCTCGTTTCCGGCTTTCTTCAGCGCGAGGCCGTCCTCGACGACCTTCGGGTGGTCGCGCGCCATCGCCGGCGCGCCGTCGTAGCCGAGGAAGTCGGGCGCGTGGAGGAGGAACACGTGGAGCGCGTGGCTCTCGATCCACTCGCCGCAGTAGAGGAGGCGCCGCAGGTCGCGCAACGGCCCGTCGACGGTCACGCCGCAGGCGTCCTCCATCGCGTTGCAGGCGCTCATCTGGTAGGCGACCGGGCAGATCCCGCAGATCCGGGCGGTGATGTCGGGCGCCTCGAGGTACGAGCGGCCGCGGAGGAACGCCTCGAAGAATCGCGGCGGCTCGTAGATGCGCAGCTCGACGTCGGCCACCTTGCGGTCGCGGATCACGACCCGCATCGCGCCCTCGCCCTCGACGCGGGCGAGGAAGTCCGTCTTGATCGTCCTAGCCATCCGCCGCAGTCTTGAAGGGCTCGGCGTTCGCGTTGAAGGTCCGGAAGGCGCGCCTGACGTCCCGCTCGCCGGCCCCGAGCTTGAGCCACTCGCGCGTGAGCGAGACCGTGTTCGGGCTCTCCATCGGCCCGAAGCAACCGAAGCAGCCGCGGTGGTACGCAGGGCAGAGGGCGCCGCACCCGGCGTGCGTCACCGGGCCGAGGCACGGCGTCCCGTGCGCGACCATGACGCAGACGTTGCCACGGCGCTTGCACTCGATGCAGACGCTGTAGCCGGGGATCGCAGGACGCCGGTCGTTCAGGAAGGCGTTCAGCACCTCGAGCAGCTGGTGCTTGTTCACCGGGCAGCCGTGGAGCTCGAAGTCGACAGGGACGTGGGCGCTGATCGGCGTCGACGTCTCGAGCGTCGAGATGTACTGGGGCGTCGCGTAGACGACGGACGTGAAGGCCTCGACGTCTGCGAAGTTGCGCAGCGCCTGGATCCCGCCGGCGGTCGCGCAGGCGCCGATCGTGACCAGCTTCTTCGAGGCCCGGCGCACGCGCTGGATTCGCTCGGCGTCCTCCGGGGTCGTGATCGATCCCTCCACGAGCGAGAGGTCGTACGGGCCGGGCGCAACGGCGCTCGACGCCTCGAGGAAGTGAGAGATCTCGAGCTCGCCGGCCAGGGCGAGCAGCTCGTCCTCGCAGTCGAGGAGGCTGAGCTGGCAGCCGTCGCACGACGCGAACTTCCACACTGCGAGCTTCTTGCGCCGCGCCGCCATCAGAGCTCCGGCACCGTGAGGAGGTCGGCGATCCGGTCGTAGGCGAAGACCGGTCCGTCGCCGCAGACGAAGACCGGGCCGAACTGGCACCGGCCACACTGGCCGAGGGCGCACTTCATGTTGCGCTCCATCGAGACGAACACCCGCTCCGGCGCCACGCCTGCCGCGACGAGGCCGGCTGCGGTGAAGCGCATCATCAGCTCGGGCCCGCAGACAAGCGCGGTCGTCCGCGCCGGATCGAAGTCCGCGCGGTCGATCAGCGTCGTGACGACGCCGACGGGGCCGTCCCAGCCCTCGTCCGCGCGGTCCACGGTCAGGTGCACGTCGGCGCCCGCCGCCTGCCAGCGGTCGAGCTCGCCGAGGTACAGCAGCTGATCCGGCGAGCGGCCGCCGTACAGGATCGCGACGCGTCCGAAGTCGGAGCGCCGGGCGAGGGCCGCGTAGACGGCCGGCCGCAGTGGCGCGAGGCCGATCCCGCCGGCCGCGACCACGAGGTCGCCGCCCTTCGCGCCCTCGACGGGCCAGGCGGTGCCGTACGGCCCGCGGATGCCGAGGACGCCGCCGCGCTTCACCCCGCAGATGGAGCGAGTCGTCGGGCCGGCGACCCGGATCGTGTGGACGAGCCGGTCGCGTCTCCCGGGGTCGCCGCTGATCGAGATCGGAACCTCGCCGGCGCCGAAGGCGTACACCATCGTGAACTGCCCGGGCTCGAACCCGAAGAGCTCGCCGCCGGTCGTGGGCTCGAGCTCGATCGTCCACGTGTCGGCCGTCTCGCGCCGGCGGCGACGGATCCGGAACGGCTCCGGGAGGTAGGCGGAGGCGACCTCAGCCATCGTGGTGGTAGACGTCGAGGAGCTGCATCCGGGTCGCCTGGAGGCGGCTGACGATCACCTCGGCGAAGCGGCGCAGGAGCTCGTAGCCGAGCTCGTGGTCGGCGACCGACTTCTGCCGCAGGCACGCGCCGTCGAACGCGATCGCGCGCACATGGCCGATCGCGCGGGCGTCGAGGTGCCAGCGGTAGGGCGGGAAGAGCCACGACCAGCCGAGAACGTCCTCGCTGTGGAGGGTCATCAGCCTTGCGGGCCCGCGACCCGGGACGTGCGTCTCGAGGGCGACGCTGCCGCTGCGGATGACGTAGAACGTGTCCGCGTCGCCGCCCTCGCGGAAGACGTGCTCGTCCTCGAAGTGGGCGATCGACGCGCAGCCGGCGATGGTCCTGAGGTGCTCCTCCGAGAGGTCGGCGAACAGCCGCGACTCGACGAGGAGCTCCTCGACGTCCCTGATCCTCATGGTGCCTCCTCCCTGAGCGCGGCCGCCTCCTCGGTGATGTCGATCCCGGCGGGGCACCACGTGATGCAGCGGCCGCACCCAACGCACCCGGACTCGCCGAACTGCGAGTGCCAGGTGCCGAGCTTGTGCGTGAGCCAGTGGCGGTAGCGGGACTTGGGCGTCGAGCGGACGCCGCCGCCGCCGTGCAGGTACGTGAAGTCGATGGTGAAGCACGAGTCCCAGACCTGGCGGCGCTCGGCCTCGCTCCCCGTCAGGTCGGTGACGTCCTCGATCGTCGTGCAGAAGCAGGTGGGGCAGACCATCGTGCAGTTCCCGCAGGTCAGGCAGCGCTCGGCGACGTCCTCCCAGCGGGGGTGGTCGCGGCTTCCGGCGAGCAGCTCGGGGAGGCCGGCAGTGTCCAGCCGGCGCCCCATCGAGTCGGCCGTCCGCTCGACGATCCGGTCGCCCTCGGCCACCTCCTCCGGGGTCGCCTCGCGGGCGGCCAGGCTCTCCAGGAGCTCGGCGCCGCGCTCGGAGGCCGCATCGGCGAGATAGCCGCGCCGCCCGTCCTCCAGCAGCTCCGTCAGCACCACGTCGTACCCGAAGGTCGCCCTCGGGCCCGTCCCCATCGAGACGCAGAAGCACGTGCCGCCCGCGACGCCGCAGTTGACGGCGACGACGAAGATCCGGCCCCGGCGCGCCTCGTAGGCGGCGTCGACGTACCGGCCGCCGAGGAAGATCCGGTCGAGCTTCGCGATCGCGTGGAGGTCGCACGAGCGGACTCCGACGAACGCGATCGGCTCGGCCTCCTCCGTCTCCGGCTCGATCTGCAGCTCCCCCTCGCCGTTGCGGCGCGCGCGGAAGAGCGACACCGAGGGCGGGTGGAGCAGGCGCTTCCAGGACTGCGGCCCGACGGCGTAGCCGAACAGCGCGTCGTCGTCGCGGCGCTTCAGCCGGTAGCGACCCGCGTCCTGCTCGTCGGTCCAGCCGGCCGGGAGGTCGGCGGCGGAGCGGATCTCGTCGTAGACGATGGCGCCGTCGGCGACCGTGGGGCCGACCAGGCGATAGCCACGGTCCGCCAGGCCTCCGAGGAGGTCGTCCAGAGCCGGTTGCTCGAGGAGCTTCACCTCGTCGTCAAGCTACGGATGCCCGGAGCCGGGGCCATCCGTGGATTCCCGTCGAGCGTATCGCGGAAAGCTGCGGTTGCGAAGCGGCGCGGAACACGGCACGCTGGCGTCCGGATGTGCCTTGGCAGGATCGAACGGCTGACCGAGGTCTGGCAGGACGGCCCGACGCGGGTCGCCCGCTCCGAGTGCGGCGTGATCGTCTCGCTGGCGTTCACCCCGGAGGCCGAGGCCGGCTCGTACGTCGTCGCACAGGCCGGCGTCGCGGTCAGGGTGCTCGATCCCGACTCGGCGGCTGACGCGCAGGAGCTGAGGGAGGCGATGGCAGGTTGAGCAGGCGGGCCACCGGCATCGCGCTCGCGCTCTGCACCGCAGGCATCAGCGGCGTGGCCGTCTTCGTGAACGCGTACGGCGTGAAGCGCTTCGGGGACGCCACGGTCTACACCACTGCGAAGAACGGCGTCGCCGCCCTGCTCCTCCTGTCGCTGGCGCTGCCGCTGCTCACGGCGCGGAGCACCGGCCGGCCCGCCGCGACGCCGCAGAGCCGACGGCAGTGGGCGGCGCTCGTCGCCGTCGGGGTCGTCGGAGGAAGCGTTCCCTTCGTGCTGTTCTTCGAGGGGCTCGCGCGGGCGTCCTCGACCCAGGCGGCCTTCATCCACAAGACCCTGATCGTCTGGGTCGCACTGCTTGCCGTCCCGTTGCTGCACGAGCGGCTCTCCGGGCTGCACTACGTGGCGATCGGGCTCCTGCTGGCGGGACAGGTCGTGGTCGCCGGCGATGCGGGCACGGTCTCCATCGGCGCCGGCGAGCTGATGATCCTGGGCGCGACGCTCCTGTGGGCGGTCGAGGTCGTCTTCGTCAAGCGCCTGCTGGAGTCGCTCGCGGCCCCGACGCTCGCTGCCGCCAGAATGGGCATCGGGACGCTTCTGCTGCTCGGCTTCGTCCTGGTCTCCGGACGGTGGGACGAGCTCACCGCGCTCGGTTCCACGCAGTGGGCCTGGGCGCTGTTCACGGGACTGCTCCTCGCCGGCTACGTCGCCACGTGGTACGCCGCGCTCGCGAGGGCGCAGGCCGTGGACGTGACCGCGGTGCTCGTCCTCGCCGCGGTCGTCACCGCCCTCCTCGACCGCGGGTTCGAGGGAGCGCCGCTCGACGCGCTGGGCCTCGGGCTGATCGCGCTCGGAGGCGCCGTCGCGGCGCTGGTGGGCCTGCGCCCGCGCGCGCGGCCGGCGACGGCGTGAGCGCCGGCGCCCTCCTCTTCGCCCGGTACGCCTATCCGCCAAACGCGCTCGGCTACTGCGGAGCCGACGAGAACCGGACGCTGCTCGAGTACGGAGACGCCGGCGTCTCCGACGGAGGGCTCGTCCAGCTCGCCAGGAGCTTCGAGGGCGCCTGGCCCTACCTCGAGCTGATCGCAGGCGCGAACGGGATCGACGATCCGCTCGACCCGCGCGTGGTCGAGGCGTACTGGGTGGGAAGCCCCCTGCTCGAGCGCGTCGACTCCAGGGCGTTCACGTCGCATCTGGAGGAGCGCTTCCGCCGACGGGCCGGTCGTGCCTGGGGGCTGCTCGGGACCTCCATCCCCGACGGCGGCGTGCCGCACCACGACTTCCACGTGTTCGGCGTCTATCCGTGGGTCGGCCTGTTGCGCTCCGGCGACGGGTCCGAGCCGCTGCGCGTTCTCGAGAGCTGCCGGATCACCCCGGGATCGGTCGTGGAGGTCGAGGGTGACGAGGCTGTCGTCCTCGCACGCCCGCTCACCTGGGACGGCCGGCGGCTCCAGCTCGGCGCCGCGGTGCGGCGGCGGGCGGCGTGGCGGCGCGACGGGTTGGGCTTCCTCACGGACCTGCGCCCCGGGGACCTCGTGTCGCTCCACTGGGACTGGGTCTGCGACCGCCTCGACGTTCGGCAGTCCCGCGCCCTCGCGCGCTACACCGACCGGATGCTGGCGCTCGCGAACCGGGCGACGGCGCCCGCGGCGCTGGTCTAGACGAGGATCTCGCCGACGGGCCGGCGCGCCGTCGGCCTCGCATCCGGGCCGCGGCCCAGCCGGAGCACGAGCTGCGGGACCCCTTCGCGTCCTGTCAGCTCGGCGACGCGCGGCCTGAGCTCCGGCACCTCGACGGGCTGGTTCAGGAACGATGCGGAGACCTCGTCCTGCGCGGCGCGCAGGAGGACATGCGAGAGCGCCTGCCCGGCGGCGAGCCGGTCGAGCGTCGTGTCGCCGTGCGTCCCGAGGACGGCGAGGACAGGCGAGGCGTCGATCAGCTTCGCGTCGTGTGCCGCCATGCCCTTCCCGAGATCGAAGGTCCGAACGGCAAGCCGTCGTGTCGGCCGCAGCCCACCCGGGAGGGCCAGCGCCTCCGCCGGCATCCCGTCGTCCGTGTGGCGGCGCCCGGCATGGACCCACGCCGCGAGCTCCCGACGGAACTGCGGATCCTGCATCTGGCGCTGGTCCGCGTCGGCGACGAGGCCGGCGAGAGCAACCCGCGCTTCGCCGTCGAGGATCGCGAGCCAGGCGCCCTCGTCCTCGGCCGCCTGCACGAGCTCGGCCACGAGCTCGTCGGGCAGCGGGTCCGGCGCGAACGGCCGGCGGTTGGTGTGCCGCTTCGCGATCGACCAGAAGAGGAGCCGCTCCTCGTACGTCGGGTGCTGCTCGGGCCCGAGCCGCACCCGCGCGAGCAGGTCCCGGTCGCTCGGGCTCGGATGCAGCTCGACCTCGCCCAGGAAGCCGTGCTGGCGGATCGCCTGGCGCAGGTGGTGCACGAAGGCGCCGCAGCTGATCTCGAGCTCGCGGTCGTCCGGGTCGACGACCGGAAGCGCGCGCGTCCTGTCGGCGTGGACGAGGAGCGCGTCCCCTTCCGGGCGGACGAGCCACGGCTGCGAGTTGTGGCTCGACGGGGCGAGGATCGCGTACCGCAGGAGGAAGACGAGCCGGGCCAGCTCGGAGCCGCTGAAGGGGAACTCCCTGCGGTCGACGTCGATCGGGGTGACCGCGCGAACCTCCGGCAGGCCGGCCTCGAACCTCTGCATCGCCTGCTCGATCTCCGCGATCGTCTCGGCGTCCTTCTCGTCCTCCAGCTGCGGGAGGTACAGCTCCTCTTCCTTCCGAAGGTGGGCAAGGAGGAGTGCCTCGATGCCGTAGAGCCTTTCCTGCAGCGCGTCCAGGTCGCGGCCGTCGTCGAGCGAGAGCTCGGCGATCTGCTCCCGCAGGATCGTGTGGTCGAGCTTCATCGTCGCAGTCGCGAGCGGGTGGCGCAGCCGGCGCGCCACCTCCGGGTAGAGCCACCGCTCCTCGGCCTCGGCGTGGCGTGCGAGCTCGCCGTCGAGGAACGTCAGGATCGGCTGAAGGGCGGCGACCCGGGCCGCGTGGTCGAGCTCCGGGAGCAGCCGCGCCGTCGCGCCGAGCCGCTCGACCTTCGGGCGAAGCTCGTCGTGCCTTCGCTGCAGCGACTGGGTCAGGGTCCCGGTCATCGCAACGAGTGTCCACCGTCGCGGTGCCCCGCGAATCCGCGGCGGCGCTGATCGCCGGTGTGGGTTATTGGCGATGCCGTGTCAGCAGGCTGAGCGGACGATTCGGACGATGACACTCATCGGCATCGTCGGCTGGCACCAGGAGACGAACCGCCAACTTGCCGAGGCCTGGCGCGAACGAGGCCTGGGCGCGACGCTCCTGACGCCGCCGCGGGCGATGCTCGCGCTCCGCGCAGGCGACGTGGCGCTGGGACGGCTGGACGTCCTGCCGACGCTCGACGGCATCGAGCCGGGGCTCGTCGCCCTCCGGGTCGCCGCGAACGCCGGCGCGCGAGTCCTGAACGGACCGACGGCCCTGGCGAACGCCCACGACAAGATCGCGACGGCCTCCTGTCTCCGGCACGCACGCGTTCCGCATCCGCTCTCGACGTTCGTGCCGCCGGGCTCGCGGGAGGTACGGTTGCCGCCGCCGCTCGTGCTGAAGCCGCGCTTCGGCAGCTGGGGACGGGACGTCCTTCGCTGCGAGACGCCCGCCGACGTCGAACGCACGCTGGAGGAGCTCCGCGACCGGCCCTGGTTCCGAACGAGCGGCGGTATCGCGCAGGAGCTGATCCCGACGAGTGGTGTCGACCTGCGCGTCATCATCGCCGGCAGCCGCATGGTGGGAGCCGTCGAGCGGATCGCGCAACCGGGGGAGTGGCGCACGAACGTCTCGCTCGGTGCCGCCAGGCGGCAGGTCGACCCGCCGGACGAGGCCGTCCGGCTGGCGGTCGCCGCCGTGCGCGCGATCGGGGCGGAGTTCGTCGGCGTCGACCTGCTGCCGACGAACGAGGGGTACATCGTCCTCGAGGTGAACGGGGCCGTGGAGTTCGATCGCACGTACGACCTCCCCGGCGGCGACGTCTATCTCGACGCCGCACTGGCCCTCGACCTCGTCTCGAGGCAGGCGGTCGCATGAGCGAGCCGACGCGGATGTTCGACCCCTTCGCGCCGGGCCAGGAGACCGCGACGATGCCGCTCGATCCCGCCGATGTCTGGGAGCGCGTCTTCACGGTCGCCCCGCTCGTCCTCGTCGGCTCGAAGGAACCGTCGGGGCACTACGACATCGCGCCGAAGCACATGGCGACGCCCCTGGGATGGACCGGCCGCTTCGGATTCGTCTGCACGCCACGCCACGCAACGCACAGGAACGTCGAGCGGGAAGGCGAGTTCACGGTCAGCTTCCCGCATCGGTTCCAGGTGGTCCAGGCCGCGCTCGCCGCGTCGCGCCGCGAGGCGGACGGCACGAAACCGTCGCTCGAGGCTCTGCCGACGTTCCTTGCGACCACCGTCGACGGGGCCCTCGTCCACGGGTGCTACCTCTTCCTCGAGTGCGAGCTCGAGCAGATCGTCCGCTTCGAAGAGGACTCGCTGGTCGTCGGGCGGATCGTCGCGGCCTCCGCGAGGAACGAGGCCGTTCGGAGCCCTGATCGGGACGACGCCGAGCTGCTGCGGCAGCTCGCGCCGCTCGCCTACGTCGGCCCCGGGCGGTTCACGGCTGTGTCGAGCTCGCTCTCGTTCCCGTTTCCCGCCGACTTCAGCCGCTGAGGCGATGGAAGCACGGCTTCTCGGCTGGCTCCGTGACCGCGAGGCGGAGATGGCCGATCTGCTGAGTCGTCTCGCGATCGCCGAGTCGCCGTCGCTCGTGCCGGGTGCGGAATGCGAGGCGCTCGAGCTCGTCGCGGAGGAGCTCCGGGCTGCAGGCTTCGCCGTCCGGTTCGTGCACGCCGGCCAGGGATCGCACCTCTACGCCAGGCCCGAGGACCGCAGCCGAGGTGCGCCGTACCAGCTCGTCCTCGGCCACGTCGACACGGTCTGGCCCCTCGGTACGACGGCCGCGATGCCGCCCCGCGTCGAGCACGGCAGGCTCTACGGCCCCGGCGTCTACGACATGAAGGGCGGGCTCGTCCAGCTCATCTTCGCGCTTCGCGCGCTGCACGAGCTCGGCGCGACCCCGGCCGTCGACCCGGTCGTCTTCGTCAACTCGGACGAGGAGGTCGGCAGCGAAGGATCGGTCCGGTGGATCCGCCCCCTCGCCGCCGGCGCGGTCCGGGCGCTCGTGCTGGAGCCGCCGTCGAGCCCCGACGGCAGCGTGAAGACCGCGCGCAAGGGCATCGGCCGGTACCGCGTCGCGGTTCGCGGCCGAGCGGCCCATGCCGGCACGAGCCCGGAGGAGGGCGTCAGCGCGATTCGCGAGCTGGCGCATCAGGTGGAGCGCCTCTTCGAGCTCAACGACCGCGACCGGGGGATCACGGTGAACGTCGGCACGCTCGACGGCGGGCTACGAGCGAACGTCGTCGCCCCGGAGGCGCACGCGCTCGTGGACGTCCGTGTTCGCGACAGCGACACGGCGGTCGAGCTCGACCGCGCGGTGCGTGCCCCGGGCGCCCTGCCGCCCGGGATCGCGGTGACCGTGGACGGCGGCTTCGGCCGCCCGCCGATGATCGCGACCGACCGGAACCGCGAGCTCGCTCGTCGTGCGCATGTGCTCGGCCGTCGGCTCGGGCTCGACGTCGGCGAGGCGGGCCAGGTGGGAGGCGGGTCCGACGCGAACTTCACGAGCGAGCTCACCGCCACGCTCGACGGCCTCGGCTCCGTCGGAGACGGGGCCCACGCAGCGGACGAGCACGTCGTCGTGCACTCGCTCGCCGAGCGCGCCGCGCTGCTGGCCCTGATGCTGCTCGAGCCCGCGTAGCGGCTTTCCCGCAGCGGCGTTCAGCGGCCTCCCCGATTCACCGCGGAAGGGGCGGCGGGACGATCGGAACGACAAGGAGGTACGAGATGCTCGACTTCAGCGACGGCACGACCGTCCAGGCCGCAACCGCGCTCGGCGTCTTCGACCGGATCGTCTGCGGCGTCGACGAGTCGCCCGAGGCCCTCGAGGCCGCGCGGCAGGCCGAGCGGCTTCGCTCGCCGGACGGGCTCCTGCGTGTCGCCGCCGTCACCGACGTCGACACCGCGGTGCACGCCGGGTTTGCGATGAGCCATGTGCTCACGCAGCTCGACGAGTCCGCCCACGCGGCGCTTCACCGGGCGATCGCGACCGTTCGGCCGGGCAGCTCCCACATCCTCGCCGGGAGCCCGGCCAGGTGCCTCCTCGACGCGGTCGAGCGGTATGACGCGACGCTCGTCGCCGCCGGCCCGCACGGGCACAGCCGTGCGCTCGGCGCGCTGCTCGGCGGCGTCTCCGCGACGCTCCTGCACGAGGCTCCGTGCTCGGTGCTGCTGGCGCGCCGGCCGCGGTTCGGCCGGTTCCCGTCGAGCATCCTCGTCGGGGTCGACGGCTCCGAGCACTCGCTCGCCGCCGCGGCCGTCGGCATGGAGCTCGCCGAGCGCTTCGGCTCCGAGCTCTGCCTGGTCGCCGCGACCGGCGGCAAGGCCGTCGACCTCGCACCGGTGCGCGAGCTGACACCGTTCTTCGTCCAGGACCCCGGGAGGCCCGTCGAGGCCCTGACCGAGCTGTCCCGGGAGGCGGATTTGCTCGTGGTCGGCAGTCGCGGGCTCCACGGCCTCACCTCGCTGGGAAGCGTCAGCGAGCGCGTAGCCCACAAGGCCCTCTGCTCCGTCCTCGTGGTCCGCCCCACCACCGAATCGACTTCAGGAGGCTCGTCATGAGATCCCTGCACCCACAACTGGTCGCCGAGGGCGCGCCCCCCGCGTTCGCGAGCGTCCTCGTCGGCATCGATTCGTCGCCCGAGGCGCTCGAAGCCACGAGGCAGGCGGCGATCCTGGCGCAAGGACCGGTGTCGCTGGTCGCCTCCTACGACCTCACCGAGGCACTCGTGGGCGGCGTGCCGAATCCGGCCGTTCCCGCGTTCCTCGACGAGCCTCCGCTCGTCGAGGCAGCCACGCGGTCGCTCACCGAGGCGCAAGCCGCCGCCGGCATGGTGGAGACGACGACCGACATCGGGCGCGGGCGGCCCTGGGACGTCCTGCTCGCGGAGATCGAGCGCGAGCACCACACGCTCGTGGCGGTCGGGTCGCACGGCACAGGTCGCCTCCGCGGGATCGTGATGGGCTCGACGGCGACGGAGCTGATCCACAAGGCTCCGTGCTCGGTGCTCGTGGCCCGAAGCGCCGGCGAGCAGTTCCCGAGCCGGATCGTCGTCGGGATCGACGGCTCCGACGAGTCGCTGGTCGCCTACCGGGTCGCCGACGAGCTCGCCCAGCGGTTCAACGCGAGGCTCGTTCCACTCGTCGCCTCCCTGGACGGTGACATCGACACCGACGCTGTGCGCCGTCTCGTCCCGAGGCGCGTCCGCAAGGTGCTCGACGCTCCCGTCGAGGCGCTGGTCAAGGCGTCGGCGGACGCCGACCTGATCATCGTCGGCAGTCGCGGCCTCCAGGGCATCAAGGCGCTCGGCTCCGTCTCGGAGCGCGTCGCGCACGAGGCAGGCTCGTCCGTCCTGATCGTCCGCTCGCGGTAATCCCCGGGACTAGGCGGCGTCCTCGTCGTCCGGGTCCGCGGCGCTCGGCTCGAGCATCGGCTCGAGCTGGCACGCGCCGTTCTCCCAGAGCGGGCACTCGTCGGGCTTGCAGATCTCGGTGCGGCCGGCGAGCGCGGCGAGTGAGCAGAGGCGTTCCTGACTCTGGGGTTGAGCGGTCATCGACCCCCAGCATCGGGCGCAGGGACGCAACGGCCATCGGCGGCGGCGCGGACCAGCGTCCGTGATTCCCCGCAGCCGAAACCCGCACCGACGCCGATGGCGTGCGGAGCGTGGAGGCGCACGCTGGGACGGACCTCTCAGAGGAAGGAGCTGCCATGGATGCGCCGATCGTCGAGGCGAAGGACCTCGAGAAGACGTACGAGACGGGCGCGGTCCGGGTGAACGCCCTCAAGGGAGTGGATCTCGCCGTCCAGCGCGGAGAGATGGTCGCGATCATGGGCCCCTCCGGCTGCGGGAAGACCACGCTCCTCAACTGCCTGTCCGGCCTGGATGCGATCGACGGCGGAGACGTCCTCATCGACGGCATCTCGCTGGCGCAGATGTCGGACCGGCAGCGGACGGACTACCGCGCCGCCCACATGGGCTTCGTGTTCCAGTTCTACAACCTGATGCCGGTGCTGACGGCGGTCGAGAACGTCGAGCTGCCGCTGCTCGTGTCGAGGGTCCCGGCGAAGGAGGCCCGCGCGAAGGCGCTCGACGCCCTCGAGCTCGTGGGGCTCCGGCCGCGGGCCGGTCACGTGCCCGACGAGCTGTCGGGAGGCGAGCGGCAGCGGACGACGATCGCCCGCTCGCTCGTCAACGACCCGGCGATCGTCTGGGCCGACGAGCCCACCGGCGACCTCGACAGCGAGAACGCCGCCGAGATCACCGAGCTGATGCGCCATCTGAACAGGGAGCGCGGTCTGACCTTCCTGATCGTGACGCACGACATCAGCGTCGGCCGCAAGGCCGACCGAATCGTCCGCATGCTCGACGGCGAGGTCGTCGAGGACGAGTACCTGGAGGTGCCGCATGTACGCGCGGGTCACGCAGCTTGAGATCGACATGACACGAATCGACATGGACGAGGCCGTCGAGGTGTTTCGCGGCGAGGTCCTCCCGCAGCTCAGGGACGTGCCTGAGTACGAGGGGACGTTCGTGCTCGCGAACCCGGACGGCAAGGCCTTGCTCCTGACCTTCTGGGAGACGGAGGAGGCGGCCGACGCGTACGCGCCGACCGGCCAGTACTCCGACCACCTCGCGCGGTACGCGGTGATGTTCCGCTCGCCGCCCGGCCGGGAGCGTTACGGGGTCGTCGTTGCCGATCAGCCGATCGGCATCGCGATCTAGGAGGGCACGATGAACGAGCTCTTCGGCATCCCGATGGGACCGCTCGCCGTGGGCATCCTCGTGGCGCTGGCGGTCCTCGTGGGCGCCGTGGGCGCCCTCGCGCTTCGCAATCGAATCTTCTTCAAGCTCGGGCTGCGGAACCTGACGCGGAGGCGGGCCCGCACGGCGCTGATCGTCCTCGGGCTGATGCTCGGCACGGCGATCATCTCGTCCGCGCTCGTCACCGGCGACACGATGAGCCACACGATCCGCACCTCTGCCGTCACGTCGCTGGGCGAAACCGACGAACTGATCTCCGTCGCCGGCGCCGACATCGGCGCGGACGTCGAGCTCGGCTCGGCGACCGGGGTGGCGTACTTCAGCGAAGACGTCTTCCCCGAGGTCGAGTACGAGCTGCTGCTCGGGCACGAGGACCTGATCGACGGCGTCGCGCCGGCGATCATCGAGCCGCTCGCGGTCCAGAGCGTCACCACGCGGCAGAGCGAGCCGCGCGTGACCCTCTTCGCGAGCGACCAGTCGCACCTGGCCGCCTTCGGGGACATCACGCGGCACTCCGACGGCCGGCCGCTGTACCTCAACGACCTCCGGTCCGCCGAGGTGTTCCTCAACGCCGAGGCGGCGGAGGAGCTCGGTGCCGCGCCGGGCCACGGGCTGCGCCTCTACGCGGAGGGCGACTCCGCCCCGGCACGCGTCCGCGAGATCGTGGACTTCAAGGGATCCGGCACCGACGGGCCCGGGCTGATCATGCCCCTCGACGCCGCCCAGACGCTCCTCGACCGCGAGGGGGAGATCAAGCACGTGCTGATCTCCAACACCGGCGACGAGCTTTCCGGCGTCGAGCACACCGACGCGGTCACGAAGGTCGTGAAGCCGGTCGTCGAGCCGCTCGGGCTCGAGGTCCAGCCGATGAAGCAGGACGCGCTGGAGGCCGCCGACGCGGAGGGGAACGCCTTCATGTCGCTCTTCACGACGTTCGGCAGCTTCTCGATCTTCGCCGGGGCCCTGCTGATCTTCCTGATCTTCGTCATGCTCGCCGCCGAGCGGCGAGGCGAGCTCGGAATCGCCCGCGCCGTCGGCACCAGGCGCGGCCACCTCGTGCAGCTCTACCTGTACGAGGGCCTCGCGTACGACCTGCTCGCCGCGGCGGTCGGCGCCCTCATGGGGGTTGCCGTCGCGTTCGGGATGGTCTTCGTGATGGCCTCCGCGCTCGACTTCACCGGCGTGACCATCACGCAGCACGTCGAGCCGGCGAGCCTCGTGGTCGGCTACGGCGTGGGGGTGATCCTCACCTTCGTCATCGTGACGATCTCCGCCTGGCGGGTGAGCCGCCTGAACATCGTCGCGGCCATCCGCAACACGCCCGAACCGCTCGCCCGCAAGTCGCGGAAGCGGCGGTGGATCCCCGGCCTGCTGGCGCTCGTCTTCGGGGCGCTCACGACGATGTCGGGCGTCTCGTCGGCCGACGCGGCGGGGTTCATGCTCGGCGTCTCGCTGCTGATCCTCGGCGCCGTGCTCGTGGCGCGGGCGCTCCGAGCGCCCGAGCGGGTGATCTTCACCGCAGCCGGGCTCCTGCTCGTGGTCTTTTGGCTGCTGCCGTTCGACACCGTCGAGACGCTGGCCGGCAAGGAGCTGAAGTGGGGCTTCGGCGTCTGGATCCTCAGCGGGATCTTCGTCGTCATGGGCGCCGCGTGGACGATCGTCTACAACGCCGACCTGCTCCTGGGCGGGCTGACCGCCACGGTGGGCCGGATCCGGAGCGTGGCGCCGGTCCTGAAGCTCGCGATCGCCTACCCCCTCCGGAACCGCTTCCGAACCGGGGTCACGCTCGCAATGTTCACGCTCGTCGTCTTCACGCTCGTGGTCGGCGCCGTGATCTCCGGGTCGTTCATCAACAGCGCGAACGACGTGGAGAAGTTCGGGGGCGGGTTCGACGTCGCCGCCCAAGCGGCCCCGACGAACCCGGTCGTGGACATGAACGCGGCGATCCCGCGGAGCGGCCTCGACCCGGCGCAGTTCACCGTCGTCGCCGAGCAGTCGCTCCTGAACGCCGAAGCCCGACAGGTCGGGTACGACGACGAGTTCGCCGACTACCCGGTCCGCGGCTTCGACCGTGCCTACCTCGAGCATACGAGCTACGGCATGGCCGCCCTGGCGCGCGGCTACGACGGCGCGCCCGCGGTGTGGAAGGCCCTCGCCGGCGAGCCCGGCCTGGCAGTGGTCGACGCGATCGTCGCGCCGAGGCGCGACAACTGGAACGCGGGCAACGTCCCGCCGGACTTCAAGCTCCACGGGTTCGTCCTCGAGGACGGCGTGTTCGAGCCGTTCCAGGTCGCCACCCGCGACCCCCAGACCGGCAAGGCGCGGACCGTGACCGTGATCGGCATCCTCGCCGACACCGTCCCGTTCGAGCTCGCCGGGATCTGGACGTCGCAGGAGACCCTCGCCGGCACCTACGGCGACCGCGTACGCCCGACGGCGTACTACTTCGCGACGGCCGACGGCGTCGACCCGAGGGCGCTGGTCCCGAAGCTCGAATCCGCGTTCGTCGCGAACGGCCTGGAAGCCGACGCGGTCGAGCAGGTGCTCGAGGACACGATCGCCGTCTCCTGGACGTTCAACCGCCTGATCCAGGGCTTCATGGGCCTCGGCCTGATCGTCGGCATCGCCGCGCTGGGCGTGATCAGCGCCCGCGCAGTCGTCGAGCGCCGGCAGCAGATCGGGATCCTCCGGGCCCTCGGGTTCCGGCGGCGGATGATCCAGGCGGCCTTCCTGCTGGAGTCGTCCTTCATCGCGCTCACCGCGATCGTGGTCGGAACGCTGCTCGCCCTGATCGTCGCAGTCAACGTCGTCGGGGACACGTCGAGCCAGGCGAGCTGGAGCGACATCCAGATCGTCGTCCCGTGGGTGAACCTGGCGATCATCTTCGGCGCCGTCTACCTGGCTGCGCTGCTCGCGACGCTGGCCCCGGCGCTGCGCGCGTCGCGGATCTACCCGGCGGAGGCGCTGCGGTATGAGTGAGGAGGCCGGGCACGGTCGGCTCGAACGAGCGGCCGTGCCCGCGTTCCTCCGACCTGCGCCGCTCCGGAAGCCCGCCGGCTAGCTCGGCCAGGCGTACGCCCGCAGCCCCAGGCGGATCGGCCCGTCGATCAGCGGGCGCCATGCTTCGGCGGCCTCGAACACGGCCCCGTCATGGGCGAGGTGCTCGCGGAAGAGATCAGGCGAGCCCTCGAAGACGAAGATGATCTCGCGGTCGGTCACGTACACGTCGTGGCTGGTGAGCCCGAACGCGGCCGGGTCGAAGGGAGGACCCGCCTCGAGGAGCGCCTCCGCCTCCGCGTGCTTCCCTTCGCGAATGGGGATGACGATCGCCTCGAGCTCCCTGCCGTGCCTCCCTTTCGAGATGCTCGAAAGTCGGTCGGCGAGCTCGGCCACGATTCCCGGCTGCGCGATGCTCGCCACCTTCAGCCGCCGCCCGTCGCCGAGCTCGAGCACCAGCGTCGGCCGGCCCTGCAGCCGGTCGCCGGTGGAGCGGGCAAGGCGGAAGGCTCGGATCTCGCCGTAGCGGATGAGCCGTGTGACCGAGCCCTCCCCGTTCCGGCCGTCGAGAGACAGCCCCTCGGCTCCCAGCTCCAGGCGGCCCGAATGCCTCTGCCCGTCCGACTCCTGCCAGCTGACGGCATAGCTGATCTGCATGCCCCGATGATCGTCGCCGGCCGGCGCGGCGGCGTCAGTAGTTCTCCGCGCACCCGATGCGGAGCGGCGCTGATGTCGCCCTGCGCCCGCAGCGGAAGAGTGGAGCCATGAGGTTCTCGACGCTCGTGCTGAAGAACCTTGCCCGGCAGCGCGTCCGCACGCTGCTCACCGTCGTCGGCATTGCGGTCGGCATCACGACCGTGGTCGCCCTCGGGGCGATCACGGGCGGCCTGAAGGCGATGGCGGGCGACATGATGCGGGTCGGGGGCGCCGACTTCATGGTCGCCCAGGAAGGCTCCGCGGATCTGAGCTTCAGCGTCGTCTCGGAGGCCGAGGAGCAGGCGGTGCGCGAGACGCCAGGCGTCGAGCGCACGCTGGGTGTGCTGATGCACTACTCGCGCGTCGGCTCGAGCCCCTTCTTCGCAACGTTCGGCGTTCGGCCGAACGAGCTCCGTGGGACGCCGCCGACCATCCTCGCCGGCCGCCTGCTCGCGGACGGGGCGACGCACGAGGCCCTGCTCGGCGCGGACGCCTCCGCGAGGCTCGCGGTGGGCGTCGGCGGCACGGTGACGATCGAGGAGACCGACTTCCGGGTGGTGGGCGTCTACCGCGCCGGGAGCATCGTGGAGAACGGCGGCGCCTACGCGCCGCTCGTCACCGTCCAGGGGCTCGCGCGCAAGCAGGCCGCGGTGACGGCGGTGTACGTCACGGCCGAGCCGGGCGTG
The DNA here is from genome assembly GCA_036554945.1 of Gaiellaceae bacterium. Taxonomy (GTDB): domain Bacteria; phylum Actinomycetota; class Thermoleophilia; order Gaiellales; family Gaiellaceae; genus JACDAN01. The sequence continues at coordinate 6,272 of DATBMH010000105.1, read as the reverse complement.
GACGCCCTCGCGCTCGCGGCGCGCATCGAGGAGGAGATCCCGCAGCTCACGAGCGTCAGCACGCTGTCGGACTACGGCGACGTCGACCAGGGCCTGAGGTTCCTCGACGCCGGCAACGTCGCCATCTCCGTCCTTGCGGTTCTGCTGGGCGCGATCGGCGTCATGAACACGATGATCATGTCCGTCTTCGAGCGGACGCGCGAGATCGGGATCCTGCGCGCGGTCGGATGGAGCGGCCGCCGGATCGTCCGCATGGTGATCGGCGAGTCGCTGCTCCTCTGTCTCGTGGCGGCCTTCATCGGCCTCGGGCTCGGATGGCTCGCCGCCCAGGGCGTCGCGCGGATTCCGAGCGTCGAGTCGTTCCTGCGCCCGGAGTTCACTCCCGAGCTCGTGACGCGTGCACTCGTGATCGCCGTCGGCGTCGCGCTCGCAGGCGCCGCGTACCCCGCCGTGCGCGCGGTCAGGCTCCTCCCGGTGGAGGCGCTGAGGCATGAGTGAGCCGGCGATCGCGGTCGAGGGGGTCGAGAAGAGCTTCGACGGCGGACGCATCCGCGCGCTGCGCGGCATGGACCTCGAGGTCGCCGCCGGCGAGTTCGTCGCGCTCACCGGCCCGTCGGGCTGCGGGAAGTCGACGCTGCTGCATCTGATCGCCGCGCTGGACCAGCCCGACACAGGGTCGATCCGCGTCGGAGGCCACGAGCTTGCGGAGCGCGGGGACCTGAACCACTACCGGGCGAGGCACATCGGGCTCGTCTTCCAGCTCCACAACCTGCTGCCCACCCTCTCGGCAGACGAGAACGTCCAGGTGCCGATGTTCGAGGGCGGCCGCTCGGGGCCCGAGCGACGGGCGCGGGCATCCGAGCTCCTTGCCCTGGTGGGCTTGAGCGAACGGCAGCACAACCGGCCCGCAGAGCTCTCCGGAGGCGAGCGCCAGCGCGTTGCGATTGCGAGAGCGCTCGCGAACGACCCGCCGGTGCTCCTCGCGGACGAGCCTACGGGCAGCCTCGACTCGAAGGCCGGCGCCCAGGTGCTCGACCTCCTGGAGCGGCTGCGGGTGGAGCGCGGGCTGACGCTGCTCGTCGTCAGTCACGACGACCGCGTGGCGTCCCGCGCCGACCGCGTCGTCGGGATGCTCGACGGGCGGGCCGTCTCCGAGGCGCTTCCCCGCCGCACCGCGCGCAGCGTCGCCTGAGGCGCGAATCGACCGCAGCGCGGCTCCGCGAAAACCCGCAGCCGGGCGGCGGACGAGCCCCGATGGCGCACAGGACGCCGCCGCCCAGGATCCGTGCATGGAAGAAGCACTCGAGAAAGGAGTCGCCATGAAGAGGAAGCTCTTCGAATATGGAGGCATCGCAGCAAGCGTCATCCTCATCGCCTTCGGGGCCGGCTCGATCGCCCTCGGCGCATGGGGCTTCAACGAGGTTCGTGACAACCTCGCCCAGGAGAACATCGTCGGCACGCCTGACTCGACGATCCCTGGCCAGAAGGTCAACACCGGCTCGGAGGCCCGGGCGTTCGCAGACGTGATGCGGAAGCACGCGCTCGAGTCCACCGGCGGCCGGACGTACGCGGAGATGGGCAGGTACCTGGATCCGCAGGGCAACGAGACGAACGACGAGGCCGCAGCGGCCAAGGACCCGAAGACGGGCCAGCCGGTCGCGAACGGCGCCCGGAACATCTGGGTGACCGAGACGGCGCTCACCACCGCACTGACCATGGCGTTCATGGGTGAGCGGCTCGCGCTCTTCGGCATGGTGATGGGAGTCGCGCTCCTGCTCACCGGGATCGGGTTCCTCATCCTCGTCCTGAGCGGCGTGCTGCGGAAGGAGGAAGAGCCGGCCACCGCGGCGGCTTCCCCCCGCGCAGCCGTTCCAACGCACTGAGCGGCGACTCCGCTCGGGTGGAGAGGGCGGCCGACGGGCCGCCCTCTTTCATGTCTTAGGGTCGTTTCGTGAGCGCCTGGGTCGTCTTCGCTGCCGCACTGGTCACGGCGCTGGCGACGGGCCTCGGCGCTCTCCCGCTGCTCCTCGGCCGCCAGATCCACGATCGGGGCGTCGGGCTCGCGACCGCCGCCGCAGCGGGGTTCATGCTCGGCGCCAGCGTCGGGCTCTTCCTCGAGGGGATCCGCTCAGGGCCCGGTCGCACCGCCGCCGGCGCGGTCGCAGGCGCGGTCTTCATCGTCCTGACGCGGCGACTGCTCGGGCACCGGCGTGAGGTCGAGTTCGGCGTTCTGCGCGGAGCCGATGCGCGAGGCGCCGTGATGATCGTCGGCGTGATGACGGTGCACTCGTTCACGGAAGGTGTCGGCGTCGGTGTCGCGTTCGGCGACGGGCAGGCGCTGGGCGTCCTGATCGCCACCGCGATCGCCGTCCACAACATCCCCGAGGGTCTCGCGATCAGCCTCGTCCTCGTCCCTCGCGGGATCGGCGTGGGGCGAGCCGCGGGCTGGAGCGTCTTCTCGAGCCTGCCCCAGCCGCTGATGGCCGTGCCGGCGTTCCTGCTCGTCGAGTGGTTCCAGCCGTTCCTGCCGGTCGGGCTCGGCTTCGCCGGCGGCGCGATGGTCTGGATGGTCGGCGTGCAGCTGCTGCCGGATGCGCGCCGCACGGCGAGCGCGGGCGCGGTCGCGGGCGCGACGGCGGTCGCAACCGCCGTGATGGTCGCGCTGCAGGTGCTCTTCCTGAGCTAGCTCAGGATTGGGCTTCGGCCGCGTCGTCGAGCAGGCCGACGGAGAGCGCGTAGCGGACGAGCTCGGCCCGGGTGGCGATCCGGAGCTTCTGCATGATGTGCGCGCGGTGCGTCTCGACCGTGCGCACCGAGAGGAAGAGCTCCTTCGCGATCTCCTGGTTCGTGTGCCCGAGTGCGAGCAGCCGGAGGACCTCGTGCTCGCGGTCCGAGAGCGGATCGCTCTCTGCCCGCTCGCGCTCCTGCGCATCGGCCGCCACGAGGCGCGCGCCGAGCGCGGGATGGACGTACTGGCGGCCCTCGGCGACCTCCCGCACCGCGTCCACGACCTCCGCGTCCGCCGCCTCCTTCAGCACGTAGCCCTTCGCGCCGGCGGCGAACGCCTCGCGGACGTAGCTGGGGTCGTCCTGCATCGACAGCACGAGGACCTTCGTCTCGGGCGACTCCTTGAGCAGGTCCGGGATCGACTCGATGCCGCTGCGCCCCGGCATGACCACGTCGAGCACGACGATGTCCGGCTTCTGCGCCCGGACCTCGAAGACCGCGGTTCGGGCGTCCGACGCCTCGGCGACGACCTCCAGGTCGTCCTCGGCATCGAGGAGCATGCGGAGGCCGGCTCGGACGACGGCATGGTCGTCGACGACGATGATGCGGACGCTCACGGGATCGGGACCTCGACCGCGACGGTGGTCCCGGCTCCCGCCGCCGATTCGACGGTGACACGTCCACGGAGGAGCGCGATCCGCTCCCGCATGCCGAGCAGCCCGAGACCCTCCTCACGTGTGGCGGTGGGGTCGAACCCCTCGCCGTCATCCTCGATCAGCGCAGTCACCGCGCCCGGCTTGCGCGTGACCACGACGCTGACGTTCTCCGCATGTGCGTGCTTGACCACGTTCGTCAGTGCCTCCTGGATGATCCGGTAGAGCGCAGTCTCGATCTCCGGTGGAAGTCTTCCAGGCGAGAGCGGTGCCTCGACCTGGACGTTGACCCCCGTCTGCTCCGCGAACGTCTCGGCCAGCCGCTCGAGCGCCGGCACGAGCCCGAAGTCGTCCAGCGCCTTCGGTCGAAGCTCGACCGCGAGCCGGCGAACGTCGTGGAGCGTCTCGACGACGATCTCGCGGAGCGAGAGCACCGCCTCGCGGATGTCCGGCCGGTCGGCGGCGGCGTCCTCGATCCCTCGCAGACCGAGCAGGATCGAGGTGAGCGCCTGGCCGGTCTCGTCGTGGAGCTCTCGCGCCAGCCGCTGCCGCTCGAGCTCTTGACCCTCGACCACCTGGCGAAGCGAGTCGCCGGCGACCCGCTCGGAGAGGTCGATGGCGACCGCGGCCCGCTCGGCGAACGTCTCGGCGATCCGGAGATCCTCATCCGTGAACCGTAGGTCGGCAGCCTGCTTGTCGTGCGCGACCAGGACGCCGATCGGTCGATCGCGGACGAGCAGCGGCACCCACAGGCCGGTCTGGGCCCCCATCTCCCGAGCTGCCGTCTGGTCGACCTCGAGGTCGTCGATCAGCGAGTCCACGCGCTCGCTGCGGCGGCGCTCCAGCACCCGTGTGGTCTTCGACCGGTCGTGCCCCAGGCTCATCCCGGCGTACTTCCCGGCGTCCTCGCCCGCGACTGCGTCGATCACGACCTGCCCGCCCGGCTCGGGGAAGGCGATGAAGACCAGGCGTGCGCCGATCAGGTCGCGGAGACGGGTGACGACGAGATCGAGCAGCTTGGGGAGCTCGATCTCGGTGGAGAGCGCGTTCCCGACCTCGGTGAGCGACTCCAGCTGGTGGAGCCAGCGAGTCGCGGACTCGTACAGGCGCGCGTTCTCGATGGCGACCGCAGCCTGCGCGGCCAGGAGCTGGACGATCTCCTCGTCCTCGTCCGTGAACGCTCCGGTCCGCTTCTCCGTCAGATAGAGGTTCCCGTACGCCACTCCGCGCAGTAGCACGGGGACGCCGAGGAAGCTCTTCATCGGTGGGTGATTCGCCGGGAACCCGACCGACCGCGGATGCGCGGCGAGGTCGTCCAGCCGGAGCGGCGTGGCGTCGTCGATCAGGACCCCGAGGATCCCGCGCCCGCGGGGAAGGCTGCCGATCGCCTCCTTGGCCTCGTCGTCGATGCCGGTGACCACGAACTGCTCGAGCTCGCGGCGGGCAGGGTCGATCACCCCGAGGGCTGCGTATTGCGCCTCCGTGAGCGCCGCCGCAGCCTCGACGATCCGCTGGAGAACGAGATCGAGCGACAGCTCAGACGAGACGGCGATGCCGGCGTCCAGGAGAGCGCGCAAGCGGTCGTGCTGTGTCCGCTGCACGTCCGCAATCGTACGCCGGTGGCGACGGACCGCGCGAAGAGGGCGACGCGTCGGCCGCCCTCTTCCGACTTCCGTCTGCCGCGGTCAGCGAACCACGAGCACGTTGCAGGGGCCGTGCTGGACGACCCGTGAGCTGACGGAGCCGAGCAGCCAGCGCTGCGCGGTATTGAGGCCGCGGGTGCCCATGACGATCAGGTCCGCGTCCTCCTTCTCGGCCTCGTCGATGATCATCGAGGCTGCGTCGCCCTTGCGTTCGACGATCTTCGCCGACACGCCTCGCTCGGCCAATGTCGCCTTCGCATCGCCGAGCTCGTGGATCCGCTCTTCCTCCTCTTCGGGTGTGAGCATCGCGCCGGCGCGTCCGAACTGCGGAAGCGGCTCGGCCACGCTGACGACCGACACGTGGGCGCCGTTCTGGCCGGCGAGCTCGGCAGCCTGCGCGAGGGCGCGCTGCGCGCTCTCCGATCCGTCGTATGCCACGAGGATCTTCATCGTCTACCTCCTTTCGCCGTAAGCGTCATCGAGCCGGAGCGCGGTTCCATCCGCGGGCAACCTGGAACGGAGTCGGTGTTTTCCCGCACCTCCACCGCCCCGGAGCCCCGCGCGGCACGAGGAGCTAGCATGGCCCGGAATCGGCTTGTACAAGCCGAAAACGCCCCCGTAGCTCAGTGGATAGAGCAGCGGTTTCCTAAACCGCGTGCGCAAGTTCGATTCTTGCCGGGGGCACTCGCCGAGAGGCCGGCTTGGTTAGGCGGTTAGCGCTTGATCAAGCCGCTCGCGGCTCGATCGGCGCTCACCGCCGCCACGTCGCGTTGACCGCCTGAGACGGCTCGAGACGGCTGGATCTGGCGGCTCGCCGGCGCGCAACTGGCGCGCAAGCGCGTCACCGAACCCGTCGTGATCGCCCCTCGCCGTGGATGTGTCTACAGGGCGGCACTTGCGAGCCGGTCGACCGACGCCACTCTCCTCGACGAGTACCTCGTCGGCTCGGGTGGGACGGTGATCGACCTGACGGCCACGGACTCCGCGCCGCGCCGTTCCAGCGTCTCGGCATGAATCGGTTGTGAGTGAAGCGTTTCGGAGTCGCGTTATAGGGTCACCGTCCAGTCCACGGCGACAACGACGGAGGCGGGCGTATGGCGGACGACCAGAGGCACGGCCGGATCTTCGGAGTGCTGTTCATCATCACGTTCCTCACGTCGATTCCGGCGTATCTCATTTTCGAGTCGGTTCTGGACGACCCGGCCAAGTTCATCGGCGGCGACGGGAGCATGGGCTGGCTCTACTTCGC